>DATJPJ010000106.1:0-7663 GCA_035506455.1 Candidatus Nanoarchaeia archaeon
ATCTCGATCTTAGCTTGGTAAGCATTTTGGATTTGAATGAGTTTGAACTCTTCCTGCGAAATAGCTGCGTCAAATTCCTCTTGCCGTTGCTTGATGCGGGCAGTCGCTATTTTTTTGAGGTTTTCCGTCTCTTCCGTTATAGTTCTTACTTCCTTCTTTATTTTTTCCACATCTTGTTCGTACTTATTCTTTGCAAACGAGCCGAAAGAAGACCTGGAATGCTTCTTCTTCGACTTGCCAGCTTCGATTCGATGTTGAATGGATTCCACTCTTTGCTCTGCCAATTGGAGCTTGTGAAGAAAAATCTCGCGCCGCTTTTCGAGCAAGGCAACTTTTTTTTCAGCGGTCTTACGCAGCATCGACAAAGTTCTATCGGCTTTTTGCGAAATCTTCTTCACGTTCTTGTCGACGATTGGCTTAAGGACGGAAATTTCTGCGTCGCATTTTTTTGTAAATTGTTCAATTTCATTATGTGCAGCTTTTTCATGGAATTCGGCCTCTCCCTTGAGAAAGGCAATAGCGACCTGTAGTCCTCTCGCGTCAGCCATAACCGTCCTCATACAGCTTGTGAAAACCTGTGCTGTTTGGGCTGCACTGTTGGAGTCAAAATCACTTGGAATAGTTGCTTCTTGCATCGCTTCTTGTTTAGCGATCTTGAGTGATTCCTGAAAGAAGTTCAAGAGCTCTCTGTTGGTGACTAAGCTTGAAAACACCACGTTCACGTTGCTGCTAAAATCTTTGGCTGATTCAGCTTGGTTTTCAAGTGACTCAACGAATTTCTCGGGATCGGGGGAGTTTTTCATGAGCTCTTCGATAAAGGTAGGCGTTTTAGTGGGTTTGCTAAACTTAAATATGTACTCTGAGCCAGTTAGCCCGTCAGTTAATACACATTTTTTCCCCGTTTGAACTAGCCACAGAGGATAACTAGTTTTTGAGATGAACACAATTTTCTCGGGTTTTTCTCGAAGAAAGGTTGCTTTTTTTCTCTGAGTCTCTGCGATGTAGACAATGCAGGCGAGTTCCGCTGGAAAAGAGAAGCCCTGTTTCTCGTCGCGAATTTCATAAATGAAGGGTAGGACGCCGATTGTCGGGACGGTTTGTTGTTCTTCTGGGATCATACAGTTTGGTATTAGATGAAGCGTTGTGTTTTAGCTTTTGGGTTGTTGCTTTTTAGCAACTTTTGGTGGACAACAAAAATTTTGTTGGGTCATACCAAAGAATGTGTTGACTGAATGGAAAAATAACAAAGAAAAGGAAAGGGGAAGAGCTTTTTGGGCTCTTTTTGGTTGATTTTTTATCCTGCGATCTTTCTGCGCATCAACACGATGCTTGCTATTGCAGCGATTGCTGCGATGAGGGCAAGCACTATTGCGACTATGATGAGCGGGGATAGACCTGCAGTTGTTGTCTTGGTGCTGCTTACGTCTGATTGTACTGAGCCTAGTGTTGATTGTATCGCGTTTGTGGTTGTTCCGAGGTTGCCTATGCTTGTTTGCATCGTGCCTAAGTCTGTCTTGATTGTTGCTGTGTCGCCTGATATGCCTGTGACTGTGCCTGTGAGTGTTCCGAGGTCAGTTATGATTGTTGCTGTGTCGCCGTGTATGCTTGTGACTGTCGTGCCGATCGAGTCTAAAGAGGTTTGGACTGTTCCGAGGGAGGTTGTGATGTTTGCATTTTGTCCTGCGACTGCTGCTAGTACTGCGTTAACGGTGTCTAGTTCAGTCTTTACTGAGCCAACGTTTGTAGTAACTGTTGCGATTCCGTTGTTAATGCTTGTGATGCTGCCTTGGATGCCTGAGATAGAGCTGCTAAGGCCTGATACAGAGGTTGATACGCCTTGTATGTTGGTGTTTACTGTGCCCAGTGTTGTGCTGAGAGTTGCGACGTTACCGTTAATGGCGATGATTGAGGCGTTGAGTGCTGCGAGTGTTGTTTGGATTGTGCCTGTGGCTGTTTGGATGGTTATTAGTGTTGCGGTGTTTGCGTTAACTGTTGAGTTTATGCTTGTTAGAAGCGGTAGCAGTGATGTGACGTTGCCGGCTGTTGTGACTGTGGTGTTCAGGCCGCTCACGAGAGTGGCAGTTGGGTCATTCAAAATTCCTACATTGAATGTTGTGTAGACTGCTGGCATAATGGCTTCTTCCGCGGCCAACGAAACTACGTGCATTCCTGGTCTTAGACCTGCGTCGACGAATGCAAAGGCGAGATCACCATTGGCTGCTGATGCTGGACCAGTTGCGTAGGGCTCTACTATTCCAGCAAGACCTAGTTGCAGATTGTCAAGGTCTGGAAGGTAGGTGGTGCTCGGGAGTAAGCCAGTAGCGTTTGCCCATGCTAGTGCGCCTGTGTTGTTTAGGCCAGATGGAGTTAGTACTAGAGTTGGGGTTACGTTGAAGTTTGCGCTTGCAGATACTGCTGTTGGTGTCGCCGATGTTAGGCCTGTGTATGTTGTGTAGGCTGTTACTGCGTGTATGCCTCCGTATGCATGTGGAACGTTGAAGGAAAGTGTAACGTTAAATTGACCGTTTGCTCCTGTGGTGGCGTTGTTTGTCCAGTACCAGGTGCCGTCGCCGAGGGATGTTTCATGCCAGTAGATGTATAGTGCGCTGTTTGCTGGTAATCCGAAGCCGGTCACTGCAACGGTTGTTCCGACTACTCCAGTTTTAGGTGTCAAGATTAGTGTTGGAAGTACATTGATGAAGACTATCATGTTTGCGTCTGTGTCTGCTGCTAGGATTGTGTGTGTTCCTACGGTGGTGATCGGGATTGTGATTGATACGTTAAAGAAGCCCGTGGCGTTTGCTGTGGTTGTTGTGAGTAATGATGTGTTGTCGAAGTAGATATTTACTGTTCCTGGGTAGAAGCTGTTTCCAGAGACGTATAGTGTTTGACCGACTGGAACTGATACTGTTCCTGTTAGGTCGGTGAGGTTGCCGTATACGTTTCCGGTTGTTGCGACTGCTGCACCAACTTGCAGAATACCTCGTGCGTTTTCAGTGTAAGTCTGGGTTGTAGCTAAAACGCCAGTTTTGTTTTGTTGTACCGTGAATATAATGTTCTGGGCGCTTGTTGAGTTTACTTGGAGTCCGGGAGCGAGATTGGTCAGTGTGTCTGGTGCCGGGACGGTGATGCTGAAAGCGCCTGTCATGTTGTCAGTAGCGGTGAGGTTTGCAATTGTTCCGTGGGGTGCGAGGATGTCAGCGTAGGTCACGTTTACGTAGTCGTTTGTTAGGAAGCCTGATCCTGAAATTACTAGAGATGCACCTGCTGGTCCTGAAGTTGGCTTTACTGTAAAGCCTCCTATAACGGTGAAGTATGTGTCGGTTACTACTGTGTCGGCGGGGTTTCCGTCGTAGAGTTTAACGTAGTAGTTGCCTCCTGCTAGGGCTGGAAGAGTTCCATTTACCCAGTTAAACCCAACTTTGAATCCTGTGTATGAGCTTGTGCTTGTCTGGGTTAGGTTACCGGTGAGGAAGAGTGGTCCCCAAGCTGTGTCTGAGGCGCCGATGTTTGCGAGACCGTTTGTGCTTACGTATAGTTGGAATTGCGCGCCTAGGACAGTTACGTTTCCAAAGTACAGGTTAAGTGTACCTGAAGAGGCGATTTGTTGACCAGCTACGCTTGGCGCGGTCGTTGCGTTTATGAGGATGTTTGACGGTGAAACTGCTGCTGCTAGTGGAATCATGGCGAGCATCATTGCGGAGAGGAATACTAACGTCAGAATTTTAGATTTTGTTTTTTGCATTTTTCTTATCTCCTTTAAGTTTATGGCTGAAGTTATTTGTACAATGGCTATTTAAGTTTGTGTAAACAATTGAACGGGATAAATCGGGTTTGTATACATTCTAGTTTAGCCGGATATATTCGCCCATAACATGTCCTCGGTAAAGCCGAGCTATTTCTTGAATTCTATGATAATCATGCCTTTTAATGAGCTATTTTTTGTTGTCGAGTAGTCCATGCCGTTAAGTATGCCTTCTATGAATCGCGCGAGCAATTGTGTCCCTTCGATCGATAGAATAGTGGAGATACATCGAACCTTCACCGTGTTTGCATCTGCTTTTACGTCTACTTCGTTTAGGTCCCATCGGCTGAGTCCCAAGAAATCTCGAAAGGCGGCGACGGGGTCGTTGAATTTTTCTTTAAGGTATTTGCCGTTCCATCTGCCGCTTTCGTACCATAATTCTTGCAGTTGTTGAGCGTCGTCTTTGAAGGTTTTTCCTATCATGTAGTCCAAGACGCCTGATGGAACGAAAAGACCGCCTAAGACGCGGTTTGTCTGCAAGAGGTTAAAAAACTCTGCCATTTGTTTGGAGGAGTATCCTAATTCGTTGACCTTCACTGCTTCGTTTATAGCGCCCTCTATGAGCTTGCTTAGTGAAACTCCTTCGGCTCTGGACACTTTGGCGGCTTTTTCTAGCAGGTCTTCGGATATGTAGACTAGTTTTTTGCCTTTGCCTGTGGCCATCAGCTCCCCTTCTTAACTGCTTCCAGACGTATGTTTCCTCGACCTACTTCGTTGAAGGTGATGCTGTAGCCTGAGCCTTCTAAGAAGCCTTCCAGAAAACGATTAAACAAGACTGTGTATGAGTCGGAGAATCGTGGGCTCAGGATTCGAACTGAAACCGTTTTCCCGGATCTTTCAATGCTGATTCCAGGGATGTTCCAGCCGAAGACTTTCAGTTCGCGCTCATAAACGATCAAGGGGTCTTTTATGCCCCGTGCGACGTATCGTAATGCTATCCATGCCCCTGCATCATACCATGCTTTTAGAGTTCTTTCATTTGCTTTCTCATATGCAATGCCTACAGTGTCGTAAAGGAGGCTTTCGAGAACGAGCGTGAAGCTGGCGTCTTTGACTTCTCTTGCCAGCTCATAGGAGTCTACGGCTTCTTTTAGGCTGACGCCCATGCCATCAACTTTTATGGCTAACTCCAACAAGTCGTTGAGGTATCCGAATAACGTGAACCCGCGGCGTTCGGCAATTTTGCTGATGGCATCCGCCAGGTCGTCTCTGGCGGCAAGCATTTTTCGTCTGCCATTGCCCAAACTTCTGTGCCTCAACTTGAGAACTGCTTTGGAAGCTAATAAAATCATCTCATGACGAGGAATGGAGCGAACCTTAGAGGCTGGAATTTTTGATAATTTGGTCTTGTTAAGGTATTGTTAGGTTATAGTAGACTGTGTATTTGAATTCTCCAGTGTAAGGTGTGGATGGTGTTTGAAAGGTGAGTTCTATTCTTTCGGACGCGGTTGAAATGTTGGCTGCGTAAGGGACGAAAGCAGGTAGCGAAATGGAGCTTTCTTTGAATACAAAGCCGGGGGTATTGCTGATAACGGTCGTTATCATGGTTACTCCTGTGTCCGAGGTTGTGTATAATGATTCGTCGAGGGTTAGTGTTTTGCCTGGTTCGTATGATGCTGTCCAGTTTTTGTTTTCGTAATTTGTTGTTTGGGAAGTGTTTTCTATTGAAGTGTTGATAAAGGTTATTTTTGTTTCTTTGACTCCCGACAAAATGGTGTAGGTCGGGTTTTGAAAGAAGCTTAGGGCGCCTACTGAAATTGCTCCTATTCCTAGAATTAGTGCGAGGGCTGCTAAAGCGTAGATGCCTTTTTTGCGTGGTTTATTATTGGCTTCAGTAGACATTTTGTGGTCACGCTTGGTGTTAGCTATCATAAGTGAGTTAATTTGATTTTCTGTTTATTTTTACGTAGTTAATGATTCTGTTGCTCTTTAGACTTCGTTCTAATTTTTGCTTAGTTTGGGAGAAAATAGCTGGGCTTTTTTGGATTGGTTTTATTCTTCATCTGTGAGGCCCATGGATTGCTCGAAGCCTGTGAGCTCAATTTTTGTTTTGCATGTGTTGCATGATATAACAAGCTGCGTGAGTTCGTCGTTAATCACTTTTGTTTCGACAATTTTGTAGACTTCTTCGCTTTCGTCGTCTGGTGAGATCGCCGTTCCGCACTTGGGGCATGGGAATGTGCCTTCGCCGTCTATTTTTGCCAAGTTTATCTTGTATAGTCCGGGTTTCTTGAGAGTTGCATTATTCATCATTTTTTTGTCACTTTTGTTGGTGTTTTTGATTGTCATGGGTTTGTTCTCGAAGGTTTTTAACCGTTATGAATTAGTGATCAGTGTTCAGGCAGTAGGGGGATTTGTGGAATCCCAAATATATCCGTCTGAAACATTTTTTTTAAGCCAATTTACTTGGTTAGACTATCCTTCGAATTGTTCGGGTGAGATGTAGTCGCCAAACGCCGCTCTCGCTTTCGAGAGGCGTTCCCTTTGTAGGTAGAGTATGCCAAATAGCTCCAGTGGTGTGTCGGAAACGTTCTCTTGGTAGAAGCGTTGGACACGCTCGATTTTGCCTAGGTTCTCTGGTACGCGTATTGTGAATTGCTTCACGTAGTCTTCTTTCGTGTATTCTTTGTTTAGAACTTGTTTGAATAGCCTGCGTAGATCGTCGTATTTGGGTATCCAGCCTGTTGGAGACTTTAGGGCTTCGACTTCGTTGTGGACTCGCTGTTCCATCCATTTGATCCATACGTGTTTGTCCTGGGGGGAGTTTACGTATTTGCCCGTGTCTTTGTCTTTTAGGAAGTAGTTGACTCCGAAGACGACGGGTGCTTTTTTGAGTTTTTTGCCGAATTCTATGTTGTTGCGGACGTTTTGTCCTAGTGGGATGGAAATGAAGTCTTGTATGCTCATCATGTTAATTTCCGGGACGCCTTCCTTCCCGATTGTGGCGAAGGTGGTTTCGGTTTCTAGAGAAGCGCCGTAAGCGATTATGCCGTGGCACCAGTCGAAGCTTTGTTGGACTGGGACGTAGGCTTTTGTGTCTCGGCCTCCGTACATTATGCCGCCTAATTCTACGCCTTGTGGGTTGTCTAGTTCGGGGTCGCAGTTTTCGAGAGCTTTTAGGGCTACTGCGTAGCGTGCGTTTTTGTTTGCTGGTGGGATTTCGTTGCCTTCTGCGTCTTTTTTGCCTTCGTACCATGGGCCTGTGTAGTTTATGCCGTCTTTGGGGATTTCGCTGCCCATACCTAGCCAGTAGGGTTTGCCGTCTTTGACGAGGATATTGGAGAATATGATTTCGCCTGGGGTTGTTAGCACTTTGTAGATTAGGGAATCATCTTTTGGGTTGACGTCTTGGATAATTCCGAATATGCCTGACTCCACGTTTACTGCGCGTGCGACTTGGTCTACGGCGCGTAAGTATGCGATGTCGTCTCCGAGAATTGTTTCGCCTGGTAGCATGGCGGTTGAGGTTTTGCCGCATGCGCTTGGGAATGCGCCTGCGAAGTAGGTTTTTCTGTCGTCAGGTCCGTGTACGCCCATGAGTAGCATGTGTTCGGCTAGCCATCCTTCGCTGCTGGCTTTGCGTATGGCGAGTCTGAAGGCGAGTTTTTTGAATCCGACTGAGTTGCCTGCGTATTGGGTGTTTATGCTGTAGATTGTGTTGTCCATGTTGTCGATGTAGATGCGTTTGTTATTGTATTCTACGCTTACCATGTCTTCGTTGAGTTTTCCTGAAGAGTGAAGTACTCTTAGAAAGTCGCTTTTTGGTCCTGCTTTGACGAATTGGTTGTAGCCTGATCGGTAGAGTAGGTCTTCTGAGTGGGCTACGTACCAGGAGTCGGTGCACTGTAAGCCTAAGAT
>DATJPJ010000107.1:0-8334 GCA_035506455.1 Candidatus Nanoarchaeia archaeon
TAGATTCGTCATTAAACAAACCAACCATTGTAAAGTTGGATGAGGCATATTTGGTCTTCGAAGGGAGAACATTTGCTGCTAACACCCAGATGTCTGCAGCGGAAATCATCAAAAAACATCTAACCCAAAACTACCTCAAATTTGCCCAGTCAGTTTTGAAGAAAGTAGAAGGCGAATACGCACTCATAATCACCCGACCCTCCGGCTTCATCACAGCAAGGGACCCAGTGGGTGTTCAACCTCTATACTTCGGTGAGACCTCCGAAATTGCAGCAATTGCGTCAAATCGCGCAGCATTGTGGAGGCTTGGAATTGACGAGCCAAAATCTTTTCCTCCTGGAAATGTAGGAACTATAACACACAACGGCTTCAAATTTGCCCCCGTGAGAGTATTGAAGTTTTCCGAGCCGAGAGTTATTTCTATTACCGAAGCAGCAGCAAGATTGCAAAAACTGCTTCAAAAATCCGTTCTCCAGAGGGTGACTGGGCAAAAAGAGGTTGCAGTTGCATTTTCAGGCGGCTTAGACAGCAGCATAGTGGCAAGCTTAGCAAAAAACACTGGCGTAGGCGTTCAATTAATTCATGTTAGCATGAAGGACCAACCTGAAACTGAAGAAGCAATTAAAGCTGCGGAGCAGTTGGAGCTGCCTTTGCATGTGCATTTATTCAATGAACCTGACGTTGAGCGAGACATACACGAAGTTGTGGGAATTGTCGAGGAACCCGACCCTATAAAAGCGGCCGTTGGAGTTCCGTTTTTCTGGAACGCCCAGAAAGCTTCAGCAGAAGGCTTACATGTCATGTTAGCTGGACAAGGTGCCGACGAGTTATTCGGCGGATATCAACGCTACGTCAACGAGTACATTTTAGATGGCGATAACGCAGTCAGGCGGACAATGTTCCACGACGTAAATGTGATTCATGAGAGTAACATTGAACGGGACGAGAAAGTATGCAACTACTTTGATGTTGAACTGCGCCTACCATTTGGGTCATTCGCCGTCGCCAAGTTTGCCATGAGTTTGCCTACCGAGCTCAAGTTTGAAAGGAAAGCTGACTCGCTCAGAAAACTTACTTTGCGCAAAGCCGCAGATAACATTGGCATTCCAAAAAACATCGCGGACAAACCTAAGAAAGCAGTGCAGTACAGCACGGGCATTAACAATGTCCTGAAAAGAATCGCCAAGAGGCACGGACTGACCTTAGCTGAATACGTTAATAAAATCTTCGAGGAAAGCAAAAAAAGAGCGACGCTACCGGAAGAATGCGTTGAAAGAAGCTACGACTCATTTTGAGCAAATAAGTTAAGATAAGAAAAGCAAAGAAAAGTTGAGTCAGTTAACCCCTCGGAAGAGCTAACAGACTATGCATTAGATAATCGGGAAGCTGAAAACGCTTACTCGATTACTTGGATGGCGCCTTGTGGGCACTGAGCTTCGCAAGCGCGGCAAACGAGACACTCGTCAACCTTGACGGGGTTAGATTTGCCCTCTTTCATTTCGTAAACGCCTATGGGGCATGTGTTTACGCAGGTTTCGCATCCGTTGCATTTACTGTTGTCAACCATTATTTTTACCATTTTTGGTTCCTTCTATTGAATTCTATCAGAGGCTAAAAAGGGAAATAAAAGCGTTTAGGTAAATTATCGAAGTTCTGCACGGAGTCTAAGCAGAAGTTCGTTTACCCGTGTTTCCGCTTTCGTTTTGCGCCGCTCGAGGTCTGCTAACTGTTTGCGGTATGCTTCCATCCCGATTTCGCCGGTCTCATGGTTTATTTCTAGGTTCTTAAGAGTCATCTCTACCTCTTCAGATTCCACTTCAGCAGTTTCCAATTGCCTGACGAGATCGGCATAGCTACCCCCAGCACTGCGCAAGATTTCTTTTAGTGTTCCGATAGTGTGCGCCAATGATTCAAGACGCTGCTCCATCGCGATTCGTTGGACCTTATAGCGTCTTCTGGGGATTCTACCATGGGCTGCTCTGGCTTCGAGTGTACTCATATCACGAGTTATCTTTATTTTCTCCTCGTAAGCGTCTACGAACTCGTTAACACTCTCAGGAGTCATTACAGCACCGGGCGCTACTCTGTAAACAGTTTTGGGCGCTGCTGAAGGTTTAGCTTTAGGTCTCATCCACAGTGCCACGACTACCAAGCCCACAGCGGTGATTGCCCACATCCAAGAGGTTGGACGGAAGGCTATCCACAATGGATTGTAGTCGAAAGTTATCGCCACATTATCTTGAGAGGGGATGACGCTATCGACGAAACTGACGCCTTGTCTGTAGAAGGTAACAGTCTCTTGGAAAGCAGTTCTAGTGATTGCCCCAGAGTAACCAAGTTGAGAAATCGTCGGGGCTACAATGGTTGCACCTTCAGGAGGCGTTATTGTAACAGTTGCACTGTCGATATAGTAGTTAAAGTAAGGAAGCAAGTCAATTGTCAGAACGTATCGAGAGAACTGAGCAGGAGAAACGCTTGGCAATGAGTAGTCTAAGCTCAAATCTGCAGATTCACCCTGATTAATAGGAACCACCAAAGTAACGTTTTGAACGTAAACTTGACTGTTAGTTTGATACGTTGCTAGAGTCAAGACTCTACCAAATTGGTCTCTTGCAGTGATATCTTGAGCAGTAAGAGGCAAATTGACGAGGAAAAAGGCGATACTATTTGAGGAGTTATCGACGATCCGATATGTGTCGGTGACAGTTATTGTTCCAGAGGCGCTTATGCCGATTTGACGATTTAGCGAAGGAATGTTGACTTGCTGAACGTACCCCGTTGAGATGCCCACTCGGCCAGTGCCAGGAGAGTAAGTGAACGCCGCCAGATTCTGTGTATCATAGTTCGTGGCGTTAACTGGTCCGTCACTCTTGTCAATACCGTTAAGCGTCATTCCTGAAGGTAATACGATGGTAACATTACAGTCACCCGCCGTTTGCGTTAAGCTCGGATAAGCTGGAAAATCAAGGTTGTATCCTTCAGGCGTTGAAGTAAGTGCATTGTTGGAAAAAATGAAAACCACAGTGAACGTGTTTGGAGTTCCTGATGGCAAAGCAACACTGGCCGCATAGAAACCGCTTTGACTCATAAACTGAACCCCCAAAGTTAAAGAAAGAACATTATAGTTGCTGTCGTAAGCAACGCCTTTCAGAATGTAACTACTATACTTGAAGGGCATGCCAACCAAAAAGCTGGAAGGCAGAGTACCAGTCAAAGTGAACGTGTCGGATACAACGACATGCCCAGACTCCAGAAGCTGCACGCTTTGGTCCACATGCTGAATCGAGTAGCCAGTTTGGGCATTTGTTGCCTGCAGATTCAAGGACATAGGCAGCATTATAGCCAATGAAAATATTGTTAATGCAATGATTATGGCAGTTCTCTTCACACGAATTCCTCTGGGTAGTAGTTTTCTGTATTTTACGGTGAGCTTGTTTATTTACTTTCTTTTAGACCATGCTTAGCTTTGCACGTATTTAGCCTTTCGCCCAAAACTCAAACACAAAAGCAGATGATACCAGATACAAGCAAGCTAAAACGAACGCCTGATCAGATGAACGGCATTTTCTAGACACGTCGAGCTTAGTTATCAACTCTTAAAACAATTATTTACCTTAGATTATTTTACAATCAGAAACAAGGTACCCGACCCTCATAATCTACGCTTAAACCTTCAGAACAATTTTGCAAAAATGATTGATCAATAATCTATTTTCTTGCATCATCTTATCGGTAAAACGATCACGAAGATTACGACGCCTGAAATAACCACCAGCGAACCTAGAAGAACTTTGAAGTAGACCGACAGCAAAACACCCGATATAGCAGAAATTGCGCCAAATACTGCGCTTAAAGTAAGATACCGCGACATGTTGCCACTAACAATTCTTGCTGCCGCCGCAGGAGTAACAACAAGAAAACCAACGAGAAGTGTACCCGTAATTTGAATACCTATAGCAACTGTGACGGAGACCAATAGCAAATATAACAAGTTAGTTTTTTGAGATGCTTACTCCTTTTGAAATGGCGAGCTCCTCAGAAATTAAGCCCAACACGATGTTCTCGTAGATTAACCGGGTCAACAGAATAAGTGCGATGGAAACGGCGATCACAATACCCGCTTCACTCTAAAACTCACATGCTCAAGTATTGACTAATTTTGAATCTGCACTGTTAGGTTAGATACTTTTAATATGAAGTCACGTGATCTTCCATGATTAAGTGGTGCCAGCCAATCTTCCATTAAATTAAAATGCGCGCCGTTGCTTATTAGATTTTGTCTGGTTTTTAATAACTAAAAGTCAATCTCTGATCTCTTGTAAATGCACTAGCTCTTTATGAATTCGTAAATTTTAACCGACACAAACAACACAACGTTAGCCAAGCCAGCGCCAATTATCGCGAACAGAGCCATGAAATAGAAGTAGTTTTCAAGAGGGTTAGCAACTGTTGCCAAGTACACGCCCACCAATGCCCCCATTATAGAGGCAGCAAGCATCACAAACTTTGCGTCTTGCATGAGATCAACGCCTTCCCAAACTGGATGCATCCCTACTTATTACTTTTTGCGCAGAACCCTTTTTTCCCTAATCTTCAGTAGTCTTATTAGCGTGAAACGCCTTCTCGCATATTCAACGTGATTTAAATGAGCATAATTAGCCTCTCCTTACCGACTGAACTGCTAGAGGAACTCGACTCTACGCTAGGCCAAGAAGACCGCACCGCCACCAGGTCAGAAGTCGTCAGGCAAGCACTTCGAATGTACATTTCAGAGTACAGCAAGTTAGAAAAACTCAAAGGAACAGTAATCGCGACTATTTCTGTCCTCTATGAAAAAACTGAAAAAAACGACGAGCTCTTCCAGCTACAACACGAATTTGAAGACATGGTAACCGCTTACCTGCATTCTCACCTGACTGAAAATGAGTGCCTCGAAGTCATGGTTGTTAAAGGACCATCCAATCGCCTAAAGGCTCTTGTCGACGGTCTAAAAGCAAACAAACCAGTCAGGCAGATAAAGTTCTCAATTATGACGACGGAATAAACCATCAACTGTCGCTAGCATAAGCCACCCTGCTTGAAGTAGTCGCCATCTTCCTTCTTTGGACCAAAACTGCGTAACCCCTCCTTCTTAAGTTGCGACCTAATCTCCCTAGCGTACTCTTCCGTTATCTCCTCCCTCCTAAGTAGGTACGTCACAATTTCCTCGACCTGCTGAGCAGTGTCGCATCTTCTAATGAAGTCAACGATATTGGGATTATAATGTCGGAACTTATCAGGCAGTGCAGCCTCAGCTTCGGCTATCATAACTTCTTCAGCATCAACTGCGGTTTCTTCCGCCTTAACAGGATCGGCTCGGACGGAGTCAATCCTAACTTTGTTCTCGCTACCTTCAAGTTCCCTGAGTAAATTTGGGAACATTTTTTTCATGGATTTTTTGTCAATTGCCACTTGGAACACCCAAGCCGAATGTTCAAAAAACATTATTGTTTACGCATGTTTAAGTTCTTTTTTGCTGAAGGAAGAGCTTCTAATGATGGATTAAGAAGAAAAACGGGGAGCTTATTCTGGAAGGAATCTCCGCGCAGGGTTTTCGCTTAGCAATTTCTCCAGATGAGGAACATCAAGACCTTTGATTTCGTCTCCGAATATGTCACATTTTCGCCTTCTGTCTTTTTCGTCTTCAGCTCGAACAACGATTTCTACAGGATGCCCCTGGACCGATTCGCCAAAAACATGGGTTGAAAAACTCGTCTTTCCATGCTCCGTGGTTGTTATCCGCTCGGTTTTTCGGATTTTCAAACCTGCAGCCGCAATCAGAGAGACAACTTCTTCAGCCCCATCATGGAAAACTTCAATGTCTACATCGCTTCCGCGACGAATAGTGCCTCTCCAAACGCTCCCGATTAAAACAGGGGAATAAACCGCCAAGATTCTCATAAGTTTTAATGCTTCCTCACGCATCTCAACTAGACGTCCTAATCGAGCTGAACCTTCATTTTCTTGAGAAACACTGTCGAGTTCGAGTGCAATTTCAAGATTTGAGGGGAGAACGTGGACACCCAAGTTCGCGGCAGCTTTCACCTTGGCCTGCCTATACTCTTTTTCCATTCCAAAATACAGCAGAATTGCAGCTTCCCGAGCAACTCTGGATCTTGCAACAGATGCTGAATGCCTTGGACTTTTCTTTGTCAAACGTGGTCAGCGGTGAAGAATTTTCTCGTAAAGCTCGATGGTCTTCTCAGCGATGCGACTCCAGGTGAATTCTTTAAGGACTCGTTTCCGACCGTTCTTACCTAGCCACATTCGCTTCTCTGGGCTTTCAAGAGCGCTTATGATTCCCCACGCAATATCTGAAGGATTGTTTGGGTCAACGTGAAAACCACATTGTTCTTCGCCGCAGCAAATAACGATTTCGCGCATGCCGCTAATGCCAGCTGCGCCAACTACAACCGGCTTCTCCATGGCCATTGCTTCAAGTGCAACTATTCCGAATGGCTCATAGAGGCTTGGGAATGCTGCCAAGTCGCAGGCAGCGTAGTGTAGTATGCGTTCTTCTTCAGGGATGAAGTCGAATCGGAACTTGACGTACTGATCCATGCGTATAGTTCGAGCAAGGTTCTGTAAATACTCCTGCAGGTCCCCAACACCGACGACTACGAGTTTGGCTTTGGGGAACTTTTGTAGTACGTGCGGCATAGCCATGATTAGTTTGTCGACGCCCTTTACAGCCACGAGTCTGCCCAAGAAGAGAATCATTAACTCGTCTTCCTTGAGCCCGTAGCTTTCCTTTACCTTCTTGATCTGTTCAGGCGTAACACTAGAAGGATCGTATTTTTGCGGGTCAACACCGTTGTAGCTGACTTGAATTTTCTCCTTCGGGAACCCCAATTGCACAAGCTCGTCTTTCATAGCATAAGACACAGTTACTATCAAGTCCGCCATCATGCCACCACGCATTTCGATGTTACTTACAACGCTACTGCCGTTCCCCAAGGTTCTGCCTTGCTCCGTGGAATGAACGTGAAACGCCAAGGGCAAGCCACTTTCCCGTTTTACGGTGATGCCGCCCATAACGGAGAGCCAGTCGTGTGCCACAACGAGGTCGTATTTCATGCCTTCCTTCTTGATAAGCTCATTAACGAGCTTTGCCGCAGAGAGATAATTGTAAACCATGAGCTTGCCAAACAGGTTAATCCCCCTACCCCACTTACGAATATCCTCAGCAATAACGTCGGGCAACGAGTCGGAAACGTCAATGTGGAGGGGACGGTGAATTTCGATGCCACGCCAAATCTCACGAGTTGGCAACGTGCCTGCATCATCGTTCATCGTGAAGACGGTAACGTCGTGATCCATTAGAACGAATTTGCGTGTGATTTCGGCAGCGTATGTTCCTAATCCTCCCACTATTTTTGGAGGATATTCATAAACGAAAACTGCAATTTTCATGCTAGCACCTCACGTTATCAGCTAAGGAATTGGTAAGTTCCTACTAATACTTTCCCTATTCCCTCTATGAGTTCAGAATATATAAGAAAGTTTGATTAGCACCAACGCACATACAGTAATGTCGAGGCGGATTACATGGATTTGCCACCAGTCAAAATTGAGATTTTGAGGTTTCTTGGTATTAACGAAAAACCCTTGCGGGCAACCATAATCGCCAAAGAACTTGGAAAAGAAGGAAAGGAAGCTAAAGCTGTCCAGACACACCTTTTTGGTCTTGTTCGAGCAGGATTGGTTGAAACGCCTGAAAAAGGATACTATGTTATTTCGCCTAAGGGAAAGGAAACTTTGGAGTTGCGGGAAGTCACTAAAGATAGAGCGCTTGAAATTCTGGCGCAAAGAACACGTGACAAGGCGTTTCACTTCTACGCAGAGTTAGGTAAACCGACACACATTTACGCCTATGACCTTTTGGATTTCTGCAACAAAATTAGAACAGTCGAGCTGAAAACTGTGGTCTTCCATATGGAACGTGGGGACTTTGAAGCCTGGTTCAAAATGTTGGGTGATTTTGAGCTAGTCAAACAAATAGCAACACTCAAGAGCAGAAATCTTTTAG
This sequence comes from Candidatus Nanoarchaeia archaeon, assembly GCA_035506455.1. GTDB lineage: Archaea > Thermoproteota > Bathyarchaeia > Bathyarchaeales > Bathycorpusculaceae > JADGNF01. Next base: position 8,069 of record DATJPJ010000107.1, read on the forward strand.
GAGAAGAGCTGCGAAACGCGCTAATTTCAGTCTTGAAAAACCGTTGCATAACATTGTCTAAGATAGTGGGACAACCGGTCCCATCTAAATGACGTCTCCTACTCGGTCACTGCAAGTGGTGTAAAACGTTTTTCCAGCTTTTCCAGAACGGTCTGAATGGTAGTGTACTCCATTTCATCGGGACCTAAGCGAGCAGGTTCGAATTCGCCCATTCGCCGTAGCGTCTGTCCTTCCTGCACTGCTTCGTGTCGGGCCAGGTCGAAGGC
>DATJPJ010000108.1:0-2605 GCA_035506455.1 Candidatus Nanoarchaeia archaeon
AGAGTAAAATGCAGGGAAAACTAATCAATCGAGTCGTGCTTCTAACGCAGGGAATAGGCGCAGTGTTCTTCGCCATCTTTTGGGCAGCTTACGCGTTTGCTCTTCCCTCAAACCATGTTCTCCATGGCGAACCAATCTTCAAGATCCTACTATCAATATTTGGAGGACTGTTTGTGCTCCTAACGGCGGTACTTTTGGTGTTTTCATTTGTTTTAGCCCGGAGGAAAACAACTTCTCCATAACACTGCTTTGGATGCCCGAAACACTCCAACAAACCTAAAACCCTTGATCTGAATAAGCATTAATCGCACGCAGGTGTGGCTGATCGTTTAATTGTTACACATTGCTTTTTCAATATTCCACTAAGAAAATGGCGGCAGAAATAGCCAATGCCTGTTTTAAGCCATGGAAGCAACAATAGATTTGCCAAGAAGCTTTGCTGTTTCTAATCCTTCATGATCTTTTAGAACGTCGCCAATTTCATTTCCGACGCCATAAACTCTTCCGCCGCTTGGGATTGCGATGCCAAGAGCAGTGAAGAAAATAATCATGTCACACGCTGTGCTAGATAGTCCTGACCTTCGAGCAACCGCGATTACTCCGCCGACTTTGCCCGCGAAATCCTTTTTCTCTCTTGCCAAGCCCAGAAAGCCGATTCGGTCTATGAAAGTTTTCATTTGAGCCGTTACGCCTTGAAAGTAAGAGGGGCTTGCCAAGATTATGCCGTTTGCTTGGGTGATCTCTTCATATAGGCTTTGTCCGTCGTCCTTGATGGCGCATTTTCCGGTTCTGAAGCATATCATGCATCCCTTGCAAGGTTCAATTTTGTGATCACAAAGGCGAATCATCTTCACTTCGGCGCCGCTTGTCTTAGCGGATTTCAGTGCTTCGTTTAACATTACTTCAGTGTTGCCGCCTGCACGCGGGCTCCCATTAACGCCTAATATTAACAATTTTTTCTTCCTCGAATATTCATGGTTAATCGCTAGCTATTAAAGAATTATTGTTGCCTTAGTCAGTGTTTGAACAATCCTTGTCCCTGATTTGGTCAACTAGTGAGCGACCTAAAGAAGAGGCGTGAAACAAATGTCCGGATTCTAACGGGTATAAAAGAATTTCCAGGAAAGACTCCTAGCAAGGGCAAGAAAAAAAGAAAACAGTTTCAAGAAATGACATACTTGCTGCACTTCTTGTTTTCTAACGATTTGCATTTGGGCTTGCTCTTGTGCACTCTCGAGTTTGCAAATGCTACGATGTTGAAGGCAATTTTGAGCAATCGAGGTCTATAAATGTCTCAGTTCTATTTTTTCTCGTAACTTTTCATTTAGGAATATTTTATTAGTGAACAGTTTTTGCATTCAGGGATTTTTTCAAAATCTTTGCTGAAAACAGTTTCGCGAAATGCCTGATATTTTTTTCCATTCCAAATTTCTTTTACTGAATTGTTCTTGACATTGCCGAGAATTATTCTTTTGGCATAGTCATTGCAGCATATAATTACATCTCCATTATAGAGAACGTTAAAACTGGTAGCTAAGTCCCAGCATCCTCCTGTAAGCATTAACCCAAGAATACTAGTAACGTTCTTTCTAAGCGAAGAGTTTTCATGAGTTAAACGAATGTCTTCAAAATTAGATAGAGAACCCCCTCGGTTGTTGACAATATCTGTCATTACGCTGACGCCTTTTTTGGCCCAAAATTCTCTAAAAGAATTAAGTTCAAAATCGTTATCTTTTTGCCTCAAGAATCTAACAACAATTCGTGCTTTGCAATTTGAATCAAGAAGGTTTTCTATGTTTTCTAAAACTTGGTTGTAGTTTAGTCCTCTTCTTATTTTGTTGTAGGTTTCTTCTGTGGATGCATCTATGCTGAAAAATATTTCGTCAACATCGGATTCGCAGAGTTCTTCAATTCTTTTCTTTGTTAACAAGGTTCCATTTGTTACAAGACCTGTTGGAATTTTTCCGTAGCTCATTTTCTTAATTAGTTTCAATTTGTCGAAGACACTGTTATCCGTTAAGGGCTCATTTTGAAGAAATAACCAAATACGCGTTTCATCGGTTGTAGGTCTATTTTTGACGATATCGCTAACAATCTTCTCGAACAATTCATCAGACATTCTTCCAGGCTTTTTGTTTTTTTCTTTCGAGATTGGACACATTAAGCATGAGCCGTTACAAATGTTGTTTGTTTGAATCTGAAAAGTTAATGGGAAAGGTAGGGGTTTTTTTGTAATATGGTAAACCAGTTTCTTTCTCCAGTCGTTTGCGAGAAAAGTGATAGTCTTTAGTCTCTTCTGGATTTGATTGGAAGGTTTCTTTGCTTTGGTTCCCATTGAACTAATGGGACTGTTTGTGTCTTATCTCTTTTTCTGTGTTTTGGGAATGTATATGCAGCGAATATTGGATAAAACCATAACTTCCTTCCAACTTTCATTTGAAGGCAAGCCGCCGTCATTGTTTGGAAGGGGTTAAAATATAGTTGTTGCGTTAGAAGCTCTATTGCAAAGGGTTTAGCCATGAAAACTAATCTTCGTAAGGCTGTTAAACCTTTTTCTGTAGATTATATTCTGAAAACTCGAACTTTTAATAACCTTCCAGTTTTG
>DATJPJ010000109.1:0-2180 GCA_035506455.1 Candidatus Nanoarchaeia archaeon
TTAAGTACAGGGGCTCGATGCACGGAACAAATGAGTACCCATTCATTATTGACAACAGAGGGTTCCAATTAATGCCCATAACATCCGCTGCACTTGATTATATTGCGCCAAAGGAACGGTATTCAACAGGAATACCCGAACTAGATACCATGCTTAGCGGGAAGGGCTTTTTCAAAGGCAGCACAATAATGGTTTCTGGGCCGCCTGGAACAGGTAAGACAAGCATTGCATGCGCCTTTGCAAATCAAGTTTGCGAAAATGGCGAACATTGTTTGTATTTTGCTCTTGAAGAGTCGCCAAACCAAATTCAACGAAATATGAATGCAATCAGGATAAACCTAGAGCCTCACATTAAAAAAGGTCTCTTACAAATACACGCAACTCGACCAACGCTATACGGGCTTGAAACGCACCTTTCAATTATGCAAAGAGCCATTGATGATTTCAAACCAACGGCGATTATTATTGACCCAATCTCTAACTTGATATCAGTTGGCGTGGAAAGCGATGTCAAAGCCATGTTAACTCGAATCATCGACTACTTGAAGACACAACAGATCACGACTTTCTTCACATCACTTAAGCCAATCGACAATAGCAATGAATCCGCCGCCCAAATTTCGTCTTGGATAGACACTTGGATTTCATTGAGCAGTAAAGAATTCAATGATGATATTAAAACCAGAATACGGGTAATCAAATCAAGAGGTATGTCGCATTCTAAGAAGATGAGAGAGTTCCAGTTGTCAGACGAGGGCATAACAATAAAATAAGGAGAATCGAACCCATGAATGCAGAATCAAATGAAGGCAAAAGTGTCAAAGATACTGAGACCTACGTTTTAAAACTCTACGTTGCAGGGCAAACGCCCAATTCCTTGGCAGCCTTTAAGAACCTAAAGGTCATTTGCGAGAAATACCTCGCGGGTCGCTACAGCATCGAAGTTGTTGATCTGCTAAAAAATCCTAAACTTGCCAAGGGCGATCAAATTATCGCTGTCCCAACCCTCGTTCGCCAGTTACCTGAACCTTTACGAAAGATAATTGGCGACCTTTCAAATACTGAGCGCGTACTTGTCGGACTTGATATACGCCCTAAATCTACAGCATGACTATAGAGGAATTTTCGTGAACGAAAAAAGCGAGACCACAAAAGAATTCGAAAAATCGTTGGAATCAACTGGCACAGAAAAATACGTACTTCGCCTCTACGTCACAGGCATGACACCCAAATCTATCCATGCAATCGAGAATATACGCAAAATCTGCGAGGAAAACCTCAAAGACCGATTCGAACTTGAAGTCATCGACGTTTACCAGCAGCCAGAATACGCCAAAAAAGAAGAAATAATCGCTGCCCCAACACTCATCAAAAAGCTGCCCTTGCCGCTTCGAAAATTCATCGGCGACATGTCAGACAAAGAAAAAATCCTTGTCGGGTTAAACTTGTTCCCGAAAAAAGAAAAGAAAAACCAAGCTTAGGTAACTTTCAATGCAGAACAAGACCAACGAAGAATTAACCGTCGAGGTTAAAGAGCTTCGCATCAAGCTGGAGGAAGCCCAAGAAACACTAGATGCCATTAGGCGGGGCGAAGTTGACGGCTTACTCGTTTCCACTCCCAAAGGCGAGCAAGTTTACACAATAACAGGCGCAGAAAAGCCGTACCGGGCGCTCATAGAAGACATGCGGGAAGGAGCCGTCATGCTCTCAGACGACAACACCGTCTTGTACTGCAACTCTGGCTTTGCAAAAATGATCCAGCGCCCCATTGAGAAAATAGTTGGCGCCAGAATCGAAAGCATGGTTTTCCCAACCCACCTAATTGCTCTGAAACGGTTAATATCCTTAGGAATAGAACGCAAAGAAGCGGTAACAAAGGAAATAACACTTCAAGCAAAAGACGACATCTTGGTTCCGACGCTAATGTCAGTTAACTCTTTGCAATCAGACACCCTAAGTAACACCTTCTTAGTTGTGACAGACTTAACGGAACATATGGAAGAAGAAGTGAAACGTTATACCAAGGAGTTAGAGTTAGCCCAGATTGCTCTATCAGAAAGCGAAGAGCGCTGGGAAACCACTTTAGCAAGCATTGGAGATGCCGTTATCTCATCTAACGTTTCCGGAAAGATCACTTTTATGAATGGCGTAGCGGAAAAATTGACCGGTTGGAGTCTAAG
>DATJPJ010000110.1:0-3106 GCA_035506455.1 Candidatus Nanoarchaeia archaeon
CCAGATGCCGCAGAATACGCAAAAGTCAAAGGCGCCTACAGAATCGACCTCAAAACGCTGGAAAAAGCCAAAAAAGATCTAGTAATATTACATCCGTTGCCAAGGGTGGACGAGATAGCTCCCGAAGTCGACAGCACCCCACAGGCGAAGTATTTCCAGCAGGTTGGCAACGGCGTCGTGGTAAGAATGGCACTTCTTTCCCTTGTACTTGGTGCAGTCCAATAGTCTATGTTAATTTGAATCGGTCAAAGGTTGTTAGTGTACTCATTGAGCCACAACTTGGACATTTATGCAGTGTTCCGACCCAGTTTTTCTTACAGTTGTCACAATAGCTGACGGTGCGGTTGTAAGTGAAGAATTCTGAGGCGTTGTTTTCGATGATCCGCGCTGTCAAATCCATTAGAGCATCGGCTTTGAATTCGCCGCTCTCGAGTTCGTAGATGTCGAGGCTTCCCCCACAAGTTAAGTCTTTGGTGAGCTGTGCCATCTCCACTGTGCCTGTTGGAGCCACAAGAGGTTGAGCAGACTTTATAGCGATATGTTTGAGCGTAGAGTAATAGGGTTTGTCTCTTGTGCCTGAGAACTTGACTTTAGCTACTCCGTAACGTTCTATGTCGAGTAAGGCTAGGCGTTCTGAGGCTTCTCTGTCGCATAGCATCACAGGGTAGAGACGTTTGCCGTATTTCCTGCCAATTTTCTGCCTAAAGGCCAACAAATTCGCTATCACTTCCTCGATGAGAGCTCGGCTTTCCTCCGCATTGATTGGTTTTCCGGTGAAAGCCTCAATTGCTTCCTTGAACCCTACCAAGTTGACTATGCGAACGCAATTTTCTAAGCGGAAATAACAGTCGCCGTTAGCTTTCTGTAACAGGAAAGGCAAAGAGTTTTTCCCAAACTGTTTTAGCGCGTTACTTTTTATGCTCAGCGCGCGGGCTGCTAGTTCGAAGCGTTCTTTTAGCAGATCGTTAAATTTGTTCCTGTCTTTCTCGCATTCCTGCGTTATCCTAGGTAGATTGATGCTAACGCTGCCTAGGCAACCAGTGCGGAGCGTATCGGTTTCCCAGTCACCTGTCAAGTCATAGGAAAATTTTACACCTGAAGGAGAGAACGCTGCGCTTTCGTTTTCTTTTTTGGTGAGGTTGGCAAAATAGGGAGTGCCGTTCTGCATCGCAAGCTGGTGCGCTTTGAGAAGAATTGGTTTTGCGTTTTCGTCGGATATGGTGGCCGCGTTGATTTTTATGACCAATTTGGGGTTTAGAAGCGGCTTAAGTACGCCTTCCTCGAGATAAATGTCTAGTATCAATGAAGCTAATAGTTGGATTTCTTTTCCGTAGTCGCCATATTTGCCGACGACTTTTCCTTCCGCAACGATGGCTTCCTTCTGTGCAGCAGCGGAAGAGACAGATAGTTCAAGCGCCAACGTTGCATCGACATATTGATTAATGTTTAAAATAAACAATCGAAGGCTTTCTTTGAGCTTCTCTACGTCGTTGCCGCGGACAAATGGCGCTAAAAAATAGTTAAAGTAATTAAATGTTTGAGTCCGATTGGTTTCTTTGCTTGTGTGCAATAACGCATTGAATGCCAACACAAGCGCTGTTTTGAAATCTTTAGGTGGAGCAATCGAAACTTGGGCGGGGTCATCAAGTTTTAACCCATGTCTATAAAAATATCGTAGGTCATGAATGACTTCGTTGGGCTTCATCACCCAGGTTCCTAATCCGTCAATGTGGATAGATCCCGAAAGATGCGCATCGGCGATGTCTCGAGGAAACACATTGAGCAACGCGTATTCACTCAAAACAGTCTGCCCTGCCTTGTCAATGACTTCCGAACTATCCTGGGCTACCTCCTTAGATTCGATCAAAGCAGTAACTTCATGGATGGGTAAACCGACGCGAGTTAGTTTGTTGCGATAATCTTCATAGCCTTTTTCAACTAAAATGCCGTTCACGACTTCCCTAATTAACGGCGCCGTTATGTACTTTGTTTTAGATTTAACTAGGCGTTTCTCTGCTTCCTTTGCTGCCTTCTGGGCCAACTCGGCGGGAACTTTCGCCTCTTTAATGAGTGAATTAGCAATTTTGTTAGCATCGAACTCTTCCAACGTCAAATGTGATGTACGAACCAGCATGCCACGGGGCTTAACAGCTTTCTTCTCGACGCGGTCGGCTACGTCAAGTACCATCTTTCCAAGGTCGGTGAGGTAATATTTTTTTGCTTCAACATCTGCCTCAACCAAATCAGCTTTTAAGAGAAATTTGAGGTGGTATGCGAATCTGCCTGCGTCTCGGCTTGGATTCATTTTGAGCTGATTCATGAGTTCTGTATATGAGAGAGCGCTACTGTCGAACAATAAATTCAAAATTTGAAGTCTAAGAGGTGCTGAAACGGCTTTTAGCACTTTTACACCGCGACTTCGAATGGGTTGTTGATTAACCATACCCCTTTATGCCTCTGCTCTCCCAATTTTTTGTGGAAATACCTATTATTCCAGTGGAGACTTTAAACCTACCGAAAAACCAGAATAGAAGAGAACCCTTGAGCAGATACGCGTTCAGGTGGGGCAAGGCTGCTGCTGACTGATGCAGTGAAGTGTTCCAAAGCCGTAAACCAAGTCCTTGCAACATATTCCCACAACTTTTCTATTGGGGAAAAGCTCTTGCAGAATCGCCAGCGCTTTTGCATCATTTGGATGATCAAAAACTGGGACAAGAACTTTTGTGTTGCCTATGTAGAAGTTAGTGTAACTTGCAGGTAAGCGGTAGCCCTCATCGCTTTCAACTTTAGGCATAGGCAATTTAATGATCTTGAGAGGTTTTCCATCTTGGTCTACTGAGCTGCAGAGTAAATCATGGTTTTCTTTGAGGGCACCATAATCGGCGTCGTCAGGGTTATCTTCAAACGCACAGACGATGGTTGATGGGTTAACAAAACGTGCAAGATCATCAATGTGACCATCAGTGTCGTCTCCAAGGATGCCATTTTTGAGCCATATAAAATGACGCACACCTAAGTAATCTGTGAGGTACTGCTCGATTTCTTGTTTGATAAGGTGAGGGTTGCGATTGCTGTTTAAAAGACACTGCTCAGTCGTAAGTAAAGT
>DATJPJ010000111.1:0-4364 GCA_035506455.1 Candidatus Nanoarchaeia archaeon
CAATGTACAATCCGTTGACACGTGATGGAAGGGCTTTGTCATGTATTGGGCTGAATCGAACAATTTCTGCCCCGTACGCTTCAAGGAGACTGAGGTTTCCAGGATAGTAAAAGTTGAATGCTTCGTCAAAAGCCACGCCTATCACGACGCTCCTATTGTGATTCCCTGATGGGTAAATTGGATGTTGAACTCGAGGCATTTCTCCTGCTGACTCTGCAGCCTTAATGAACGCGTCTATGTTGATGTTATTTCGAATGAAATCCTTAATTTTGGGAAAGAACGAATTGATGGTTTCTTTTTCTGCTGTCGGGATAAGACCCAGATGTCTCTCTGGCAACTTGATTTCCTTGTTGATTGGCAATGAACCGATTATTGGTATTCCTGTGATTGTTTCTATTGCGTCTTGACACCACATCGCGTGAGTTTTGCTTGCAATGTTGTTCAGGATTATTCCTGCTATGTGGATGCCCTTGTCGAAGTTCTTGTAGCCCAGCGCCACTGCAGCGGCTGTTCTAGCCATATCGTGAACGTCGATAACTAGGATCACGGGGCAATTCAGGATTTTTGCTATATGTGCTGTGCTTCCAGTCTCGTCCAGTCCGCTCAGTCCATCGTAAAGGCCCATAACACCCTCGATTACTGCGAAGTCAGCGTCCCTTGTTGCATTAATGAAAACTTCTACGATTTGATCTGGAGGCACCATCCAGACGTCCAAGTTCTCTGACAGTCGTCCAGTTACGGCATTGTGGTAGCCTGGGTCGATGTAGTCTGGACCTACTTTGAATCCTTGAACCTTGTAGCCGGCATCTCTTAGTGCACTCATTAGTCCTATGGAAATAGTTGTTTTGCCAACTCCGCTTTGAGTGCCTGCGATGATTATTCTAGGAACGTTCATCTAATCATCAATCGAGTTGATCCAGCATCCTAATCGGCACGAGACTTTTATGCGTAATGTTACTCTGCCGTGCACGAAAGTCAGAAAACAAGAAGTATAACCAGTTTGCACTAATTTCGGAACAGCCACGCGTTATGATAACCTGCGAGAAGTTGCAATGTTTTTCTTGCCTTTACAGCCTTCAAGGTTGCCGTTGTTAACCCTGCAATTCGCTATACCGTTTGGCGCTATGTAGTTGCTTCTTCTAGCAATTTTCTAAAGCAAATCAGCGCGGTTTCCTGGTTGTTAGGCAGTTTGTAACAGGTATTCCTGCGGTTGTTGCCTATTAGATTTGGGTTGGGTTTTGTTATGCGCTTGCACAATGACTTGCTTGAATGATTTCTGCTGCCGATCTTCGCGCAAGTCGATGTCTCTCAGTATAGAACGCATCATTTCTTGGTCTTGAGCGATCCCAAGTCTCTCCAGCGCCATGCAGTGCTCAATAATCTCTCGTAGTTCGGGAACAGTAAAGTTGTTCCAATGAAGGATTGGTTCGTGAATTCTCATCAACAACTCCCTCTTGTTTTCTGAGGAGAGATTAATACGTCGCCCCTTAAAAGAATATCTGTTTGTCTAAAATATTCGTTTATTTAGGTTAATTGTTCAGTTTAAAGAGTTATTTTGTTGTAATGTTAGACGTTCGTTCAAAATATGGCAATCGCGGGATTTTGGATAGTCGCAACATAATTGGTACTTTACGATAGCTGATTATATTGCATAGAATAGAAATTTCAAATTCTAGAATTAATTCATAGCTTTTGTTATCTACGCTAGCTTTTTGCCAGATGGCATTTTTTGTCGAGAAATAGGCTACTTAATGAAAAATACCCTTTGACTTTCTTGAAGTGTTCATCCCCCATAACGACTTCAGATTTCTTCTGTATACTGGTTGCATAGACGACAGAGTCCGCAAGCCCCCAGCCCTCTGTTTCCCTCTTCATCTGATTTGCGTGTTTGCTGCTTCGATTGCCACAAACTCGTCAAGTGGTGCAAGAGCACTCTTTTCTTTGATGAATGTTTTTTGCTTTTCAGCGAGTTCTATGCCTTTCAACCTTGAGTGTTTTAGCGTACACTTCGGCTACGCATATTGTCGGGGTTATTTTCTCTTCTTGGCTTTCAATTATGGCTTTTGCCTTTCCACTTTCCTCTGTTCCCATGAAGTAAGCTAACCAGGCGTAAGAATCCATAATGTATCTCATAGGCAGCGATCCTTATGATCTCTAATGTCTTTGAGGTCTGCCTCTTTCATGGTGCCGAACATGCTTTCTGTTTTGGAGAAGTAGTTGATGAGAATTTTGTTGACTTGGAAAGAGATGTTTCGAGCGCCTGCTTTTTCCTTTGGGGCTTGGTAGACGTCGTCTCGGAGAGTTATTGTGATCTTTTTAGCCATAAACATCACCGTAAAAGTATATGTCTAAAATAATCTTAAATTTTCCAATGTTCTTTTGAAAGAACCAAACATTGTGAAAAAACTGCTTTTTTGGTGAAGAGGGAGGTGGGATTTGAACCTCCAGTCGGCTGGTGGCATCGCCAATCGAGGTTCTTCGCAGCTTTGTCCTTTTTTTGTTCGAAGGTCGTTGTACTAATCTAACTAAAAGTCAGGTTATTGCAAAAAAACAATTAGCAATTTTTGTTGCTGTCTTAAAGTTGATGTTGCGCTTTCAGACCGTCAAGTTTCTTACAAAGATCCTCGAATATAAGTCGCTTTTTCTCTTTGCTCAAATGAATGATTACTTTCGAAATCATTTCTTCTGAGACCGTAAAGATATAGTTTAGTTTTATTACGCTGTCTTTTATGGCACCTTCGCTTTTGGAGAGCGGTATTCCTTTCATCTTTAGATTGCTGGTGACGCCCGCTATCACAACGTTCCCTAACTCTTCAAACAGAACGACCGCCGGCCTTATCTTAACTTCAGCCGTATCAGTAAACTGCACACTCGTCAAGACAACGTCTCCAGCCTTAAGCATGTTCCCAAGCCTCGTCTTCTTCGTTGTCCCATAATTCCTTCATTTTTGATTGCTGAATCTTATGAAGAAACTCGTCGTATTGCCTTCTGCTTTTGGATTCCTTTGCCAGTTTTATTAGATGAGAAATAGTTTCATTGTAAGTTTCTCTTGGATATCTTCTAATCTTCTTTAACTCCTTTACGATAGATTTCTTAAGCTGGATAGTGGTTGCATCTTCTTGGGTCATAATTATACATCTACTATAATTATTCTATAACTTACTATAATGTTTTTGCCTATGATAGCGCCTTTTCTTACCATGTCTTCAGTGGAACAGTTGCCAAAACATAGAATACCCCATGAGCGCAACTTCCGACGCATTAGAGGTAATTGGTGCAGGGGCTGGGATTTGAACCTCCCAATGCGTGGAGATGTCACCTACGCATCCCCTTTTTTTAAGAAAACCTTGTCATTCTTTTCGTTTTGATTTTAGTTTAAGCTATGATTCGCTTAGTATTGAAGCAAGCAAGCGTCTCTCCGCTTTTCTCCGGTGTTCTATTAATGCGGAACTCTTCAAACCAAGTTTAGCTGCGAGTTCTTGTGATCCGATTCTTCTGGGAACATCGTAATAACCCTCTTTAAAGGAGGTAACGAGTACTGCTTTTTGTTTTTGCGTCAAGCATGAAAGAGGAGCACTCGGAGAAAAAGTTGCGTCTGTAAGCGATACTACTTTGTAAATCAAACCAATATCTTCGAAACCTTTCAGTAAAGTCTTTAACTGTTTGGGCTTTCCGAGAAAAATCATTCTAATCTTACCATCTAAAACTTCTAAGGGAGTTAGGAAATAACCGCCAAATGACAGCCCGATAGAGTTAAGTTTTTGTTGTTTGGTGCCCTTTGGCAATTCACCTTTAATAAAGTATGTTAACCCGCCATTTTTGTCCTGTTCTAAAAGTTCGACCTTGGCGTTGGTAAGTTGAGTGTAAGAGAGCATTTCTTCAATTTTGAATGAAGGGTCCTTAAGTTCTATTCTCATAACGGCTGCAAATTCTTTATCGTCGAATCTTAGAAGGCGCAAGATTTCATTTGACTTCACCTTCTGGACAGGTGTATTTGGTAATTTTGCGATTTCTGTTTCTGAAATCTCTAAGACCATTTTTCGCATGGGGCTTGAGTATAAGAGATTTGATAATAAGGTTTGCTAATGAAAATCGCTGAAAAAGCCGACCTAAAGCGGTACAACTGTAATCCCTTTCGATGTAATTAAGTTGTTCTCATTAAACGGTGAAAAAAATGAATACCAGTTTAATTCAAAAAACGGTTGTTGAAGCGACCGAGTTGAAAAAAACTTACCAGCTTGGGAAAGTCCCAGTTGAAGCTCTCCGCGGGGTAAACCTCAAAGTAGAAAGAGGAGAGTTTCTCTGCATTTTGGGACCTTCAGGAAGTGGCAAATCAACCTTACTCAATCTAATTGGAGCATTGG
>DATJPJ010000112.1:0-5310 GCA_035506455.1 Candidatus Nanoarchaeia archaeon
TGTGAGCCTTTCTTTGTCGCCCAAAATATACGCTTCCTTTCTGTATTCTTCTTTATTTTAGTTCGATTTAAAGCTTAACCAAGCATACTAATTTGATAAAATACACATTGGTAAGTCAATTGTCAAATCGATTTGCTACAAAAAATAGCTAACGGCAAATGTATAGCGGAACGAAGACAGATCTGATTCGAATAGTTGTGCAGTTTTTGTGATGGATTAATAATATAATTCCTTCCCAGCAAGATGCACAATCATGCTTTTTGTAGAATCGAGCTGACTTGGTCGTTTTGTACAACTCGCTCTTTTTTTGAGGCAGCAGTTACTGTTCCATATGTCTTGAACGGTAATTCTCACGCTGAAAATGCGATTTCAGAGTGTTAATTGCAAAATAACTAAGTTAAGAAATGATTGGTGTGAGTTGATGTGGTGGGGCCAGCCCGATTTGAACGGGCGACCTTTACCCAGGACAGGCGCAATGCCGATCCTTACGGGTTTCTCGATGACAGCTCCAAAGCTTCGTCATACCCCGAGGGGTCAGCAAACCCGTTTAGTTTTGCCTCTGGAGCCCGTCGTCATACCGGTCTAGACTATGACCCCACAACGCAAAGAACACGCAAAAATACAATTTAAACCAATCGGATTAAGTGGTTGGAGTTGAAAGAAACTTTTTAGCTCGTCGAGAATGTCCAACTGCTAACAGAGTTTTCCAGTAGGAAAAAAGCAAGGATGCAAAGGAATTAATGATGCCATTGGTATTGAAGAATTGATGAGGTTAGGTTTTTGCTAAAAGTTTTTGCAGCTTACGATTCAAAGTACGGTAACACGAGAATAGCGGCTGAGAAAATATTGGAAGGGATTAACGAAGTTGGAGAGTTTGAAACAGCGATTGGTGACGTTAAAGAAATCGATATTGAAAAGCTTGCCGAATACGATGCCCTGATACTAGGCGCACCTAACCACATGGGCAGGCCTTCGCAGACTATGAAGAAGTTCGTTAACAGGTTGTCTGCGCTTAGTCTGAAAACCAAGGATGTCGCTGTTTTCGGCACTTATTCTGGAACAGCGAGAACGCCTGACAGGGCAGTGAAAAAACTGGAGCAGATGGTGAAGAAGAGATTGCCGGCTCTAAATCTTCTTTCACCGAGTCTAAGTGTAAGAGTTAAAGGAATTCCAGGTCCTATATGGGAAGGGGAACTTCCTAGGTGCGTTGAGTTCGGGAAGAACATAGCGAGTCAAATTAAAGGACATTAGAAAAAGTTTCTTCCCATTATCTTGTCTTCAAACTCCCAGAAGTAGTGGTGCCCTCAAAATAGCGGCTGGATCAGTAGCCCTGTCAGAGAAGAAAGACAGCTGCGGCTGAAACGAAATGGACCCTTAGACAAAAACGAGCTGGAGAACCGCCACTACGCGCTAAATCACTATGCTGCGACCTGCTTTCTTTTGAATCGCTTTACGGTGAACAAGTTCAGCTGTAACTGCATCTTGAATTGCCAAGCCGGTAGCATCGAATACGCTGATCTCATTGGGGGAGGTTCTTCCAGGCTTCACACCCGCAACAAGCTCTCCCAGTTCCGCCCACAAGTCACCCTTGGTAATCAAACCATTAGCCACAGGGACGTTTATTTCGCCGGTGTGCGAAGCCTGTTCCCAATCGTCCACGACAATTTTTGAGCGTCTGAGAATTGCTGGATCGATTTCTTCTTTGCCTGGCGCGTCAGCTCCAATGCAATTAAAGTGTGTTCCAACAGAAACCCATTCGTTTTGAATAATGGGTTTGGTTGAGGGAGTGGTAGTTACAACTATGTCCGCACCCTCGACTGCAGACTCGATGCTTGTAGCAATTTTCGTCTGAATTTTCGGATTTTTTGCCCGGAGTTCGCCCATGAAAGCTTGGGCTGCGTCAAGCCAAACATCCCACACTCGAACTTCAGTTAGATCGGGGAAAACAAGAAGCAGGGCTGCTAGCTGTGTACGAGCTTGAACGCCACTGCCTATGAAACTGACTACTTTGGAGTCTTTCTTGGCGAGGTATTTTGCTGCAATACCTCCGGCAGCTCCTGTTCGCATTGCAGTTATGTTTCTTCCGCCCATTATCGCAAGAGGCTTTCCAGATTTAGGATCAACAAGATGTATGGTTGCCATTACGGTGGGCAATCCGTGCTGTTTCATGTTGTCAGGGTGGACGTTCACTATTTTGACTGCCGATATGTCCAACCTTTCCAAGAAAGCTGGCATCGTTCGGAGGTCGCCATTATGCTGTTTGAAATGAAGGTAGGTTTTCGGAGGCATCTGAGAATATCCCAATGCATGCTCCCTGAATGCTAGTTCGACGACTTCTAGGACTTCATCCATGAAGAGCAGTTCTGCGACTTCTTGTTCCGAGAGTAACATGACATCCATTTTGATTACACCAGACCATCTTTTGTATCTGCTTTTCTGTATGATGTTATATGCTTATTTGGTTTGCCATGCCTCAAACTCGCAATCCGCTGGATTCTAAACTTTTCGACTATTGGTGTCGCATGTGTTTATTTGGATATTTTCCCGAACTCTTGTTTTAATTTGCGTCACCGTATCGCGTCAGAAAATTTTTTAACAGCCTCGGACGCGTGTTCTTTAATCGGCTTGCCGTGTCCAGGAAGCATTACGTCAAAGGTTAGTTTAGCTATTTTCTCTATGGATTCTTTGGCCTGATTTGGGTCCAACGTGTACTGGCTAGGAGCGCCAGTTATTTTTTCGCCGTCAAACCGGAGTGTATCACCCACGAAGATAGCCTTTCTTTTCTCGTCAAGAAGAGCAATACTCCCCGGTGTGTGTCCAGGTGTGTGAACCACTTTGAGTTGAGCAATGTTATTGCTTTCGTTTAGAACAATGTCGACAGTGACCGGTTCAATTTTTACGAAGGATGAAACAGCCTTTAACAGGAGGGTTTTTGGCTTAGGTGGCTGTTTTTTTCCAGATACAAAATCTGCGTCTGCTTCATGTACTGCCACTTTTGCGTTGGGCAACATTTCCTTAAGCTCTTTAACGCTGCCAGTGTGGTCCATGTGATAATGTGTAATAATAATGGCGATTACGTCGGCGGGTTCATGGCTTATCTTTCTGATATACTCAATCGTTTTCTTGGCATTTCCTGGTGTTCCAGTGTCAACAACAACGAGTTCTTTACCATTAACTAATAAGTAGACATTGCTTTGCGCCATGTTGGCGCTTGCTTCGTCAACTAGGTGAATTCCATCTACGATCTGCATTTGGCAAACCTGAACAATGTTTCTTTGAATCCTATTGCGCCGAAATAACATATAAGTATATTTTTTAGAAAAAAGAGCAACGAATAAGTGTGTGCCATCATAAATTTACTTTCTAAAAGCAGCTGAGAAGTCCTTTGCGCTCCCAGCAAAGATTTGAACGTATGCGAAAAAAGGCGCCCCAAATTGTTTTTGCAGCGATAGCCTTAACAATAATATTAGTCGTGTTGCTAGAGATTTTGGAAGATATTTTCCTCGAAAATAAGCCTGGCGGCTCTTTACAATGGCTTTGGAGCGGTATTGTTCTCATAACTCATAACGTTACAACCGCAGTCTCGTCATGGGGATACCCTGGAATATTTTTCTTAATGCTTTTAGAATCCAGCTCCTTGCCGGTTCCTAGTGAGGTAATTTTGCCTTTCGCCGGCTATCTTGTTTCCGTGGGACAACTTAACTTCTGGGTTTGTCTAACTATTGCTACTTTAGCTGGAATTGCAGGCGCCGTAGTTGACTACTACATAGGATATAAAGGAGCACATGCTATCGCGGAGCATAAAATCTTTGGAAAAACCTTTTTCACCAAAAACCAACTGGAACTTGCAATAGGTTGGTTTAGCAAATATGGTTTTCTAGCGGTTTTCTTCAGTAGGCTAATTCCAGGTTTCCGAACCATTGTATCATTTCCTGCTGGAGCAGCACGAATGCCTCTTGCAAAGTTTATTGCTTACACGACGGTCGGTTGCATAGTCTGGAACGGTATCCTAATTTACTTGGGCTTGTTTTTAGGACAAAACTGGAACATAGTGGCTGGTATGCTGCACTATTTAATTATCGCGGCTGCTGCCGCAATTGTTGTAGCAATCATCGCCTTGGTGATTAGGTGGCAAAGGAACATGTCTAAAACAATTGGTTCAGTTCCAGCGGAAATAAACAAGTCTGAATAATCATAGCCTACTTTGCTCGGATGCCCCAAAATCCGAGAGTGACCTTTGCGACTTCTCTTTAACAAACAGTGGGTAAGTCAACGAGTTGCCATCTACTTTGGCAAACGACGTTAGCTCATGTTTGGTGCAGCCCGTTTCTGTGAGGATGTGCGAAACTTTTATTCCTCTGACCAAGAGCGCATCTGCCAAAAGGTTGCGGTGGCATCGCCAAGGTACCGCCTCTGCGCACATAATGGCGACGCAGCTTTGTTGAATGAGCGCGACGAGTTTTAGCAGGTTTTCAGCGAAATCTTTTGTTTGCATATAATCGGCGTAGCCCCGAAAGGATTTGCTCTCCCAAGCCATGTTTATAGAGTCAGCTTTTGGCCTTCGCAAGCCGCCTAACTCAGGAATATGGACATATTTTAGATTCGCCGTTTTTAGAACGTTTGGAAGAGTTTCCTTATTGAATTGAGGATTGTGTCTGGATCGAGGGACAGTACGCACATCAACTACCAACTCTACGCCATAGTTTTTCATCAATGAAACAAACTCGTCTAGCGACCGAGTTGAATGCCCGACCGTGTAAACTGTTTGTTGGCTCTTTCCTTTCACGGAGTCTGTTTCTCCTAACTACCTGTATAGAGTACGAATTATATAATAAAATGCTAATCACGAAGTTAGTTTTTCTCCAAAAAGTTGAAAAGGCGTGACGAATCGGGGCTTCTGTGACTTTGCTACAGCTTTATCCATAACAGAATGCCCATAATTAAGCCGTAGATGGCTAGCGCCTCTGCTAGTGCCACCACGAGGAAGCTTCTGAAAAATGTATCAGGCTTCTCGGCTAAAGCGCTAATTGCAGCTGTGCCAGCTGAAGATATCGCCAAGCCCGCGCCCAAGGCAGCCAAACCTACCGCAATGCCGGCGCCAATTGCTATGCCAACTCGGTCGTAAGGGCCAGAAGTTGCTGTCGTTACTTGAGGTTGAGGTTGCGTAAAACTTGACGCAGTGTATAATGCTGCCGCTGTTGCAATTGGCAAAATGGCTATGGGGACTAGCAGAAACAGGATAAGCATACGGGCTTTTGCTTCCAAAACTTCCGACTCCAATTAAACATCTGTGCTTTAGGTTATTAACTT
>DATJPJ010000113.1:0-8701 GCA_035506455.1 Candidatus Nanoarchaeia archaeon
CAAGTCAAAATATCGTTGAGCTGATGTTCAACTTGCACCTCATAATCCTTCTGAATGAGGTATTTTGCGCATACCAGTTCCATCACAGAGTGGTTGATTTTAACAACATTGGCTTTTTGAAGGTTAACTAAGTCATCTCTCAGTTTCGTAAGCTTTTGCTTTCCGTTAATATCCATGTCAGTTGTCAGTCGAGATAAGAGAACTCCCAAGTCTTCTTCGAACTTTCCTTTGCTTCCAGTCATTTGCCGCTTTACCTGCATCATCTAATTTGTACACTGTTATGTTGAACTTAAGAATAAAGCCTTCTCGGCTTACTACCAAAGAATTACAACTGCATCATGAACTACTTATTTCCAATTAATTTGGTTGCGGAGGCAGCGGAGGAGTTGAAGGGAAATAAAGGTTGCTCTGCTTGCCGTTTACGGCTCTTTGGTGAAAGAGTCGAGTGGCCACGCATAATCCCGCTGCCGCAATTGCGAGCCAAAATGGCCACTCAAAGTCAGCCGTCACTAAGGCGGTTATTGTTGTTCCAAGTGTCATAGACTTTGGGAGCTGGATAGTCTGTGCCCCAACTAAAGGAACGTCTACACCAAAAGCGCTTCTCATAACGATTATGAGTGCAAGCAGAGACGCTACGAAGAACACCACCGCGTAGAGGGGCTTTTTATACGAAAAATCAAGCAATTTTCGACCATAAGGTTTCGCCGGAAATAGCGAGTAGACGAATATGAGTATCCCTCCAACGGCTAGAGTTAGGATACTTGCAAGATTGAGCGCCCAGATTATTGGCACAGCAAAGGATGGGCTTCCTGCTAAGCTAAAGTTCGTGTTTAATGGCGAGGTATTGATTTGGAAAAGCCCGTCGCCGACTTGAACAACCCACCAAGGCACGAACAAAGACACGACAATGAGTAGCATTGTTGTTATTCCCGCACCCAGCCCAAACCAGTTGATTGCCCTGCGCATATTTTTTCCTCCTTAGTCTACGTTCCTATTGGTATGTTTGAAATCTCGATAGGTTGACCCAACGTGATCATTATGTCATTAACGTTAATTGTCAACTGTGTCAGGTCTACGTTAATTGTCGAGGCTTGGGGGTGTGTAGTATGGAAGTACGATTCAGCTTCAGCCGTCCAAGCGCAAACTACCGTCACGTTAACAGTCTCACATGGCCCGATAGAAACAGGGCTATTTAGAGTAGCGTTTGCCAGAAAGGTCTGGTCCTCGTGATCCCTAACTTCTGCATAAGCGTTCTTAAGGGTAAATGTCATGTTTACGGGGTTTGTGAAGTTAATAACCAAGGTTTCCGTGTGCTGAGAAGCATCATAGGTCGCGCTTACAAGTTGGGGCATGCCAAAGTTCGACATGTTTCCCAATCCGTTACCAACCAAGTCGTTAATTGCCGGAGGCATAACTAGGCCAACAGGATTATCTTGGTAAACGATGACTGCTCCAACGAGTGGGCCAGCAGTACATAAGACGCTGATGAGTGTGAGAACAATTCCTAAGACGTTCATGTAGACATCCACCCAACATTATCAAGTGTATTATGATACTCTACACGGAGCTTTATTCCTTTCTGAAAACAAAAAACGCGGAAGTTTTAAAAGATACTGAGCAGAGAAAACAGGCGATGGCGCATGCGTAAATTCGCACTAGCAGCACTATTTTTGTTTATACTTATTGCCTTTCCCGCTTCGACAACTTACGCCATCTCAGTCGGAGTAAAGAAAGGTGACTGGATCGAGTACAAAGTTGCCGTGACGGGAGACATGCCTGACCATGACGCGCAATGGGCAAGAACCGATGTTGTCGACGTCCAGGGCTCAGTTCTCAACCTTAACATGACCACCCAGTTTACAAACGGAACTTACCTGTACGAGAACATAACGTTGAACTTAGAAACGGGGCAGCTGGGCGATGACTTCTTTATACCTGCAAACATGTCCGTCGGAGACACTTTTTACGACGCCCACGTGGGAAACATCACAATCACAGGCTCTTCACAGCGAACCTACGCGGGAGCCGAACGAACCGTTCTCTCAGGACAAACAAACGTCACGTCATTCTATTGGGACAAACAAACCGGCATCCTGGTCGAAGCATACTCAAACTACTCCAACATCAATTTCACTATGAAAACTGTGGCAAACAAAACTGATATGTGGCAAACGCAAGTTCCCGAATTCAATGCTTCAACTATTTTCGTTGCTGTAGTCACAATTATGGTCGCAGCCTTGATTATTTGTGGGATCAGAAGCAGAAGAGCAAGACAATCGGTGATTAATTGACGCCAGCTAAGACTTACAGGCGCGGCTACCCAGTAGCTCTGCTCATTGGTTTAGGACCAAACCAAGCTGTTCTTTGGAAGGTTTTCACCCACGTCGTCAAACTCGAGCGGACCATTAACTTTAGCGGTTCAAGAAGCGACGCCAAAGCAGTCTACAACTTCTACGAAGAAATTATCAACGCGATTCGGCCGGCAATACGCGAGGGCACAAAAAGCGTCATAGTTGCGTCACCGACCAGAACAAACCTAAGCAGCGAATTCCTCAGCCATGTGCAAAGTCATCACTCATGGCTTACCCAAGGAGGCGAAAAAACCACGTTCGCAGAGATGACCGGCTCCGCAATAACGTTGCACGATGTGACTCTTTTAACACGCACCGTTGAATTTCGAAATACAATAGGCGAAACGACATTGCAGGAAACCGAGAATATGCTGGAGCTACTTGAAAAAAACCTTAACGCTTCAACCCCCGAGCCACTCGTGCTTTATTCGCTTGAAGACATTGAAGACAAAATCTTTGGGACATGGTTACCCGGAAAAGTCAAACCCGACTATCTAATGTTAACCGACACGTATCTATCGGGTACCCGACAACGAGGCAGATTGCAACGGCTAATTCAAGTCGCCGCCAACCGAAAAGTCAAATCTCGCATCGTCAAAGCCGATTCCCGCGCCGGCAAAAGGATCATGCAGCTAGGCGGGATGGTATGCATTTTGAAATGAGTCTAATATCAACGCATAAAGTCCGAATTTCGCAACTCATCGATTCTGATTTCTCCCGAATGCAGAGCAGTTGCCAACAACACCTCGTGAACTCCTAGATTTCTGAGCGTCTTCAACTCGCTAATGTCTCGTACGCCTCCTCCAACGGCCACCTTAATCTTCGCCTCGTTCATTAAATCTTTCAAAAGGTTCAAGTCGACACCTTCCTTGCTGCCGACCCTCGCCAGATCGAGCACAATAATTTCGCAAGCGCCGATTTTCTCGAGTTTACATGCAAGTTCTATTACGTTCAAAGACGTAACGGAGTTCGACTTGCTTAGGACCTTTCCACTTTTTAAGTCGACGCTGACCACTATTTTTTCCGTGCCTAAATATTGAATTATGTCGCTGAGGCAATCTAGTGATGGTAACGTCTCTGTTCCAACGATTACCCTTTTAGCTCCGTGTTGCAGAAGTTGTTTAGCTCTCTTTTTCTCCCAGATTCCAGCGTCAACTAGTAGCATTAACCCAGTTTTTTCCTTAATTTGCTGAATGGAATTACGGTTTTCGCCGTTTCCCATTATTGCATCTAGATCTGCTACATACAAGTCGTGAAAGCCGATTTCTTTGAAGGCACAAGCAACAGCGACTGGGTCTGCGGTTTTGCTAAGAATGCTTTTGAGGGGTTGGTATTCGCTTCGATTTCCTCTAACTGCATGGACGGCTTCGCCTTTGAGTATGTCGATGACAGGAATGACTTTCAAGTGTTTTCGCCTGTTCTTTCAGTATCTTTGGGAAAGATATTAGTTCCTACCTAGTCGTGTTGAAAGCAAACAATTGAACGGAATACTTCTATAGGAAAACCTTTAACCTATGTAAACCTGCGAGTATTAGCGGAGCTGGTTGGATGAAGCTGCTCATAAGCCCCATTGACGAAGAAGAAGCGTTAGAGGCAATCAAGGGTGGAGCAGACATTATAGATGTGAAAAACCCCAAAGAGGGGCCTCTCGGCGCCAGTTTTCCTTGGACAATAAAGCGCATCCGCGAAATTGCTCCTAAACCAATTGAGGTCAGCTGCACGTTGGGTGACATGCCTAACTTGCCTGGAAGCGTTTCTTTGGCCGCAACGGGTGCGGTAGCTTTGGGGGTAGATTATGTTAAGGTTAGCCTGCTGGCCTTGCAATCAGAAAAAGACGCGGTTTACCTGATGCAAAATGTTGTGAAGGCAGTAAAGAGTCTAGAAAAAAATGTCAAGGTTGTTGTTGCGGGATTCGCCGACGCGAAACGCGCTCATTCAATTAGTCCTCTTCTCATCCCTAAAATTGCAAGTTTAGCAGAGTGTGATTTCGCCATGGTGGACACTGCAATTAAGGACGAAAAAAACCTCTTAGATTTTTTCAATGCTAAGCAGCTTGAAACTTTCATAGACGAGACACATGGTTACGGATTGAAGGTTGCTTTGGCTGGTTCCCTTCAAATTGAACATCTTCCTTTGCTTTCCATCATGGGTGTTGATATTGCAGGGCTAAGAGGAGCTGCTTGCACGGAAAAAGACAGAGTGAATGGGCGCGTTAAGAAGCAAAAGGTAGAAGAACTTGTCCAAGCTGCCAAGATGTCAGAACGAAACCTGGTTGCCTCTCGCTGAGGGCGTGCTATGCGAGCTAAGGGTTTAGGAAAATCCGAAGTTCTGGCAAAGCTTCGGCAAGCAAAAGCCAAAGATGTTTGTTACAGAAAGGGTAAAATTTTTAGTTCCATGTGTACTACTCCAAATTCCACTGCGAAAAGGGCACGCGAGCTATTTGTTGAATCTAACTTGGGTGATCCCGGGCTTTTTGCAGGCAGCTTGCAGCTAGAAAAAGAAGCGGTTTCTTCGCTCTTGGAACTTTTGCATGCGCCAGCTACAGCAGCAGGAATTATAGTTTCAGGTGGAACGGAGGCAAACCTGCTAGCCATCTATGCTGCGCGAAACGCTGCAAAACTTGCAGAGCCGGAATTAGTGGTTCCTTGGTCAGCTCATTTTTCGTTCGATAAAATTTGTGATATACTAAGGGTGAAGCTGGTCAAAGCTGACCTTAACGATAAATACACAGTTGATCCAAAGTCAGTTGAAGCTTGCATAAACAAGAATACGATTGCCATTGTTGGAAATGTTGGATCCGCGGAGCTAGGTGCTGTAGATAACATCGGTGCTCTTTCCAAAATTGCGGAGAGCCATGGCTTACCCCTACACGTTGACGCTGCTTTCGGTGGTTTAGTTCTTCCTTTCCTACGCGAATTGGGCTACGAAGTAGATGATTTTGATTTTAGTCTCAACGGCGTGCAGTCAATAACCGTGGATCCTCACAAAATGGGGCAGGTACCTGTTCCCGCTGGAGGCATTCTTTTCCGTAACAGCGACGCCACCAGCTGCATTCGAACTGGGACACCATATTTAACAGAACCGTTTCAATGCACCTTTGTGGGCACACGCCCTGGCGCTTCAGCTGCGGCTGCCTGGGCAGCTTTTGAATCTATGGGTCGTGAAGGATTCAAACGAACAGTCAAACGCTGCATTGATTTGACAGCTTTTCTGAAGGATCGCCTTGAAAAATCTAACTTCGAAATCATAGCCAAACCGACAATGAATATTGTGGCTTTCCGAACAACAAACAGCAAATTACTTGTGGACCAACTTCGCAAACGTGGCTATTTCGTTTCCTATGTTCCTAGACTGGATGCGGTACGGATAGTTCTAATGCCTCACCTGACGAAGCGACACCTCATCAATTTCGTACAAGTTCTAGGCGAGCTCGCTAAAGCATAACGGTCGTTATCTTTTTCGAGAAAAAGCTTTAAGGCAAAACGGTTTCTTCCGTTGTGAGCAGTGAAAGTTGAAGATTCTGATATACGAGTATGTTTCAGGCGGCGGGTTTGCAGGTCAACCTCTTGCGCCTAGTCTTTTGAGCGAAGGATTCGCAATGCTAAGAGGCTTAACTACGGACTTCAAGGTAGCGGGTCATGAAGTTACAGTTTTGCTAGATTCACGGCTGGCTGATTTCTCGCCGCCGCTCGCTGCTGACCGCGTGGTTTGGGTTTCAGAGGTCGATTCAGCTGCTCTAATTATGAAGCAAGCCGCGGAATCGAATGATGGAGTCTTCATAGTGGCTCCAGAGGGACGGCGGACGTTGCAAAAGCTGGTTGAATGCACAGAGTCTTCAAACGTGAATGCGCTGAATTCTACGTCGGCGGCCATAGAACAGGCGGCGGACAAAGCTGCTCTTGCGAAACGGCTTAAAGATCTAGGGCTGAATAGTCCAAAGACTCTGGTTTTTAGCGCAAATGATTCAGTCGATGAAATAGCGCGAATAACTGAGGATCAGATTGGTTTTCCTTCAGTTTTTAAACCGTCAAATGGAGCCGGCTGCAGTGGCATGAGCGTCGTACGAAGCGCGAAGCAAGTTTTGCAGGCAGTCGAGAATATGAAAGCAGATCCGTTAGGTGATGTTATCGTGCAGGAGTTTGTCGAGGGTGCCTCTGCCAGCGTGAGTTTAATGGTTGCAGGTGCCAAAGCGTTACCGGTCAGCCTTAACTTGCAGGATATCACGTTGGCTCCACCCGAAGGAGTTTCAAGCTATAACGGCGGGTTAGTTCCGTTTGATCACCCGTTAAAGGACGAAGCCTTCGAGATGGCTAAGCGTCTTGCTGAATCTTTTGGGAATCTAAGAGGTTATGTTGGCGTAGACGTTGTACTTTCAGACAAAGGCGTTTTTGTTGTTGAGGTTAATCCAAGGCTGACTACATCATACGTGGGGTTACGTCGTGTCGCCGACTTCAATGTAGCGGAGGCTATCACAGATGTCGCTCTAAAAAATACTCTTCCTGATTGCACCCAGCCAATCGGTGTTTCCTGCTTCTCAAAGATACCCGTTTCTCGTCCGGTCATGTTTGCCTGGCAGGATTTTCTGCGGATGGAGGAGCTGATTTCTCCGCCCTTTCCAATAGCCAACCAAGAAATTAGCTATGCCATTTTGCAATCATATGGAGACCGAACAGAGATTGCCTTAAGAAACCTGAGCGAAGCAAAAGAGCGCCTGCGCGAAACTTGGATGAGAGGACAAAATCCATGGTAACCGTGCTTGGCTTGGATATCGGCGGAGCAAACACAAAAACTGCTTTTGTTGTCGTAAAAGATGGGCGAGTAACAGACTTCAATTCGGAGCTGGAGTATTTCCCGTTTTGGAAACGCAACTCTGATCAGTTCACTAGTCTTCTTTTGGGGCTGAATCGAAAGTTGATAGGATCAGGTAACCTTGAGGGTGTAGGTGTGACTTTGACTGCTGAGTTATCTGATGCATTCCGAACTAAGCGTGAAGGAGTTAGCCAAATTCTTGACTGCGTAGCTAAGGTATTTGGCGAGAAGCGCGTTATGGTTCTTGATGTTGATGCTGAGCTGCGTTCTATGGTGGCTGCTAAGGCTGAACCGCTTAAAGTTGCATCAGCGAACTGGGTTGCGACTGGTTGGATGGTGGCGCAGCATGTTCGAGATTGTGTGGTTGTGGATGTTGGAAGTACAAGTACGAGTATAATTCCGGTGGTGAATGGTGAGGTTGAGGCTTTTGGCATGACGGATATGGAAAAGCTGTCAAATGGGGAGCTTGTTTACACGGGGGGCCTTAGGACTAACGTTGCGGCTACCGTTCAAGTTGTTCCTTTAAGAGGTAGAAACGTAAGGGTTGCGTCTGAGCTTTTCGCCCAGAGCGCTGACGTCCACCTGATCTTAGGTAACATCACGGAGGAAGATTATACCTCGGAAACGGCGGACGGGAAAGGAAAATCGAGACCTGCATCTCTCGCGCGTTTGGCACGGATCGTTTGTGCGGACGTTGAAATGCTAACTGAGCAAGAAATCATTCAGATCGCCAAGTACGTCTGCGACCGGCAAATTGTGCAAATAGCATATGGTTTGAATCAGGTGTACAGTCGACTGGAACAGAACGCCAAAAGAGACGTTCCGGCCATTGTAACGGGTTTGGGGAAAGATTTTCTTGCCCGGAAAGCCGCAGAAAAGGCTGGGATAACCAAGATTTTAAGCCTCGCCAGTTTGTTCCCCAACGATGCTGCTTTGTTGTCACCGGCGGTCGGGGTCGCTCTGATGATGGTATCTAAGATGGAGGGAAAGAGGCCAGTTTGGAAGCCGTGATCAAAATCGGCGGCAGCCTCTCCGAAAAGCCTCAAGTTCTTAAGACACTTGGCGTAGAGCTGTCTTCTCTTGCGAAGAAACATCGTTTCGTTGTCGTGCCCGGTGGGGGTAGTTTTGCTGACGCTGTTAGAATTATGGATGAAAGGTTTCAGTTGCCTGCGGTTATTTCTCATCGAATGGCAATTTTGGCGATGGATCAGTTCGGATTGCTTTTATCGCAGGTTATTCCAGAGTCCAAAACATCTTGTTCCCTAAAGACGGCGAAGGAAATCGGCAGTGGCGGGCAAACTGCAATTATGTTGCCCTCCAAAACATTGTTTGCGTCTGACCCCTTTAAGCCGTCATGGGATGTTACTTCGGATTCAATTGCAGCTTATATTTCGGTAAAACTAAAGGCAGACAAGGCTATTTTCGTGACTGATGTCGACGGCGTTTTCACTTCCGATCCCAAAACAGACAGCAGTGCCAGTTTGATCAGCAGTCTTTCGGTTGAATCTCTTTCACATTTTGCTCGACGTACCAGCGTAGAC
>DATJPJ010000114.1:0-5685 GCA_035506455.1 Candidatus Nanoarchaeia archaeon
GCAACGGGTGCAAAAATATGGAATTTCACAACCATCGGCCCTCTGTTTTCCTCCTCGGCGGTTGTAAACAACCTGGACTATTTTGGCTCTGGGAACACCGTTTATGCGTTGGATGCGGCGACAGGCAAGCAGGTGTGGAAGTACACGACTGGTGGAACGGTTGAGTCTTCGCCAGCAGCTGTTAACAACGTTGTCTATGTTGGGTCGGATGACAAAAACGTGTATGCCTTGGATGCAAAAACAGGCGATAAACTGTGGCATTTTGCGACTGGAGACATAGTGGATTCGAGTCCCACTGTTGCCGGGGGTGTGGTCTTTGTGGGTTCATGCGATGGTAATTTTTACGCTTTGAACGCTTCGGATGGTAGCAAAGTATGGAGCTATGCAACCGGTAGTGCAGTGGAGTCTTTTCCATCTGTTGCCAACGGTGTGGTTTACGTTGGCTCGGATGATAGCAACGTGTATGCTTTTGGTTCAATATCGGTTTCTCAACCACAACCATAACTTCGTTGTCGCTTGCTTTTTTTAGCCTTTTACTTACAGGGTGAATTTACAAGGGGGCAAAAAATTAATTGGTAAATTTATTCGTAATTTATTCAGCTGGCGAGAGACTAAATTACTATAGTGACAGACAGGTCTTGGCTTAGATTTGGCATTTCTGTTCCAAAGTACACGTTCATTGTTTGCTCTGGTGTTGTCGTACTTGGAGAAGTCGTTGACAAAATTCCGAGGGTGACATATCCTGAATCGCTGTTATCCATTACTGTAGTAGTGTATCCTTTGCTTCAACTGCAATACCGCCATCAGCTCAAAATAGGATGCCATTTACAGATTGAGAGTTATGGCGCGCGGTGGAGAGTCTCTGAAAAGTTTGGCTCATAGCAAATTTGTCAGCCAAACTGCGTATAGCAATAATGTTCCAATGAATAAGCCCGTCCAGAGACGCTTGCTGTATTTGTAGATGTCGCTTCCACCCATAGGTTCAAGTGGGAAAGTGTCGAAGAACGCCGATATTATGCACATTGCTAAGCCTGTTCCACCTATTAGCACGAGACCCTCCTTTAGCAAAATAAAGAAGAACCCTGCGAAGGCCAATGTGATTAAGACTCCTGCCAGGGAGAGAAATCCGCCTAGGCGGTCAGTGAAATTGCGATGGTGATGAACTGTTCGGGTGGGCGAAGAAAAAGGAGCTCTAAACGCAAGCGTTGAAATGAGAAACATCGTTACTCCAAAGTACCATATTTTGTATTCTGTCCAGACCCCTTGTCTGCGGGCATACACTGCGAGAATGTAAGTTCGCACTAGAGCCACTAAGATGCTTGTGGCGAAGAATGTTGGCAGAACGATTAGAAGTTCATTAAGATTTGAGATCTTAACGTAGGAAAAAGACAGCGTCAAGAGGATGACTGCAATTGAGTAGACTATGAGTTCAGATTTTGTGGGCAAATAGGGGGATCCAGTTTTTTCGTCAACTTTTAGTTTGCGTTTGGATGCGATGAAGTCTTCGAGCCATTTTTTGACTGTGTCGGGTAGTAGTTTTCTTACTTCAGAGACTATTCTGTCTATGAAACTAGTTGCTGCTGTTGTGGGTACGCTTGAGGCAGCGGCAGCTAGCAAGGCGGCTATGCTTACTGCGCCGACTGTTACTATGCTTGCTGCTGCACCGTTTGCGGGCGGTGGTACCCATGCGGTTTTGGTGATGTCAGGGGAGCTTATTGGGCCTTGTGTTTCCCAGTTTAGGGTGAAGGAGTACCAGTCTGCGCCTGAGGGTAAGATGTCGTCTAGAAGTATTTTGGCGGTATAGTTGTTGCTGGAGGAGGGGTACTCTATAATCGAAAAGTTGCCTCTTGCCACAGTGTTTGTTATGGTTGTAATATTCCATTCTCCGGTCGGATGCTGGTCGGGGTTAATGTACTTGGTGGACACGGCGGGAACATCGATCCAGGCTGTTGTGATTCCAGGCCAAGAAGGATACCAAGTGTTTCCATCGATATAGGTCGGAAGATTTTGGTGATTTTGATAATTGCCCTGTACTCCTGCTCCGTTAATTTCGTATCCAGGAATTTCGGATTTTTCGTGTTGGTACCAGATTGTTGCACCTCCATCTTGTAAATAGAGGTAGTCGGTTCCATCGATCCATCCTTTGAAAGTGAGAACCCCTGAGCTGGTTGTCTTTGACGTCGTGACTGCGTTGTCTATACTCTCAAGTTGATAGTATTCGTATGCTTGGTTACCTAACCATGGGCTAATTTCGGAAACGCCCTGGACCGGGGCATTTACTATGTTTTGATCAGTTTCGATGTAGGTTTTCTCGAGCTGTCCGTCGTAGTACATGTTTACTGTGTTGCCTTGTTTTTCCAAAGTCATGTTAACCCAAGCGTTCGGTTGCTCGGTGTAATTGCCAAACGTCAATATTTTTTGGCCGTCCTTGTAAAATGCGAAGTTGTTGTACCAACCGTCAGTTGCCCAGGCGTAACTGTGCCCTTGCATGTCAACATGGATTTGTGCTCCAGAATGACCCTGACCAAGCCAAACAGACTGAACTTCAACTCGCCAATTTGTAATGCCAGATTGAAAATGGCCGTCGTAGGCAATTGCGGTGTCCGCCGTTGTGCCATCCAGCACTATTGTTCCATTCGAGATAGTCACGCCGGCTGGGTTTTGAGTGATTTGCCAACCAGCAGCTTGTAGTTGCGCTGAATTGGCGTAATTAAAGTCGTCTCTCCAGATGAATTGACCACTTGCCTGTTGTTGAAGAATAAGCATTGAGCCAAGAAACAGCACTAATGCCAAGAACACAATGAGTTTTAGTTTCAATCCTTCTCCCCATCGGGGGTTAACCGTTTAACTATTTAAAGATTTTCAAAGCAAACGCATTGACCTTTTGTCGTTCTGAAAATTCCCGCGTGGAACTATTGCAGCGGCTTTGAGCTCTAACATTTGTTTGCAGGGAAGCTCCAGGGTGACGACTGGTGAGGGTTTTGACATTCTGGGAACGCATGTTTGTTATGAATGAATTCGATTTTTGGCGAGGAAACGGATGGAATTGATCTCGCCCTCAGATGTTAGCACCGGGGCTTTCTTGGAATGTAATTAAATTGTAATGTTGGGAGTAAGTAATGGATCCTTTGCAGTGAAAAGGTTCGAAAACGGGTAAAGTCTTTTTACACTCAACGCTAAATTAGGAAACACAAGTGAGGAATAAACTATGACGGTTCATCTTGCACCTTGGAATACGGCTAACAATCTCTTGGATGAAGCAAATCGTCTTTACGATCAAGCTGGAACTTTCGACTGCGTGCAAAAGGGTGATTTGGTCGCTGTTAAGGTTCACGTGGGTGAATTGGGCAATCCATATTATGTTCAGCCTTTTTTTGTTCACGACATTATCCGCAGAGTTAAGGAGGCAGGCGGCAAACCCTTCTTAACTGATTCTAACACGCTTTACGAGGCTCAGCGTCACAATGCCTATGATCATATGATGACAGCGTTGACGAATGGGTTCAACCTGGCGCCGTTTATCGTTGCTGACGGACTTAGGGGTGAAAATTTTCAGCTTGTAAAAACTAGGGGCATTTTGTCGGAGATCGAAGTTTCGGGTGCCATTGCAGAGGCTGATGCGATGATTGTTGTTACTCACTGTAAGGGTCATGAACTCACGGGTTTTGGGGGAGCCATCAAGAATCTTGGCATGGGCTGCTGTCCTGGAGATGGCAAACGTAGACAGCATCGAACAATTGGTTTAGAAATTGATACCTCAAAATGCTCTGGTTGCGGCAAGTGTAAGGAAATCTGCGCGAATCATTTGCCCGAGATCATTGAAGGCAAAGCCCATAATACTTCACCGCTGTGTATGCGTTGCCCGATGTGCATCGCCAGTTGCCCCATGGAGGCCATAACGTTCACGAACAAGCAGAACCTTAGCCGGGCGCTTGCGTCTGCTGCTTTTGGTGTTGTGTCCACTTTTAAACCTGGGAAGGTCTCGTATGTTAGTTTTGCAAAAGATATAGCGCAATACTGTGATTGCCTGCCGAACCCCGGTGAAATTGTTATGAAGGATGTGGGCATTTTCGCAGCTGATTCGCCTGTTTCAATAGATGGTGCTTTTCTTGGAATGATTGACTACAAACGTTTCAACGATGAATACGAGGTGGATTGCATGCTTCAGGTTGAGGAATCAAAAGCTATTGGCATCAAGGGAGATGTCAAACCAAAAATAAACGTCCTTACTTAGAAAGTTTGGGTAGAAATTGCAGAATGCGTTCGTCTTGTTCAAATTAGGGTTTGCTGGGGCTCTGCAACAAGTTTAGGAGAGAGAACGAACCAAACAAGCATTTAATTTTATTTCAGAGCCCTCTCAGCCTCATTGTCTTCTGTTAACCCCTAAAAAAAGAAAGGGGAGGATGTGTTTTTTTATTGCTTATTTGCGTCTTCTGAGTGCTAAGGCTGCGGCGACTGCGATTATGATTATGACTACTGCGCCTATGGTTAGATAGGTCATGGTTGGTACTGCACTTGTCGGTGGAACGACGACTTGGCTGGGGGTTGGTGCGAGTGTTGGAGCTGTTGATTGGGCTGGTGTTGGAGTTACGACTGCTGGTTGGGTTGGGGCGGGGGTTATGATTGGTGCTGGTGATGCTTTGGCTGCGGGTGCTGCATCTACGCCTACTGCGCATGTTGCCATTGAAGGTCCGTATGCTGCTGAGCCTTCGAATGATGCTGTGACTTTGTATTGGCCTGGTACTGGTGGCGTCCATTGTAGGTTGAATAGGCCGTTTACGTCGCTTGTTACGTAGCCGAGGTCTTCTGTGTTGTTGTTGGGGTCGAATGCTGTTAGGTGGACTTTTACGCCTACTGCGTTGGTTGGGAATGCTTGTTGTTCGTAGAGGAACTGCATGTATGCTGCTTGGTCTTGGTCAGATACTGCGGCTGCGAATTGTAGACCTTGTTTGGCTGCGGCTGTTGGGGCTCCGTAGGATTGGTCGCTTACTGTTCCTTGTAGTTCGATGGATGATCCTTGTGTAACGCTTTGGGTTACTGGTGCAAGGGTTGTTTTGCTTGGTCCTAGGCCCATGCAGTAGATTTGGTTGTCGTATCCGTTCCAGCCTACGAGGTATCCGTCTGATAATTCTTGTTCGCTGCCCCAAGATTCAAGTTTCCAGATTTCTTGGCCGTTCGATGCGTTTACGTCTCGCCAGTAGCCGCCTCTCCAGATGTCTCCGATTTGGTGGTGCTCTCTTGAGTAGAGGAAGATTTGTCCGTCAGCGATGCACGAGATGCTGATTGGGTAGTCGCCGTATGGCGATTCAAAGCCTACTTGGGCGGGTGTGTATGTCCACAGTATTGCTCCGGTTTTTATGTTGTATGCAATCATTGGGTTGCCAGACATTCCGCTGCCGGTGGAGATCAGCATGCCGTTATAGATGTCGAAGCTCATGCCGTAGTAGTTCCATGGGTTTTCTGGCGCACTTGCCCATAGTTGTTGTCCGGTGCTGAGGCTGTAGGCCCACCATTGTCTTGTCATGGTTTGTGAAATGAGGAAGACGCCGTCTTCTGGGTCAACACCCGCAGATGGAAGTGCCATCATTCCTCCGCTGAATATGGCGCCTTGAACGACGTCTGGGATAACGGTTAGAGGTGGCGTGAAGCTTGTGTTCCACAGCAGTGTGCCTATTGCGCCTTTTG
>DATJPJ010000115.1:0-10316 GCA_035506455.1 Candidatus Nanoarchaeia archaeon
TCATGGTTGCTTCACTTTTTGTAGTCTACATGGTAGGTCAATACGCAAGATACTTTTCAACAAACAAAGTTGTGGCACCTATACAAGTAAGTGGGAACTTCGGCATAGACATAATGGGTGCATTGATCCCCGTCACCATTGGAATTTTTTCAACCATCATATTTGTTTGTTTAAAAATTTCATGGAAAAAATACATCGGCTTCTTTTTCTTTTCCTTATTGCTAAACTACGTGACTGGCGAAATTGCCCCCGGCGGTTTTCTCATTAAGCCCTTGGAAAACGTCATAATCATAAACTTGGTGGTGGTGTCGTTCATTTTGGGCAAGAACCCCTTAACGGAGACTCGGAAAAAAATCGTTTCTTCCACCGTTATTGTTCTAAGCGTCATACCATTAACGCTTTTCCTATCTGATTTATTATCCGCCCCACTATTCGCCAAGCCAACGATAGGAGGTGCCGGTTTGGCAGATGGAATAATTGTCTCAACGCTTTACGCCCCGTTTGTAACAGGCATCATTTCGTCATTCTATGTTTTTCTGTGGGAAATAAATTCAATTTTAAGCTTTCTCTATCTGCCTTGCTCCCCTACTCCTACGACTACTTCCACTCACATACGCTCGCCCCCTGCCGCGCGTGCCTAATGTCTGTCACTCTCTGTCAGCAACAATCCGCCCCACCGTTACTCAGTCACTTACGTTAACTAAACTCTAAGCACACGCTCGTAACAGCAAAACACAATGCTAACGAGGCAAGACGATGCCATACCGCGGCACAAGGAAGAAAGAGATTAGGATTTTCGCTGCGTAAGCTTTTCTATAGCACAAAGCTTTTCAGCGTATGAAGTCAACAGTACGGTTGACAGGCTAAGGCTAAAACTCCTCTCTGAAGATTGGGGGAAGCGTAGTTGGATTCAAAGCAGGAGGTTCTATCTGAGCCCGTTCTCGTGGGCAGAGAAAAAGAACTTGCAAAACTTAGCCAATACTTGGACTCCGTAACAGAAGGCAGAGGCACAACCGTCTTCATCTCAGGAGAGGCTGGCAGCGGAAAAACAAGGCTCATCAACGAATTCGTGAAAACTCTGATTAGAAAAAATATGACCATTTTGTCAGGCTGGTGCCTTAGTAACGCAGGCCTGCCATACTTCCCGTTTATTGAAGCTTTCAGTTCCTATTTGCCAAGCAACGAGACAGCAAACAACTCTATCAATCAACAATCATCCAAGAAGTGGTTAAAGGAGACCGATACGTCTAGGACGCTTCAAAATGAAGAACCGGCTGTTGCACAGGTTTGGAAAGACCAAGCCTTTGAGGCTGTAACTAGCGAGTTGCTTTCAATGGCCGCGGCAAGAAAAGTAATTTTGGTTTTGGAGGATATGCACTGGGCCGATTCTGGCTCACTTGCCCTCTTGCACTACATTTCACGCGCAACAATTTGCGAACCAATCTTAATTCTAGTCACTTTCAGGAGTGAGGAGCTTGGTGGTTTTTCGGAAATACAAACCAGCCCTCTTGCTGAGACTATTCATCTCATGGGACGGGAAAGCCTATTTCATCAAATAAATCTATCGAACCTTGACAAAGACAGTGTCAAAAAAATTTCCGAATGCATGCTGGGAGGCGAGGTCGAGCAGAGTTTTGCTGAAAAACTCTACATGGAAAGTCACGGCAACCCTTTGTTTGTGGTTGAATCTTTGAGGATGCTGTCTGAAGGGGACAACCTAGTTCTTGACAATGGAAGATGGGGTCTTTCAACCGACGATATGGGCATTCCATCGAAAGTTAAGGAAGTGATTCTTCGAAGAATTGGAGCCTTGAAGCCAAGTCAAAAAAGAATTCTTGATGTTGCCTCAGTCATAGGCGACAAATTTGACCCCGAACTCCTTGGAGCAGTTCTCAGCCAAGACAGTCTACAAATCCTTGAAGCCTTAAACACAATCCTTCAATCAACTTCGCTGTTACGAGTAGAACAGAATTCTTACAAGTTCGATCACGCAAAATTGCGCGAAGTCTTGTATGAAGGAATTTCAGTCCCACTTAGGCAGGGCTATCATTCAAGAATAGCCCAGACAATTGAGAACAAACGGGGAGAGATTAAAGATCCTCTCTTCGGCAGGATAGCTTATCACTATGCTCAAGCAGGAAATCTGCAAAAAGCTATTGAATACTCGCTTGCGGCAGGGTTAGATGCGCTAAAAAGATTCAGCAATCTTGAAGCAGTAGAACACTTCAAATACGTACTTCAAGCCCTCGAGGACGCAGAGACAAACCTTGATGAAAAGGTCGCAGCTTTGGAAGGACTTGGAGATGCATATTTCGCAAGCTGCTTGTTTGAGGATGCTATAAAAACCTTTGAGATCCTAGCAAATGCAACTGCAGGCGTGATCAAACTTCGAGCTTATAGAAAGGAAATGGAGGCAATATGGTACAAAGAAGAGGATTCTATCCGGTTGCTAGCGTTGGTAGAAGAAGCTAAAAAGCATGCGGCTCTTGATCCAATTGAAGATGCACGAATACTTTGGAACAAAGCACGAGCCATCATGTGGCAAGGAAAAATGGAAGAGGCATTGGCTGATCATAGAAAAGCTCTGAAGATTTTTGAAGAAGAATATTCTCTTCCCGACGTAGCACAACTTGCTTTTGGACTAGGCGTAAACTACCTGATGATTGGCTTAGAGAATGAAAAAGGCGTTTGTCAAGTTTTGCGATCAATTGCTATTTTCAATGAGATAGGCGATGCGCGTGGAGAAATTCTCGCTTCACTTATCGGCGGCGGCGAGTGTTTTATGCTCTGCGGTCTCTTTGAAGAATGCTACCAAGTTCTTGCCAATGTGGTAAAAATCGGAGAGAGAATCGGCGATTATGACGATCTAGCCCAAGCGTGGTTTAGGCTGAGCGATATTCCTGAAAATGAAGGAAATCTCAATGAGGCAATTTCTCAGTGCTTGAGGGCTCTTGAATATTCCGAAAAAACCGATACAAAAGGCACGCAGTGCAAAATATATGCACGGCTTACTGAATTGTACGCCTTGAATGGTGACTTGGAGAAAGCAGAGCAATATTACGCTAGGCTAATGGATATTCCCGCCGAGATAAGATTGCACCCGAGGATTTTCTTCCATGTGGCTTATCCACTGAGCGTCTTCTTTGCCCTCAAGGGTGAATGGACAGAAGCGGAAAAGTACAGCAGACAAGACTCTGAATTCGTTGTGAAAATGTATCCAAACGGAGCTGGGCTCCAATTTCTGGCAAAAAAACATCGCGCTTGGCTTTTTAGCAAACAGGGAAAGGCTGAAGCAGCTAGAATGGAAGTAGAAGAGGCCAACGGCATTCTTGAAAAGATAGAAAAGAAGTTCAAACATGCTTGCATTCAAGCAACGCTCATAGCGCCAAAAGAAATGCAGGTTGGAAAAGAGTCTGAAATTCGCCTTGACATAATTAATTCGGGCAGAAAACCTTGCTCACTATATAGGGTCGAAGGCGTTACCGTCCCCAATTTTAGAATCGAGACACGATCGAATGAATTCATGCTGCAGAACGAGTTTCTGGAATTCAAAGGAGAATGCATCAACCCTTTTAAAGTTAAGACGCTAAAACTCAGATTTATTCCGGCACGGTCTGGCGAATTCAACCTTGCTCCAATGATTATTTACGTAGACGATTTGGGGAAAACAAAAAACTTCAATGTGGGAATGGTTAGCATAAATGTGAAACAATCATTTCCTGCTTCTGAACAAAACACGCGAGAAGCAGTAACCGCAAAGTTTGAAATCAGATCTGCTGTCGCTCAGAGAGTGTTCGATTATTTGGTCAGAGCCTTTGTTGAAGACTACAATCGAAAACAATTATCAAAAGAGAAGTCGGGTTGGAGAACCTTGACGGATTTATCCAAACATGGGGCAGTGTCATTGTATAGTGTTTATGGGTCGCCAGGTCACCGTGGACTGGCAATTTCGGAACTTGAGCGCCTAGGTGCCGTTGAAATCCGGTTCTTCCCTGG
Source organism: Candidatus Nanoarchaeia archaeon (assembly GCA_035506455.1). Lineage (GTDB taxonomy): Archaea > Thermoproteota > Bathyarchaeia > Bathyarchaeales > Bathycorpusculaceae > JADGNF01. The sequence goes on from DATJPJ010000115.1 coordinate 3,997, forward strand.
CGAAAGAGGTCGAGGAGGAAAGATAACTAAACTGAGAGTCGCCGTCGAGAATCCTGGCGTAAAATCGTGTATTGACCAAGCGCTAAAACGACAAAGCATAGGTTAGCGCGCGGCACTTCGATGCAAACACAAGTTATTGTTTTAAATGTAGTGGAAAAAATGAGAAGCCTTGTCCCGCTATGGGTATGCTCAGTAATGTCGGATCGTTTTCATCATAAAATTCGTTAAAAATGCTTTCATATTTTTATGAATAATCTATGATGCAGAGCAAGCAGAAAAGAGGTGAGAAAAATGAAGGGAACCAAAATTATGGTGCCGCTCTTCACAGTTTTCCTACTTAGCATTGCTATGGCTGGCCCTGTCTTGGCTCATCAAGTGCAGTCGTGTCCTACAAAGATCTCTTTCACTCTAACAGTATATCTGGTTAAGTACACACCCGGAGAATCCACGGTTATAGGCAACACGGTTTGGAGCAGCAAAGCAACGATCCAGTGGATAGCCCTCGACGGAACACTAGTATCAGACAGCAAAGAAGTCTGGAGTGTCACCAACACTTTAACAGGAAAAGGCAGCGGTTTAAATGAGTACACAGACACTTATGCAAACGGCATAATTGGCACAGGTGTTATCAAAGGCATGACACTCATAACCTCGACAGCTGACGGCTCTGAAGGTGTAGCAAACATCTTGGGCACAGGAAGTTCCGACAAGTATAGTCAAATAACTGAAATATCCACAGCAAGTTGGCATCCCACCAACACTCCATTTCCAACACTCGTACTAACTGTCACAGGTACCTTCACCGTCAAAACATAATCTCTTTTTAATCTTTTTTTTAAAAACGTAACATCTTTTTCATCTTTTTTAAGATCGGGTATAGCTTTCGACGGCGCCAGCGCGAACTCGTTCCCTTTCTCATTATAGTTTGACATTTGTGATTTTTTACTGACCATATGAGAAAAAAAATAGCACAACCTGACGAGTGAAAGCCGAACGCAAGACAAACTGGAAACTGACAGAGACAGAGTGGATTTCCAAATTGCCTCATAAAGGTCACATCAATCTTTCCAAGGCTCTCAAAATCACATTGACCAATTTGCTAATCGGACCAAGACCACTCGTCATCAACTTGAGGGTATCCATATCTGGCTTCTTAATAGCCCCAACACCAATGGCACTCAGAACAAAACCCGCCGTGAAAACCAACAAACCGATTCCCAACTTGGGCCAACTGCCTAAACCTACAAAGGAAACCACGATGTAAGTTAAAACTCCAGACATTGCAGACGACAACAATATCCTGGCTGAAGAGGCCCAATCTACGCTTGCATCGTAATGCTTCTTGATCCAGTACAAAGATATCGCAAGCCCAGGTACCCCATCGAAAATCATCGTAATAATCAGCCCTGCAACGCCAAAAGTTGGAACAAGCAAAACCGCCAAAACAACTCCAGTCACCGTGTTAGCGATGGCGAGTTCGAGATACAATCTCGTCTGTCCCTGACTACTAATCAAATTAAGCGTACTTAACATTCCAAAAGCCGTCAACAAATAGTTCAATGCGAGCAAAGCAACAAACAGAGGAGCCGACGCGTAGCTTGCGCCGAACAAAGCATAGACGAAAGGATTAGCCAAAGCAATTAATGCAACGGTCGGAGGAACCACAAGCAAAGAGGAATATTTTATCGAACTTCTAAAAACAATCTGCAAAGTCTCCTTGTCCTTGTTAGCGTCGAGCTTCGAAAAAGCAGGAAAAAGCATCGTGGTAATAGGAGTTGCAAAAAAAGCGAGCAGAACAGTAAAGTTGTTAGCCACCGCATAATTCCCAATAAGAAAGTTTGAGGCAAAAATGGCTATTATGAAATTGTAAAACTGAGACAAAAAGCTGTTGAATATACTCGAAAAAGACAAAGGCAGACCATAACGGAACATGAACTTCATAGTTTCCCAAAGCTTCAAAGGTTCCCCCAAACCGCCATTCTTTCCAAGTCCATTGTAGATTTCCAACATTAGCACAAAGCCCAATAACCCCCCGAAGAGCAGCCCTGTAGTGTAACCGATAACGGCACCTGTAACGCCAAAACCCACGTAAAACAGTAATGGAGCCAAAACGGAGCGGAAAAGAGCTTGAAGCACAAGCGTTATGCTGTTTGGCTTCATCTTTTCGCGCCCCACAAAACAGGCTTGAGCAGCTGTCAAAAAAGCACCTGCCAAAACGGTGAAAGAAGATATTTGGATCAAACCAGTTATGGGCCGCTTAAAAATGTCGTTTGCAATAAAACCTGAAAGCAGAAAAGAAAGAAAAGAAAGCGATAGACCTAAAATCACCTCAAAAACTAAACCCGCCATGAGAATACGCCGCACCCGCTCTGGCTGCTGCTCGGCGCTATATTGCGCCGTGTACTTGATCATAGCCGAGTTCATGCCCCAATCCCGAAACGTTCCAATCAAGCTCGGTGCAGTCAAAGCAATCGTGTACAAACCATAACCTTGCGGCTGCATGATCTTAGCCAAAACAATTACGCCAAGCGCCGAGACAACAGTCGAAATGACAATGCCCCAGAACAGGTGAAACCCGCCCTTAGCAGAAACTTTTGCTATCTCTTCAGCCTTACCGGCCAGCCACATCACCTTTATCTACATGTTTCCGCAAAGCCAAATCTCACTCTAACAAGAAGACCAGAAATGCCATCACGTATTTAACTCATTTTTCCCAAAAAACACCCAAATCTACTGACTAAGATTAAAAGCCGCAAAATAAGAATACAAGATTCGAATGAAAAATACGCGGTGTACGAAAATTTTTGGAAATCAGGTTTTTGAATCTGCGATTTGCAAAGAAATTAGAAGCCGATGCAGCATGCCCATAAGACCAGTGGGTGCACTATTGGGAGTTTGATTTGTCCAGGTTATATAGGGCATATCGTTGTGGTTTGAAAGGCTTTTGTTGATTAGACCTGCGTTCTGTTCTTCTTGGAGTTTTTCTTTAAGCCAGCCGATGTCTGTTTGTGCATTTGTTAGTTTGGATAGTTCATTAGCAATTTCTTCGAAGGTTGCGTCGCCTAGTTTTTGGGCTTTCGATACAGCTTCTATTAGGAGCTGGTTTTGCTTTGGAAGCTTACTGTACAATGTGAATAGTGAATATTTGTCCTGCCGGTTGAGGAAGACGCTGTAGACCAAGAGCGCAGCAAGCAATGCTACTGTAGCTTCAGACAATATCAGGCCGTTTTGGCTTATCGTCAAAGCGACTGTAGTCCAGGTTTTTATGGGTTGCCAATAGTTGTTTATGTCTTGCGCTATTGGGAAAAGCAGGTTTTCTGCATATGTCACGTTGTCAGGTGACTGAGGGTAGGTTACTAAGCTTATTTTGACTTGTTTTAGTTGTGTTTGGTTATCTACGCTAAAAGTTGCCGTTTCGTACCAATATAAGATCACTTGAGTTTGGTTGGTACTGTGATATTGGAAAGCAAAGTATCGGCCAACTACTGGCGGGTTAGCTTGTGTTTGGATGTCCGTAAGATCGAGTTGGGTGACTGATGGCTGAAGTCCTTGACTAAGGGGGTAGTTGATTAAGCAGGTTTCCCATCGATGAAGCGGGCCAGTCGTTGAAGCCAATTCTACGGCCACCCAAACCGTTGGCACCGTTATGTTACTGGAACCGTACACATAAACCAGAGACGCATCCTCACCTGAGAGCTGCTCAAAGTTAGAGTCTCGGTAAACGTAGCTGAGATTGTAACCCGGAACCTGAGGAAGCGGAAAATTTTGAGTATTCGGCTGCAATCCCGAAGGGGTTTGAATGAGAACCTCTGCTGGACCTTGGGTCAAGGCAAAAACAGGAGCTTGAATACTCAACAGGACAGTAATCAACAAGATTATGCTCACGATTTTTGCAAAGTCAGATCTGCTTAACCTTATTCTCGTGTACTTGTGGAGTTTTCCGCATCCGAGGCAAAAATCGTCCGTTGGCTGTATAGCCGCAGTTTTTTGGTTGCAGATTGGACAGGGCTTTTGGGGTTTTGGGTTCTTAACAAACTTCTCGGTTACTGCAAGAAGTATTATTGTACCAATGAACATGAGTACAGTGGCGCCTATGGCGTGAAAAACTTGCAGGGCAAGTTGATCACCGAAGCTGTAGCCAATGCCCAGAATTGTTGTTATGCGTACGATGTTTAATGCTAATATGAGTGGGATGCCTAGAAGGAAAATCCCAATTTTGGTCCACGTTTTGCCTCTAGTGATGTACGCTATGAAAACCGCGAATATGCCAAACCCGATGAGGCTATAGACTCCTGAGCAGGCAATGTTTACACTGAAATTCATAACTGTACCATTTGGTCTTGTGAGGTTAATTATGGGACTGCCATACTGAGCGGTAATTGTTGAAGCCATGCCAAAGAGGTTTGCCAAAAAGTTTGAAGCGTGCGCACTCAGGTCGGAAAGCGTAGCGCCAACGCTATACAGAATATCGCTTGGCGGCGGAGTTAGAAAGATTAAGAAAGCAATTGGGAACGCAAGCTGTTTTAGCGTTTGTCCATTAAACAAAATCAAAATTAGTCCTGCAACGAAAACAGGCAATGTTGCCATATGGTATTCCAAGGGCGTGAAAGTGTATGAGCCAAACCAGTAAACAAGAATCGCCGTTGCGCAAAATAGGGCGCCGACCAGTTGACTGAGGTTCTTTTGGATGAAAGACCTATTTTGATCTTGCTGTGTGAAAGATGCGCTAACCATTGTTCTTTTTCGATATAGTAAGTAGCTGAAGAGAAAGGGAATGGCAAGTATATGGTAAGTCGATTCGTCGCTTAGGGCGTTGGTGAATACCAAGTTGAGGTCTTGCAGGTAAAACGCGATAATCGCGGCTGCGATAATGGAGAATTTTATGGCCAAGGCTAGCTTATGCTGATTTAGCGTTGAAGCCTGTTCTTCAGCCTTCTTTTGTTTAGGTTGCATGCTGCAGCACATTTGAACTTGTTGATTTACGCTGGGTCCTGTATAAGTTTAATGTACTTTTAAGCTAATATTCTATTTTTAAGAATAAGTGCAGAAGTTGAGACAGTAGCTATTCTTCTTATTGAATTCGCGGCCTATTCTGCAAAATCATGAGTATACTGAAACAGCAATTATCGAAGTTGAAATGATTGCCAACTAAAGAAGCCAACAGATCATCTGTAGGACAACGCGGATTTTTTGTATATTTTGATGGACGAAAAACAGTTTTTCTGTCTATCCGCTGTACAGTTCATTTATCACCAGTTAGTTTTTGGAATATGTATTTTTGGGATACAGTTCATGGTTTGACTTGTTGCTGTGATCGACAATCGAACTTTTCGATATGCTTTGATATGCCTCAGTTATGTGTGAGGGTTTATGTCACCGTTTAGACAATATTGAATCACGAGAAACATGTCTCAAATGGACATAATCTCACGATAAAAAACACAGGGAGAAAAAAGGCAATGACAAAAAACAACTACCAAAAAGAAATCCAAACCAAACTTACCAAAGGTCTCTTAGACATGATTATTCTTCAGTTCCTCGACCAGGAACCTATGCATGGCTACCAAGTTATCACCAGGATTCGCAAGAACTTTGGCGTATACTTTGGCCCAAGCACCGTCTACCCACTTTTGGGCAGCCTCGAAAAGAAAGGCTACGTCAAAAGCAACTGGAACATGGACGCCGAACGCCCCAGAAAAATCTACTCACTCACAAACGACGGACAAACAGTCTTAAACTTCACTGAAAACTCACTAAACCTAATCTGCAGAACTGCAAACAACGACAATGGAGTCAAGATTGAAGCTATGCATCAAGCTCCACGGGGACTCAGACTTCAAAGCGCATAAGAACTTCTGAGAGTAGAACTTGTCGTTGCCAACGCGAGAGGTTTTTTTCAAACCTTCTCAAACCTGTTTGGCGCGTGTTTCCTTCAGACTAATCGCTTGCTTCTAATTAGTACGATCAAAACTCAGGAAAACAATTACAAGAACTACCAATAGAAAACTACCAACGGACGAAGCACTCAAAACTTCGTGCAAATTCCGCTTTGATGAACCAGAGTCTTGGCAGAAGGTTTTAATTTGGTCCCCTCCTAAACTATAAATGCATTTTGTTGAGTGATTGTAATGAAGTTTGAAACCGCCGTAAAAGAGATCATTCCCCGCACAGCCGATACGACTAGTTTTCGGTTCCCCCGGCCAGATGAATTCGACTACAAAGCAGGGCAATACATGATCGTCACCATAAAAGTTGACGACAAAGAGCTCATGCACCCCTTCAGCTTTTCCAGTAGCCCCACTGATCAAGACTTCATCGAA
>DATJPJ010000116.1:0-6651 GCA_035506455.1 Candidatus Nanoarchaeia archaeon
TCATGGTTCGCTCGTTTCCGAAAATGCGGTTCGAGCAGAATACGATTGCTTTCTTACCTTGAACCTTGGGCAGTCGTTCGACAAATGCCAAAGATTCCTTAGTTGGGCTGGCACCTTCAACGGGTGTACCTAAAATGAGTAGGTCATAGCCATCCACAATTGATGGTTCGGTGATTGTGATACTAAAAATTGGGGCATTGGCTTGCGCGGCGATTGCTTCGGCCAGGCGTTTGGTGTTTCCTGTTCTAGAGAAATAAAGGACAACCGACTTCATGCATGTAACTTCGGTTCTGAGAGTTTATATAATATTCGATGAGATTTTTTGAACGACAACGACACCGCGGCATCAACTTCAGGAAGAAGAGTTCGAAACAATAGCAAGTAGGACTGCTCGATAAATGATTACCTTAAAGTTTTACGGCTGCAAAAAGGCGACGACCATCAAATTTGTAGTTTAACGAACTCTCCGTCGTCTTTAGGAGAATGAAAGAGATTTAGAAGAACCAATGCACCATAAATCTTATATTTACGCTTCCAGAATTGAACAAACCTACAAGTGATGACAAATGGGGAATTGCTTTATCCAGCCCTAACTGTTTCCCTAAGAAAATAAGAATTTTAGACACCACCCTTCGCGATGGTGAACAAACTCCCGGAGTCAGCCTGACCCCTGAAAACAAGTTGAGAATTGCTCAACGTCTTGACGATTTAGGCGTAGACGTTATTGAAGCAGGGTTTGCCGCGGTTTCTGAAGGTGAAATGGAAGCCGTTAAGCTCATCGCCAAAGCCGGCTTGAAAGCGGAAATCTGCAGCGCGTCAAGAGGTACCCGAAGCGATATTGACGCAGTAGCCAAAAGCGGAGCAAACAGCATACACCTCATCATCCCAGTTTCAGACCTACACATTGAAGCAAAACTTAAGAAAACACGTGCCCAAGTACTCCAAATAACCAAGGACATGGTGAAACATGCGAAAGACTGCGGCTTAGTCGTTGAGTTGTCTGCGGAAGACGCTACCCGAGCAGACCGCAACTACCTCAAAAAAATCTTCACTACAGGCATAGAGGCAGGGGCCGACCGAGTCGTTGCATGCGACACGGTAGGTGTATTGACCCCCGAACTCAGCTACGAATTATTCACAGACCTACGACAATCGCTAAATGTCTCAGTTGTAAGCGTTCACTGCCACAACGACTTCGGCATGGCAGTAGCAAACACTATCGAAGCACTGAGAGCAGGGGCAAATCAGTTCCACGCAACCATAAACGGCCTTGGTGAACGTGCAGGCAACGCCTCATTAGAAGAAATCGTTGTTACATTACGCAACCTCTACAAACTCAAAATGGACATCAAGATGGAGCAGCTATACAGCATATCTCAGCTCGTTTCGCGCCTCACAGGCGTCTACGTACAACCAAACAAAGCAATCGTAGGCGAAAACGCATTCACTCACGAATCAGGCATCCACACCCAAGGCATGCTGGCACACCCATCAACGTACGAGGCCATTGAACCTGAACTGGTCGGAGGCACAAGACGCCTAGCATCCGGAAAACACTCAGGATCCGCAGGCGTCAAAGCTACCCTCGCAACAATGGGCATAATGCCAACTGAGGATCAGCTAAAAGAGATTTTCCAACGCATAAAAACCATAGGCGACAAAGGCAAAACCGTCACCGACGCAGACCTTCTCGCTATCGCAGAAAACACAACAGGGATCAGCAAAGAAAAACCCATTCAACTAAAAGAAATAACCGTCGTCAGTGGAAACACCGTCACCTCAACCGCCTCCGTAAGACTGAAGATGCACAACAAAGAAGTCGGAGGCGCAGCAATAGGAGTTGGACCAGTTGATGCGGCGATAAACGCAGTTAAGAAAGCAATACAAGAAGTCGAACCAATCCACCTCGAACTCTACAGCGTGAAAGCAATTACTGGCGGAACAGACGCTATGGTCGAAGTCACTGTAAGAATGCGCAAAGGCAGCCAAACAGCCACAGCGTTAGGTGTCCGCGAAGACATCGTAATGGCGAGCTTAGACGCAGTAATAAGTAGCATGAATGTACTTATGGCGTACAAAGGCAACAACGCATCAGAAGAAACAAGCAAAGAAAGTACCTAGAAACTCCAGCGTTCCCACATATTTCTTTTCTTCTTCCAAGACAATGTTTCCTAACATGTAAAAAGAAAAACTAATAGGCATAATCCTCACATGTACAAAAAACCCGAGTTTTTAGAAAAGCGGAAAAACTGGCAAAAATTTAGCAAACTTCTATCGAAATAACCCACTAAGTCAAATCATTTTCCAAAACTAGGCCAGGAAACACCAGGAAACACTGTATACAAAAGCATCAACAAAACACTTGAACCCCTTCAATAATCAAACAATAAATCGCCGTTCTTCACGAATAAACACTATTAACCCGCAAAATCTCATAACTCCAACATAACAGATTATGGCGAAGCCAAGTGAAGGTATCTGAACTCAATCTCCCCCAACAGCTCAAGGAACTCATAATCCAAAATGGGATAGCGGAGCTTTACCCGCCCCAAGAACAAGCCATAAACGCAGGCGCCTTGGAAGGCAAAAACCTGGTTCTCGCAAGCCCAACAGCATCCGGAAAAACACTTGTCGCGGAACTATGCTGCCTCAAACATGTTCTTGAGCGCCATGGCAAAGCAATCTACCTCGCACCTTTGCGAGCTTTGGCAAGTGAAAAATTTGACGATTTTCAAAGATTCTCCAAACTCAAAAAAGAAAACGGTCAAAACGTCAACATCGGCATAAGCACAGGAGACTTTGACAGCAGTGACCCATGGCTAGGAAGATATGACATCATAATTACAACTAACGAAAAAGCCGACAGTCTGCTACGACACCGAGCCAAATGGATGGACGAAATCTCACTCGTTATTGCAGATGAAGTACACCTGCTAAACGAAGCCGAACGAGGACCAACTCTCGAAGTCGTTATCGCAAGGCTAATGCAAGTCAACCCAGACATCCAAGTTCTAGCATTAAGTGCCACAATGGGAAACGTTGACGAAATCGCGGCGTGGCTCAAAGCTCAATTTGTCATAACAGAATGGCGACCAGTATCACTAAAAGAAGGCGTCTTACTCCACGATGAAATCCAATTCAAAGATGGAGACGCAAGAAAAATCGAGCGAAAAACCAGCAACGACGCCGTCAACCTCGCCCTAAACACAATAAAAACCCGAGGACAAGCTCTCGTATTTGCATCTACACGCAAAAACTCGTCATCTCTCGCAAAAAAAATCGCCGAACAAACAGGCAAAGAACTCTCAAAACTAGCAAAAAAAGCATTAGAACAGGAAGCTGAAAAAGTTCGGTCCGCAGACGAAAAAACCCAACTAAGCGAAGATCTCGCCGAACTCGTCGCCTGCGGCGTCGCATTCCACCACGCAGGACTAGCCGGAGCGCACCGAAAAATAATTGAAGACCTATTCCGAGCGGGAAAAATCAAAGTACTAACCGCAACACCAACATTGGCATTTGGCATGAACCTCCCAGCTCGAATCGTCATCATCCAAGATTACAGACGATATGAAGCAGGATACGGATATTACCCCATCAGCGTCTTAGATTACAAACAAATGGCAGGCAGAGCAGGCAGACCAAAATACGACAAAAATGGCGAATCCATCCTTATAGCAAAAAACGCCGACGAAGCCGACTACCTCATGCAAAACTTCGTTCTCGCACGCCCAGAACGTATCTGGTCACGCCTAGCAGTCGAAAAAATAATCCGCGGACACGTGCTTGCAACAGTTGCCTCAGACTTTGCACACACCGAACAAGGTGTCTACGAATTTTTCGGAAAAACATTCTACGCGTACCAATATGACGTAAAAGCCATCAAAAGCGTCATAGCAAAAATCTTAAGTTATCTCTACGAACAACAAATGCTCTACGTCGACGGACAAAACCTCTGCGCAACCAAACTAGGCAAGAGAACAAGCGACCTTTACATAGACCCAGTCACCTCAGTAACTATCCGCGACGCACTCAAAACCAAACCACAACAACTAACAGAGCTAAGCCTGCTACATTTGATCACGCACACTCCTGACATGGGTCCAGTCATGCGACCTTACGGAGAAGAAATCGAAAAACTCGCCGTCGAAGTCGAACGCCATAGAGAAGAATTCCTTATTTCACCGCCTAACGAATGGGAAGACCGAGTAGAGTACGAAGAATACTTGGGCGAAGTAAAAACCGCCATGATTTTAGACTCATGGATAGAAGAAACATCTGAAGAGCAACTCATGGATAGATTTCGCGTTCAACCCGGAGACCTTTACCGAATAATTGAAAACGGAAAATGGCTACTCCATGCCACGCAGGAGCTGGCGGAGCTGCTCAAAGAAAAAGAAATCCAGCCTCTAACTAACGAACTCGTGGAAAGAGTCTCTAAAGGCATAAAGAAAGAACTCTTGCCCATAGTCAAACTCGAAGGTATCGGACGAACCCGCGGACGCATACTCTTCAACGCAGGCTACCATAGCATAGACGCCATTAGACTGGCACAACTGGACGAGCTAACAAATCTGCCAACAATCGGACCAAGGCTCGCTAAGAAAATCAAAGAACAAGTCGGTGGCTTCGTGAAAAAAAAGGAATGGGAAGAGCTCGACAAAGTCGACGAATGGAAACAGAAAGCGTTGTCAGACTTCTAGCTCATCACGAAAGCTTCTGCTTGTTTAATCGCCGTGCCCAAATAGTTATTCGGGTTCAAAGCAGCATCGATCTCATCGCATGACAGCGTTTTGTGAACTAGAGCGTCTCCCAGCAAAACTTCACGGAAAGGCTTCTTCTCCGCTTCACTGATGATGGTGAGTTTACGCAGGAGCTCGTGCGCCTCTTGACGGTTAACGCCTTTTCTAGCCAAAGCCATCATCGCGGATTCAGACATGCAACGACCCTGCGTCAAAGCAACATTTTGTAGCATCCGCGCCTCGTCAACGCGCAAGTTAGCTACAATGCTGGTCATTAGCGAGAGGAGGTAGTCGGTCAATATGCAGGCTTCAGGCAACAAGAAACGCTCAGCGGAAGACTGAGTCAAGTCACGTTCATGCCACGTAACCATATCCTCCAAAGCAGGTAAGGTCAAGCTTCGAATGATCCGAGCTAAACCACAGACACGCTCGCAAGTCTCAGGATTGCGTTTATGAGGCATCGTAGAACTGCCAACCTGTTTTTCAGCCTCAAAAGATTCAAACATCTCAGCAATTTCCGGACGCGACAACTCACGAATTTCAGTGGCAAAATTATCCAATGAAGAAGCAATCATTGCGAAGTCACAAACAAGTTCAGCGTAGCGGTCTCGCTGCACTATTTGCGTGGAAATCTCTGCAGAACAAATGCCCAAATGCTTCATGACTAGTTCCTGGATACGCGGCGCGTGCTCGCCCAAGCTTGCTTGAGTACCGACCGCGCCACTAACCTTGCCAACGAATACCCGTTCATGACATTGGCTGAGACGGCGCGTATGTCTTTCGAGTTCGCGTCCCCAAACTGCGAATTTGAAGCCAAGAGTTATTGGCAAGGCATGTTGCCCATGGGTTCTCCCCATCATTACTGTTTTCTTGTACTTATCCGCCTGTGTCTTAAGAGTAGCTATTAAGGCTGCAAGTTTTTTTTCAATTATCGTGGTTGCATCTTTTAACTGTAATGCATTAGCAGTATCAACAATGTCATAGCTCGTAGCGCCAAGATGAACGTACGCACCGCTTGAACCACACTGTTCCGAGAGCGCACGAACTAAAGAGGCTATATCGTGTTTGATATCTTTCTCAATCGCTTTCACACGTGCCACCTTCACATATTTGATAGAAGCCATAACAGCGATTTTTTCGGCATCCTTGAGAGGAATATCTCCAACTTCAGCATGTGCCAAAGCGAGCGCGGCTTCGACATCGAGAAGTTTCTGAACACGCGCTTCTTCTTGGAAAACTTGTAGCATTTCGGGGCTTCCGTAACGACCTGTATCTATGGGTAATATAGGCAAGTGGATCTCCTTTGCAGACAGAGTATTGCCGGTTAAAGATTAATGTTTTACCAAACCATTACCATGGCAATTAAACTGAAGAAGGTCTTAGCGTGAGAACCATAGTCGCGATAATGGAAAAGAGCGGTGAAAACGTTGTTCCAAGACTTGTAGCGGCGCTTGAAAAAGAACATATTGGAAGCCAAGCGATCTATCAGGTAGCAACACCGTCAAAATTAGCAAAGGTGGAAAATCCCAGCGGTTTAGATTCTCAGGAACTAACCTCACCAATCGCGACAGGATGCGTTACTTCAGATTCGTCATTAAACAAACCAACCATTGTAAAGTTGGATGAGGCATATTTGATCTTCGAAGGGAGAGCATTTGCTACTAACACCCAGATGTCTGCAGCGGAAATCATCAAAAAAAATCTAACCCAAAATTACCTCGAATTTGCTCAGTCAGTTTTGAAGAATGTAGAAGGCGAATACGCACTCATAATCACCCGACCCTCCGGATTCATCGCAGCTAGGGACCCAGTGGGTGTTCAACCTCTATACTTCGGTGAGACCTCCGAAATTGCAGCAATTGCATCAAATCGCGCAGCATTGTGGAGGCTTGGAATTGACAAGCCAAAATCG
>DATJPJ010000117.1:0-6796 GCA_035506455.1 Candidatus Nanoarchaeia archaeon
CTTCAGCGTAACTTGGGGAGGCACTACCGGAGATACTTTGACTCTTACCGTGACACCAGTGCTACCCGGAAAGAATCAAATTTACCCACAAGGCTACATCTATTTTGAACCAACTCGTAGAGTTCAGAAAATGGTCATTAACAATGGTTTTGGTTTTGGGCAGATCAATGTTTTTGACGGTTCAAGACTTTTGACTGGACTCAGATATGGCGATACGATTCAACTTAACAACACAGGAGATAGCCAAGTTAGTGTATTGTATACAGTCGATTCAGTGGGGCACTACAGACTGAGTGGAGATAGTGGAATAAGCGTTATTTTGACCACAGTACCCTTGAGAAAAGCTGGGGATTCTAGGGGAACGGTTAGGCTGTATGGGGGTGCTTGGGGAATGAATTACCCGCTCTATACATTCTTGAACGAGAGCTTTAGTGCAATTAAGGTGAAGTGATGATGATTTGTTCAATTTGCAACCTTTGTGGGAAAAAAAATCTGAAGAAAGTTGCTCAGTAAAGGTAAAATAACAAGAGGGATTTTCATGCTTAAGGACATATTGAAAAACGACTTCACTCTATTGATGGGCTCCAGAGTCAATAATCTACTAGTTGATAGATTCAAGCCTATTCGTGGAGTTTTGGAAGTAATGGCATGGGAGAATGGAAAACTCATCCATTATGACAAAGGTCCAAACACAATTACTCGTTTTGGCAAGCATGCTATGATGCATGTGTTGACGGGTGAAAGTTTTGCTGGTGGTGGGGCTGGTTATGGAAATTTGCGAGCCCCCGCACCAGCAAACCACTATACAGGAGCATTTGCAGGAGATTCGAGCTGGAACAAGGACGGAACTCTGATTTCAAATTATCAGTATTTCGATTCTCCGACATTTCCCGGTTCAATGGGCTGGTGGTCAAAGGCTGATTCTGGAATACCTGGTTTTGGCACCTATCTTTATCCCTTCTTCCCTACAAAAATGCTATTCGGAACAGGTTTCGAATTCGCCAATTTCTCATCAATGGGGGCTGATTTTCAATCCTACTATAATGGTGTCGGTCTTACTTCTTCTACTTGGACATTTGTGGGAGATGCTACAAATACATACAGCAACAACTTTGGAGGTGCCACTGGAGACAGCATGGTGAAATGTAAAACCATGAATGATATTTACTCTACGACTTTAAGTACACCAGTCATTCTGGATTCTGATTTTGGTATTCCGGGAGCCATTAAAGATGGAATCTATCAATCTGATAAAGCGGATTCACAAAAACTTCAACAAATTGCTGGAAGCTATTATTCAAACTACAACTACTGGGGCATAGGAAAACCAAGTTTCATCTATTGCAGACGCGAATCTCGTTTCTATCAATCGGGATCAGAAGTGGGATTGGATTTTGATTCAGACATAGAAAACAAAATCACCTACACAGTGACATTGCCAGAACAAGTTGGAAGTAATGCAGGAAAATTCTATCCCTATAACGGCTTCGTGTTGAAGGTTGCGGGATTGTTCTGCGATGCAAGATTCTTCTTGAGGGATTTCATTCCTGCCAATGATGCACAGTCCTTGGACTCTGGATTACAGGAGTATAAGAACTATCTGAAAATGCCGGGAGGAATGCTTATTGCTAAACGCTACATTGCACCAGTAACAAAGTCCGCTTCGGTAAGTATCACTTTTCGTTGGACGCTCTATCTTTAATTTTGTAAGTATTGCAACATCAATAAAAAAGCCCTCTTATTAAGAGGGCTTTTTAGTTTATAAGTCCGGGCAAAACGAACCACTTGGGAATGCCTTCGGCAAGACATCCCTTTCTTCTGTCCAAATGCCTCTTCTCTGAAGACCTTCTTTGGAATCGTAGTAGAGAGTAAGAACTGTCTCTAGCACTCTTTCTCCAAAAGTGACGCCCACAGTTTCGAACTGAACCTTTTCTCCTGAGCCAGTACCAAGTTGTGCAGCGGGCACACTAGCGGAAAGTAAAGACGTTTTGACTTCACCTCTTAGTGGAGTTGAAGAGCAACTGCATGTAGTTCCACTACTATATGTAGTTCCACTATAATAGACCGAACTATAGACCGAATCAACAGAATATCCATTGTCGAAAACATTATCATATGTTCCACACCAAGGACGATCAGGATTCTCCCATTTGTACGGTGGTAGAGTGTAGTTGTAATGGATTGTGTACTGAGGTTTCTCTTTGAAGATTGCCGCAGCGATCACACCTATATTGCCCTGATCGGCACCAAGTTTTTTGGAATAAGAATTTTCAGGACGAGTGAAATAGAATTCTCTTACTTTCTCCTGACTGACTTTCCATCCTGGAACCTTTTCAGCCATGTAGCTATTAAGCACATAGCCGGGAGCCACTTCGGGTTTCTCGTGTTTTCCGTTGATGATGTTCAAACCATCAATTGAAACTACTGCGAGAATACGATTGTAGGAATTGTTTTTTACCTCAATTTCGTAACGTGTTCCTTCACGGGCTTCAACCCAGTTAGTACCATCACGATAATTGTGGTAGACCGGGATCGGCTTTCCGCCGACCAAAATCCTTAGTTGATACATAAAAACCTCCATGCCCCTACGGGGACTTTAATAAAATCAGCATTCAACGAATGCTTATTATTCTCCTTCTAGATATGCCTTTATTATCTTTGCTACTTCAATCAAGAAACTTGAACTACTTATTGACTTTGCATCATTTGTCATACTTAAAAATTGCATGGCATATTGAATACTTTTTTCGCGTATTTCAATTTCGATTTCGACTTCTCTATTCATTTTTTTACTCCTCACTATTATATATGCGTTGAGTAAAGATAATAATGGCTGTCAAAAGCCAAATGAACAATTTGCACTTTTGTGCAAAATAGCTAGCCCCCCGAGGAAGGGGGCTATTTTTTTCGGAGCTAAAAGAAACAGGCTTTCAGTAAAGATAGACCTTGACTGAAAACGAATGGTGAGTACAATGGTTTCAAAAGAAAGTGAGATAAAATGGTCGTAGCAAACTTTAAGCTTTTAACTCCAACGGCTCACCTTCCCATCTATTCACACGAAACAGACGCAGGAATCGATTTTTTCTCAGATGAAGAAGTATCACTCATAGCCGGTGAACGTCACTCTGTTTCTACAGGCGTAGCTTGGATGCCATATTTTAATGCTATGGGGCATCAATTTGATTCACTTTTTAAGATTTACATGCAGATTCAGGCCAGAAGCGGTTTAGCAGTTAATTATGGAGTTGACGTTATGGCCGGAGTAATTGATGGCTCTTACAGGGGAGAAATAAAGATCGTTCTGAAAAATAGTGGCGAGAGCGATATTGTTTTGCCAAAGGGTTCAAAGATAGCACAGGGGATCATTCACGTCATTCCTTATGTATTTATCAAAATGGAAAAAGAACTTGATGAAACCATTCGTGGAACTGGTGGATTCGGTTCAACTGGACAAGGATGAAAATGGATAATAGAATAGAGGAACCTCCAGAACCTCCGGGTTCGGGTACGAAGTATGACGATATTGAGTCTAATGGCGCTTCTAGGCTTAGGGATTCTCAGCGACGTAATAGTGACCGGGTACTACTCGTTCGTCAGCCGTGGATGGGCCTTGCTTGCGTCCCTATCTTCAATACCGATTGCAATTTTAAATTTTTACGTAATAGGAAAAGTAGTCGTAATTGATGGAACTTGGCAAGCCATGCTTTTCTATGCTTTGGGAAATGCTATTGGATGCTTCTTGATTATGACTTTTCTGAAAAAGTTTAAGCCAAAAAAATAAGGAAACTCGAAAAATGAACGAAAGTACTAGTCTACTTAGCGATATAGTCGTCTACATGAAATACGCAAGATACTTGCCGGAACTGAAACGCAGAGAAACATGGAAAGAAATTGTTGATCGAAACATGCAAATGCATATCAAAAAGTATCCTGCATTCGAACAACAAATCAGAGACAACTACAAATTCGTCTTTGACAAAAAAGTCCTGCCGTCAATGAGGGCGCTTCAGTTTGGCGGCAGACCAATTGAACTAAATCCAGCAAGAGAGTATAATTGCTTTGCACCCACTACAAAATTCATAACATCCGAGGGAACAAAATCTTTTGAGGATTTCTCTGATGGAGATGCAATAAAAGTACTAACTCACACCGGGCAATGGAAACTGGCAACAGTTAGAAAATACGGTACTCAAATGGTCAATAAGATCATTATACATAGAGGAAGAACGGAAGTAATTGAATACGCAACCTCTAATCATAGATGGTTATTGCGAGATGGCAGAGAAACAACCAATCTTCAAGTTGGAAACCAATTGATGCCAGCGCCATCTATATTTGACGAATTTGATTATGATGATGCATTACCTTTCGAAAAACTTTATTGGTGTTATGGATACGTATTCGGAGATGGAACGATAACATATGGCAAAACTAAGGGACATAGTTTGGTTCGCCTTTGTGGTAGAGACAAGGAGAAGTTCAAATACAGATTTGAAGAAATGGGCTTTAAAACATCTACTTGTCTTTCATTGAAAGGAGATTTTTATGTTTATACTGGATCATACTTAAAAACAAGTCCTGATCCGAAAATAGACGCTCCTAACTTAATAAGGGCTTTCATTGCTGGATATTTAGATGCAGATGGAAAAAAAGTAAATGATAAAACAATGCTTTCGAAGTTTTATGGGATACTAGCATCAGGGCAAGAACACATTGATGTCATTGAAAATCTTTTTGGTATAGCTGGTATCTATATTACATCAAAAAGAAATTATTCTGGACGAGTAACTAACTTTGGCGAGAGAAGAACCCCTACATATGACTATAACTTTTCAACGAACCTAGCTAACAAAACAAATGTTTGCTTTTCCGTGAAAGAAATACAGCCATTCAGAGAAATGGAAGTATGGTGTTTGGATGTTGAAGAAAATCATAGCTTTGTTCTCGCTTCCGGAATATCGACAGGAAATTGCTCTTACGCTCCAATTGACCATGCCGATGTTTTTTCTGAAGCGATGTTTCTGCTGTTGAGCGGGTGCGGATTTGGCTATAGTGTGCAAAAGCATCATATAAGAAAGCTTCTTCCTATCCGCAAGCCACTTCCCGGCAGAAAGAGGAAATATCTCGTTGGAGATTCGCTTGAAGGATGGGCAGATGCGATCAAAGTTCTTATGAAATCCTATTTTAATGGCGGAAGAGACCTTGATTTTGACTACCGGGACATTCGACCAAAGGGTGCAGCTTTAATTACAAGCGGAGGAAAAGCCCCCGGTCCTCAGCCATTAAAGGACTGCATTCATAATATTCGGAAGATTCTTGATGCTGCCCTTCAAGAGCGGGGGGAAGGCACTCAACTGAAGCCTATTGAAGCCCACGATATTCTGTGCTTTATAGCCGAAGCCGTACTTTCGGGTGGGATTCGCCGTTCAAGCATGATCTGTTTCTTCTCTCTTGACGATTACGAGATGCTTGAATGCAAGTTTAATCATTGGGACGAGACCAATCCGCAGAGAAGGATGGCGAACAACAGTGCAGTCCTACTGCGCCATCGCATCAGCGAAGAAGATTTCAGAAACCTCTGGCAGAAAATCGAAGCAAGCGGTACCGGGGAACCAGGAGTGTTCTTTTCAAACGATCAGGACATGCTTGGAAACCCCTGCTTGGAGGTGTCGCTACGGGCTAATCAGTTCTGCAATCTCGTTACGATTAATGCAAGTATAGTAAAGACGCAAGAGGATTTCAACGAATGCGCGAGGGCAGCATCTTTCATTGCCACTTTGCAAGCTGGATACACTGATTTTCACTATTTGAGAGATGAATGGCAGGAAACAACCGAGAAAGAGGCTCTGATAGGAGTCTCGATAACAGGAATAGCAAACACCCATTTCCTGTCTCTGAATATATCAGAGGCTTCAAAGATTGTCGCCAAAGAAAATGAAAAGACAGCGAAGCTGCTCGGCATCAAAAAGGCTGCTCGTTGCTGTGTTATAAAGCCAGAAGGCACTTCAAGCCTTGTTCTTGGAACTTCGTCAGGCGTTCATGCATGGTATGCGCCTTACTATTTGAGAAGAATCCGTGTTGGAAAAAACGAGCCGATCTATGGCTATTTGAAGAACATCATTCCTGATCTGATCGAAGACGACTATTTCAAACCCGAAATCCAAGCAGTCATAACCGTTCCCGTGGAAGCTCCTGATGGAGCCATTACGAGGGGTGAAAGTCCGCTGAATCTGCTGAAGAGAGTCAGCAAATTCCACAAAGACTGGATTCGTCCCGGACACAGAATCGGCAACAATACAAACAACGTTTCAACAACAGTTGAGATAAAAGACAATGAATGGGGAGAGGTTGGCAACTGGATGTGGGAGAACCGTGACAGCTACAACGGTATCGCAGTTCTTCCCTATGATGCGGGAGAGTACAAACAACCCCCATTTGAAGAGTGCAATAAAGAAAAGTTTGAGGAAATGATGGCGAAAGTGAAAAGAATTGATTTAACAGATGTTAAGGAAGAAGATGATGAGACTTCGCATCAGCAAGAAGCGGCTTGCGCTGGAGGCTCATGCGAAATTCAGTAAACTGTTACGGTTAATCCATCTCCTTTTATGCCGTCGATGATGTCCTGTATGTAACGATGCTCTACGACTATTCCACCACCAAAATGTGTAGCATCTTCGGGTATGTGCTCGTTAGCCCAATCTTTAGCAGCGGTGCTAACTGGACGTAGAATAAAAATAGACCCCTCATTTTTAACCACAAAATCGGGAGTGTGTTGACGTTTTTCTTTTGGTTTTGG
>DATJPJ010000118.1:0-3120 GCA_035506455.1 Candidatus Nanoarchaeia archaeon
GAGGAACGCTACGGCTTCTTAAGCGTGAAAACCATAAAACCCCATCCTATTCCCTTGACCGCAAAAGTCATTCTCATCGGGGACCCCGACGTTTATCAGATGATGTTTGGGTTAGACCCAGACTTTCACGAACTGTTCAAAATCAAAGCTGAATTCGACACAACCATGCCCCGTACTGAGGAAAAAATCCGCGAGTATGCCTCGTTTGTTTGTATGCTCTGCGAAAAAGAAGCTCTCAAACCCTTGGATGGGAGCGGGTTAGCTAAGGTTGTCGAGTACAGTTCACGCCTCGTCGAAGACCAATACAAACTCTCTACTCAGTTCTCGCTTGTCGCTGACATCATACGAGAAGCCAACTTTTACTCTGACCAAGACAATACAAAACTGATAAGTGCAGTTCACGTCAAAAAAGCCATTGAAGAAAAAATTTACCGCAGCAGACTGATCCAAGAAAAAATTCAAGAAATGATTACACGAGGCTTCTTCCTCATCGACACTGTAGAGAAGAAGGTCGGCCAGGTCAACGGCTTATCGGTGATGGGACTTGGCGACTTCGCTTTTGGCACCCCTTCTCGCGTTACTGCTAGCATCGGATTAGGCAAAGAAGGCGTAATTGACATTGAACGGGAAGCAAAAATGGGCGGACCCATCCACACCAAAGGCGTCCTCATCTTAAGTGGGTACTTAAGCGAGAAATTCGCACGAGACAAACCTCTTAGCCTTTCCGCAAGATTGGTCTTTGAGCAGAATTATGGCGGAGTTGAAGGCGACAGCGCCTCAAGCACTGAACTCTACAGCATACTCTCAGCACTCAGCGGACTGCCAATCAAGCAGACCTTGGCGGTTACAGGTTCAGTTAACCAGAAAGGCGAAGTGCAAGCAATCGGTGGCGTCAACGAGAAAATCGAAGGATTTTTCGAAATCTGTAAACTCAAAGGCTTAACAGGCGAACAAGGAGTTATGATTCCCGAGAGCAATGTCCAGAACTTAATGCTTAAAGAAGAAGTTCTTGATGCAGTAAAAGCTGGACAATTCAGTATTTACTCCGTTGAAACCATCGACGAAGGAATTGAAGTCTTAACAGGAGCAAAAGGAGGGCAACGAAGAGCAGACGGCACCTTCGAAGAGGGCACAGTAAACTACTTGGTCGATAAGACGCTACGAGAGATGGCTGAAAAACTCAAAGAGTACCCCGCTCCCGAAATAAAAAGGAAAGAAGATGAGTAAAACCTTATTTACGGATGAGGGCGGTTATCTCAGGGTATAGCTCCTCTAATTTTTCAGGTGAAAACAGGAAGGCTACCCCTTCATATATTGGATATATATTATTGCATTTTTCACAATGTAGCTTTGAATCTTTTTGGGTTAGTTTTGATTCTTTTGCATTTTTGAGGCATGATGGGCAAATGAGAAAATCCTCAATAGATTTTTCCGTCCCAATGAAAGAACCCGCTTTGCGGCAAACTCCTGAAATTTCACCGCCAAATAAGTAAGCTAAGAGGTACTTTACGCGGCTTTTGGGGTGGAACATCTCTGTATCTATGGTTTTTGTAATTGCGGTAGAATGCAAGTTAATGTTTTTCTCTTCAAACAAACTCAAGGTTTTCTTCCAAGCTTTGATTGAAATGTCAAGGTTCTCAATTATGCCGTGATCAACTTCATTACATCTCTTTCTGGCAAAGAAAATATCTAGCACCATTTTTATTTTCCGAAACTTACTTCGTCTGGATTGTTTGTTGGCATATAATTTTTCTTCATTATAGAGGTTGACATGAAGGACCTTTTTGAAGGGCTCCTCGTTGAACGAAAAGTAGCCACCAGACGAGAGGACACGGTGAATTTCTTTTACTATAGGATACGGCTCTGGAAAATGATGGAGGGTTTCATAACAAAACGCAAATGGGATAGATCCACTCTTAAAAGGCAAATTATTTGCATCACAACATACACGCAGAGGAACTTTGCTTTTAGTGAATGCTGCTTTGTAATAGTCGCAAGATTTGAGCATATCAAAGGAAATGTCAACGGCGGCGCCGTTAGCGCTTAAATCGTTTTCCATAACGAGTGAACGTTGACACCTTTCTGCGCCAAGCTCTAAATAAGGTGATAAAGTTATGTTTTGTCCCTTCAACATAGCCATATGCTCATAGGTTTTTTTCATTCTATCAGCAAGGATTTTTTCGATCCCTTTGGTGTCATATTCGTCTTCGAAGAAATGTTCTCCGGTGATTTGTTGTTGAGAAAGCTTTTTTCTAAATTCAATTTCGCCTTTCTGACTTTCCTCTGATTGCTCCTTCATAGCAAATCGTCTTTTATTAGATAAGCTATTGAGTTTATTTCTTTTTCTTAAAACGATGGAAAGGCAGAACTGTAAAATTCAAACCACACTGCAATTCGAGCGATAGACAACCTTATCGGTGAAGGCCTTCGAGTCTCGAATGTTGATTTCTAATCAATATTAGTGATTATCAAAGCTTATCTTCGATGTTTACCGATTCAATGCAGCAGGTGTAACAGTGTATAAAAGAAGAGCTAAGCGCAAACGAAGCAAAGCATTAACTCTATTGCTCCTTCCAGCGCTCATCTTCATAGGCGGCATAGGCTGGTTGATGTACTCGTTGGGTGATCGCCCTTCATCCAAGCCTAAACAGCGTCAAAAAGTTCCTTCAGCAAAGAAAAACCAAGAAGAGAAAACTGATGGCGTAACTTTTGAAACACCGGCGCTGTTTGAGGAAGAAGAACAAGAAGTCACTCAATAATTTCCTCCTCAAAATCTATTTTAATTTTTCCTGACTCATTTGTTGTTTACTTGATACAATCACAACTCCATTTATAGTTCGCAAATAGTTGTTTATTTTGTGAGAAGATAGCCATCCAAGAGGTACACCCCTGCTTGGCGGGTCAACAGTTAACTTGGCGCATGAGTCACGTAAAAGCCCAAGGAAGGAAGTAGGGTCTAACTTTTGATTCATGTCCTATGTTAACCGTTGCTGATCCGCTAAGCCTACTTTTAGTTACCTCTCCCCTGCAGGTGTAAGTCGTTTCTCTATTGTATTTATTAGCGCTTCAACGCAATGCTAAGCTCTGTGAAACTATCTTGAGCTACAAAGAACGCATGCA
>DATJPJ010000119.1:0-2117 GCA_035506455.1 Candidatus Nanoarchaeia archaeon
CAATGGTGACGGGGATCAATGCACCCATTATGTCTATGCCGAAGTTCCCACTTACTTGTATAGGTGCCACAACTTTGTTTGTTGAAAAGTATCTTGCGTATTGACCTACCATGTAGACTACAAAAAGTGAAGCAACCATGACAAATACATGAAGTCCCAAATGTCTTGCTGGGAGGCCGTTCTTCTCGTTCATAGCTTCACGTCCAGGTTAGACTACTTCGATATTTACTAGTTTTGAAACAATTTAAAAACATGCTGGACGGCTTGAGGTCAAACATTGTATTCACTTAATCTTGATGGAAAAAATTTATTGGAAACTGAAATTTCCGCAAGGCAAGCATATGTGAATTGACAAATAAAATGTGAATAACAGAGTAGTGTCTTTTCTATCACTGTCCGTTGAACCATGATTTCGAATCAGTTAATTTTATAACCAAAAACAGTTAACAAATAGCAAGTCTTTGGAGACGACATTAAACTTGCCAAAACTCAGTGCTAGGCTGGAAAAAGAAGATTTCCACAGAGCTTGGAATTTCATAATAGTGGGAAACGAAGATAGAAAGTACAGCCCCATTCAATCGATTCCTCTTCTTACCAAACAAAGCTATTCGCCGAGACATCGAAAGACGAAAATAAAGAACTGACGTTTCGTGTTGAGATCCGTTTCTGTGGTCTTTGGTTTATCTTTGATTTTCTTCGATGGTTAGTCTTCAAGTTTCTTATTCTACAAAGAGAGGGCTTTTGGATGAGAAATCTGCGATTTTTCGGAGCTCATTGTACTTTTTCAAGTATTCTATTCCTCTTGGAGTTGTGAAACACTTTTCAGTTACCGGTTGACAACCTTCCAAAAGCTTGGCCTGCTGCATTTCTAATAGAAATTTTGCGAGCATTTTTGGGTTCATGGCTAAATCAACCATGATGCTGGTTCTGCTCTGCGGCTTTTTGCAAAAAGCGAGAATTTCAGATACGATCTCTAAACGGTCCCGATTTCTTTTTTTGGAAATGGCACGCACCATTGCAACCTTTGAAGTTATCTGACTCGTTCCTGGCATCAAAGTTTCACCAAAACTGGGATGTTAGTACAGTGAGGGAAGAAGTATTAAAGTTGTATTCCACCAACAAGGAGTAATTATTGTAGCACCGACTCTGAAAATCTACTCTTAACTTATAGATGAAATCGCGCAATATCCAGCCTCTATAAAAAGTTCTTAGAAGTTCTCTATGATATTCTTGTTGCGGTTTCTATGATGAATCCTTTTCTGCCAAGGTTGTAGTTTAGCCTTCTGGTTGGGATTATGGTTCCTGCCATTTTTTTGATGATTAGGTGTCTCATTGTTGAGTCGGCTGCCCATGTTATGGCAAAGTTCATTGATCCTTCCGCGAAGTGGTTCATTGTGGTTTCCGCTTGCTGATCTTGCATTCCTTCCGTGAGTAGGAGAAGGTGGAAGGATTGGCCATTCCTGTTTTGATGCGTCATTGCAGTCATCAAGTCTGATATTTCTTTGGTCTTGTGAATAAGAAGAAGTTCCGAAATTGAGTCTATAACGATGGTTCTTTGTTGTGCTATTTCATCAATTACCGTATCAACCAGTACATCTGCGGTTAGGTTTCGGAGTGTTTTGAATTTCCACGTTTTATTTTCTTCGAAAGGGGTTGTGTTCCAGCCGTAAGCTGACATGTCTTCTTTGATGCTTTCAGGTGATGAGTTAACAGTGAAATAAGTTATTGAACCTTGTTTTGCTTGGTTAAATGAAACCTGTCTGGCAAAGATCTCGTTTCCTGATCCAGGCGGTCCGGTGAGCAGGATAATTCTTGGAGGTAAGCCTCCAATCAGGAATTCGTCGAGTCCAGCGATTCCGGTTTTCAGTGTTTTCATCTAACCTACCGCTTGTTAGGAACAATGCTTCGTGCTCAGTTAAAGCTTTTGCAGAGCAAGACTTCGTATTTGAGATTCATATGCTATGACTGCTTTGTTTGTTTTGTTATTTATTGGAGATTATTTTTTTCAAAGGAAACTTTCTTCCAATATATTTCTGTTGTTGACATGTATCTATTTTGGGTAGAAGATTGTTACATGCAGACTTTTAAGTCAGTTTTAGCAAAATAAACGTGTAAGT
>DATJPJ010000120.1:0-7008 GCA_035506455.1 Candidatus Nanoarchaeia archaeon
TACATTCCTAATACTCCTAGCGTCAACACTCAGCATAGTCTCAGTAACATACTACTTTGCAGTAGAAAGAATCTCCACGCAAAGCCAAACCCTCAAAGTTTCCACAGCCAAACAAAACTTCTTATCATTTGACAACGCCATTGTTTCCACTTTGTGCCAGCCCGGATCTTCAACCACATTTGAAGTACCAGATTCAGGCGGATCAACAAACATTCAGCCAACAAACAATACACTAACAATAAGAGTCCACGATAATGCAAGCATCGATGAAACTATCTTTAGCTCGTCAATAGGCCAAATCAACTACGCGCTCCCATTTTCATCTTGGCCCTCGGGACTGTACTTTGCAGGAGACAGTCGAACGATAACCAGTCAAAGCGGATCACCGATAAGTCAGCTATTCTTAGTTAACAAAGGTCAGGGCCCCCAAATCCAGTTGCAATATCGACCACTAGTAACATACGCTTCCGGAGAAATGATAAACGGGCAAGAAGTCACTAACATCCGAATATACATTGTCAACTTAAACGGCTCAGACAGTGTGGCATTGCAAGGCAAGCTTCCGTTCAAGATTGCCTGCACCAGCGTCCAGTCAACCACAAACTCTTTCCAAGTATCAAATCAGCCTGAAAGCTTCTCAATAGCAGCTCAACTAAACGGCGCCGATGGAAGTGTATCAATCCCGATTCCAAGCACCTCCGAAGGCTCAATAATCAACCTTGAAACCGTCATTTCAAACATAGCAATCACGAGGTTGATTAGCTAATGGTCTCAATAATTCCCAGTTACGTGTACTCATTGTTTGCAGCTCTCGTAGTTGGCACAATTCTGGTTTCCGCCTGCAGCCTTTCAATGGTGAACATAAAAAATGAAGCAGAAAACCAGCAGCTAAACAACATTAACGAATATGTGGCAACACAAAGCATAACACTTCTAAACCAAGCCGTGGAAAACAGGCAAAACACCTCACTAATCCTGGATCTGCCAACACAAATTGGAAACCAAGAATATTGGGTATTTATATCAAATGACTCATCCGCCGCATGGGTTGAATCTGGCCTTGGAACAACCGCTACCTTGAGTCGACCGCAAACTACAATACCGGCAAGCGTCACGGCGAGCGGACTCTATGTTAGCAGCTGGGAAAGACCCATTTTGAATTGCATTTGTCAAAATCAAACTATCATATTAACGTTAACTAGTGGATGATCAAGATGAAACTTGGAAAAAAGAAGCAAGAAATTGAAGAAAAAGAAAAAACCTCCGACGAAGAAATGATAGCCTATCTTGGAATACAAGGCTATCAGGTACCTGAAGGATTTTCACAAATCGAAAACTACCCCTTGAATCCACCATTTTCCTATGCCTGGATCTTTCAAGATGACGTGGAAGGGAGCTTCTTCTACGTTGTCGACGAACTTTCCATGTCAAGAGAAGAAAGAGATGTCTACAAACGCCTAAAAAACATCCTTGAATACGAACTCAAAGCCCCAAGAATAGATGAAACCCTTGTCGAATCATTCCGAAGACAACTTCCAGGAATTCTTGAAGACCACCAAAAAGGCCTCGAAGGAACAGACAAGATAGGACTCAAAAAAATAGTCTACTACCTTGAAAAAGACCTTATCGGATACGGAAAAATTGAAGGCCTCATAAACGATCCCCTAATAGAAGACATAAGCTGTCTAGGCGTAAACAAACCAGTCTACATTTACCACAGAAAATTCGCTAACGCAAAAACGAACATAGTCTTCACTGACGAAGAAGAGTTAGATGACTTCATAACCAGAATAGTCCACAGGCAAGGCAAACACGTAAGCATAGCTCATCCAATTGTGGACCTAACCTTGCCGGGCAAACACAGACTTGCGGTGTCTTTCGGAAAAGAAACAACTCCAGCAGGCTCAAGTTTCACAATAAGAAAATTCAAAGATGACCCACTGACAATCGTAGATCTAATCCTTAACGAAACTATCGACGAGTCAATCGCCGCGTATTTATGGATGCTCATGGAAAACAAGATGTCAGTAATGATAGTCGGTCCAACAGGCGCCGGCAAAACAACAGCACTAAACGCCACTGCATGCCTAGTACGGCCCGAACTCAAAATGATCTCAGTAGAAGAAGTCCAAGAAATCAACCTCCCACAAGAAAACTGGGTCTCAACCATAGCAAGAACAGGATTCGGAGGCGACAGCGAAGGCGAAGTCACTCTTTACGACCTCATCAAGTCAGCAGTCAGGCACAGACCAGCTTTAATTCTCGTAGGCGAAATCAGAGGCGAAGAAGCATACGTGCTATTCCAAGCTCTTGCGACAGGCCACGGCGGCTTATGCACCATGCACGCTGACGACGTTGAAACTGTCATCAAAAGACTGACGCAGCCACCCATGAATATCCCACAAAATATTTTGTCACTAATGAATTGCATAGTAGTCGTTAAACAAGTCAAAACAATAAGCAATAATCCGCAAGAACGAAAAATGTCAACAAGAAAATTCGTAGAAGTTGCTGAAATTGACAACAACGGTGTTCCTCACGAAGTATTCAACTGGAACATGCGCTCCGACACATTCCAGCAAAACCTCGACCGAAGCTACTTGCTAGCAAAGATTGCTAAAAACCTTGACACTCCAGTAAGCGTTGTCCTCCAAGAATTTGAAAGAAGAAAACAAATACTCCTAAAAATGGTTGAAAAGAACCTTCGAGATTTCAGAAGCGTGCACAGAGCACTAAACAGTTCAACAAACCTTCTCGAAATGACAGCAAAGGAGCCTTCAACGGAGTAATTTTGCTTGAAAGCTCCAGGCGGTTTATTAGGAAAAATATTTGGCATATTCACAAAAGCAGCCAGCGAAGAAAAAGAAAAAACCGAGCACGAGTTGCCCTTTGCAGTAATGATTTTTACACTCCTAGCTGCAAGCGGAATTTCACCATACGAAAGCTGGAAAAAAATGCGAAAACTAACCTTCCTTCCAGCATTCAAAAAAGAAGCCGACGAAGTAATCCGCCAAGTAGAAGTCTTAGGCAAAGACCCCCTAACAGTGATGCAGCTTCGAGCAGAACAAACAACGTCCAAACTCTACAGAAACTTCTTGGGGGGATTTGTCTCCTCAATTAGAAGCGGCGGCAAAATGGTAGACTACATGAAAAGTCAACTAAAGGCAATCTTTGAGCTACGATACATCAACTTGAATCGATCAATCGAACGAATCGCCACATTAGTGGAAGCATACTCAGTCATGCTAATCGTAGTCTTATGCTCATACATACTCTTCGTAGTATTAGGATCAACAAACGTCATTAACTTGCTCTCAAGCAGCTCAATATCCAACTCACCAATAGTATCTTACTTAATTGCATTCATAATCATGCCAGTAATGTCAGGCATCTTTATTCTAATGGCACACAACTTACAAAAAAGCGCCTTCCCTGACCTAAAAGATCTATACAAAAAAGCTGCATTCTTCATCATACCAGCCTTCGTCGTCATAGGCCTCTTCGCAGCGGTTCCATCATTATCACAAATAATCGAACCCGTGGGACTCCCTCTAGTAGCGACAATTTGTTTAGTTGCTTCCTCAACGCCGGCAGCTATGCAATATTATCGAATCGCAAAAATTAACTACAATGCTGAAGAATCCATCCCAAGCTTTATTCGAGACGTAACAGAATCACAAAAAACTGGACTTTCGCCCGAAAAGAGCATCATACAAGCAACCAAACGCAAAGACTACGGACCATTCTCCAAATTCTTGCAATTAATGCGAAGCCAAGTTGAATGGGGCATACCCTTAAGAAAAACCTTTGACAACTTGCGCCAAGAAATCCGAAGTTGGTTCGTGACAATTAATTTCTCAATGATGGTGGAAACTATCGAAATAGGCGGCAACTCAATCCAATCACTGGAAATACTTTCAGAATACAGCGAAAAAGAACGAGAACTGCAAGTAAGCCGACGCGAACTCTTGAAACCCTACATCCTTCTCGCGTTTATGTGGAGCGCACTAATCTCCGTCACAACCACAATTGTAGCTTTAACCACAAACCTGACAACAAGCATGATGACGACCATTGACAACACCGACCTTGGATCAGTTGCATCAACAGCCATGCAGGGCCAAATGGGCATGTTCTCTGTAGGTATAATTCTTCAATGTTGGATATCAGGATTCTTCATAGGAAAAATCAGCGAAGGCAACTTGGGCGCAGGATTCAAACACGCCGCTATGCTCGCCGCAACCGCGTATGTTTCTCTAATCCTCTCGCAAATACTTCTCGCGGGTATATTCGGAGGACTAAACAAACTCTAAGGAGAAAAACAAGTGCCCGCCACTTCAATCGACACCTTCCTTGCATGCACGGTCATCATAACCGCAACATTGATTGCGACAGGCTTTCTATTCTCGTCAATGCAAACAAGCATAAACAATACAAAAGACATAAACAAAAACAGTTATTTGCAGTCAATAGCCGAGCAAATAATAACAAACCCGGGATCACCCACAGACTGGGGAGCAAGCAACTTAGTCCCAACGGACTTCGGGCTGGCAAGAAGCACCTCAAACTCATATGAACTAGACATAGACAAAGTCAGCAGACTAAACAGCCAAAACTACTTTTCATTGCAATACGCTGATATGCTAAAAGCCTCAAAACTAAATAACGTAGCCCTGGGCATCTCAGCTTCTCAGGTAATGTCCATAATCATACAACAAACAAGCGATGACAACCTGAAAACGACAAACTCTTTTAACTTCACAGTTTCCACAAATATCAATTCTGAACCAACAAACGCAAACCTAACAGCCTACGTTTTTGCTAACAATGTACTTGAAAACATAACCGCTGACATTCAAAACACTGAGGTGGGAGTGAACAACTTTGCCGTTCAGATCCCAACAAACGCGGAGGACAATGCAATGCTAGTTGTGTTTGCAAGGGCCTCCTTCGACAGCAGAATTACTTCGTATGGAGTTTATAGCTTCCTCAGTGCAGCCCAGGAAATAGCACCAAGCAATGATACCTTGGTCCTGACCCCAATAAATTACACCTTAAGCATCATGACAAATCTATCTGACCTAACAATTCAAAACGGCTATATTCTCTCTTTCGACCATCAACAAACCCTTTCTCTTCCGGAAAATGGCAGCCAATGTTTAATTCCAAAACTAATTGATCAAAGCCCATATGTAATAATCCTAAACGGGGTTAACAACGGCACCTATGTGCAAACTTGGACAGCATACCCCCAAATTCCATTGAACGCCGGATCAAGCTTTAGTGGCTCAGAACAAAACGTCTTCAGTTACACAGTAACCATAAACGACGTCCTTTACAAGGTAGAAATCAGCTTTGGAGATGTGACTCCATGAACCTGCTAAAAGACAGGAGAGGGGTAGCGCGAATTATTGAGGCATTTTTAGCCTCAATTCTCATAATCTCATGTCTCTACCTCGTTCCTATTTCAACAATTAGCAAAGACTCCACAGTAAGTCTCGCCTCGAAAGCTCAAAACGCACTCTTAAGCCTGGATAACAACGGACACTTAGCAACTTTAATCGACGAGCAAAATTGGACCGCTCTTAAAGACTGCGTAGCATCGACTCTTCCACTCACATCATGGTTTAACCTAACAGTTTTCGACAAAGACATGAACTGCATTAACCCTTTCCCCATAAGCAACGCGGGACTAGTAAGCGACAAAATCGTTTCAGTAAATTACGTCTGCGCAAGCCAAAGCAGCACCTACAAAATATACACATTAAGACTGCAGCTGTCAGGAGTAGGACTATAATGAAAAAACCTAGCTTAAGAAGGAATAATTCTGGTCAGGTGCTAATCGTAACATCATTACTTGTTGCACTGCTTTTGCTATCCACAATAGTCTTTGTCATGGAAACAGAAAAAGACGTACCGACAATCAAAACTGAAGAAACAGACCCATTCATTAGTTACCAACAGACTGAAAAAAACACGCTAATAAGCGCACTAGCAAACATAACCAAAGGAGGCAACAGCAGCATCTTAGCCAGCGACTTAGAAACATTAAACACAGCGATCACTTCCGACTCGTACCTTTCCATGCTCCAAATCAACTACGAACCACTCAACGCGACACCATATCAAAACGGAATCTGGATCTCGTGGAACGACAGCCAAGGAATAACCAGCGCCGCCGTCAGTTTCGCCCTTAACTCTTCAGGACTTTACTCAACATCAAACATACAATACACAACAAATGTAACTTCAGAAATAAGCCAAAACGGAAACAATACGCGGATTGAAGACTCCCTAAGACAAGTAAACTTAACAATTAACTTGCAAAACGAAAACGGACCAGCCTTAGCCCAAAATTTTACTTTTAGTTTTGAAAACACAAACTCCAGCTGGGTCAAAGTGGATTCCCCAAATATAACCGACTTCGACAACGGAACATACACTGTAACATTTAACATCGAAACAGCCCAGACACACAACCCCATTTACGTTCAAACACTTTGCCAAGACCAACGAGGTATAATTACCGGAGCAAATACAACATGTGGCGACGTGCCCCCATAAAAGTTTTAAGTTTGCCACAAGAGGACTCTGTCTAATGTTCAAGAGCGGAATTAGCATATGAGTCGAGGTCAAATACTAAAAATTTTGGTTATTCTGCTAACGATTTCTATAATGCTGTCTGTAGCTGTGGCCATCGTTGAGGATAGCTCTACAGGTTCCAAACTCGTCGGCACTTCAGTAAACGTACTGCCCGCAAAAGTGGATTGGGCAAGAACCTACGGTGCTGTTGGAGATGACGACCGAGCCTACTGTGCACTCCCAGTCGGCAATGGTTACTTGGTCGTTGGCTCTTCGCAATCAAACAAAACGTTAGTGACTGTTGGATGGGCCGTAAATCTTGATCAAAATGGCAATCCTGTTTGGAATCAGACATTTCTAGTTGGATCTGGGACAGAAATCCGTTACGCGGCTAACTTGGCATATGGCTTCTTTCTTGTAGGCAAC
>DATJPJ010000121.1:0-15376 GCA_035506455.1 Candidatus Nanoarchaeia archaeon
AAATATAACAGTAAACAAGGACAGGACAACTATATCGAAATGTTTGCACCTATATAGAGCATCTGCGAGCGCGCTCTTGCATTTCTTCTTCGTAATTTGCGTCCGAATCTACTTTCGACACTGACTTGCCACTTCTGGCTATTCTTCTAAACACGGCAACGGCGTCAAAATACGGTTTTTTTAAGATTAGTTTGTCATCCTCCTGAAATATTCCACTTGCTCCCCCGCTCGATTTGGAGAACTTCAAACATAGCCCGCGAAATAACTACTTGACCCTTAGGACTGACCTTCACGTCCTCCTTCAACAAATGATGGACCGGACGCGACAATTCAAGCTTGAGGCTTCTCGGGTTTGTCTGGTATGAAATCCATCGAAATAGAGTTCACACAATGCCGCGTATCCTTAGAAGTAAACTTCTCACCCACAAAAACATGCCCCAGATGCGCACCGCAATTGGCACACGAAATTTCTGTACGTTGCCCATCCGGATCAGGTAACCGCTTGACGGCGCCTGGGATTTCTTCGTCAAAACTGGACCAGCCGCAGTTGGCTTCAAACTTGTTCTCCGAACGATACAACTTGGCGCCGCAATGTTTGCACACGTAGGTTCCTTTTTCCCAAAACGCAAAGTACTTACCCGTGAACGGAGCTTCGGTTGCCTTGTGGACTATGACGCTTTCTTCTTCCTTGGTTAGAGGTTTGAGTTTAGGTTCATTTTGACCTGACAAAAAAACACCAACGAACACTATGTTGGTCGAGGTTGAAAAACCCATCGCAACACACATAACTTCTTTTGAGAATTACGAAACCAACCACGCACAACATACTAAAGCAAAGGCTTACAGTTGCTCTCACAAAATCGTTGTATATCTTACCCAGAAACATAGTTTTCTTCAACGGCATTGACCCAATTGGGTCAATGGTGGACAATCGGGGGCAGACTGCTTTAGCAAAAACCAACCTGATTCAGTCCCCAAACACCTGGTTTCGCCATTGTCCCACAATGCAAAAATCCATTGTCGGGACAAATGACCGGGGTCATCCTTCTCGTCAACCAAAAAAACATGCAACATCCAAGCTACCAGATCCACTCATCAAAACCCATATCATAACTAAACCAACGACAGCAATTATTAACCAACAACGAACTCGATGAAGTCAAAAAAAACAAAAAGAGAAAAACGGGTTTAGGTCATAGCTTAAAGGCGTATTTCGGCTCGGATCAAAAGCAACTCTTTGCCACTGGAAGTCTGAACGGAACCCGCCATTCTTAGAACAAAAAGGCGACCACCCATCCAGAAGTACCTGCCTTCCAACTTTAACGTGACCGATTGACCAGCTGCACTTATTCCCTGAGCTTGCAAAAGAACCGCATGCCTAGCGCGCAAGACGCCACCATTGCCACTCGTTATCGCATAGGTTGTGCCGTTTACGACAAGAGTTCCGCCGACAACGTTAAACTTAGGAACCGCAGGAGTTGTTGAAGTCGTTGAGGGAGCTACACTTTTTTGCAGGGTCAAATTGAAACTTGCAGGCGCAGTAGAGCCTTCACCATTAACTTTCTCACCAAAAATACCTTTGCCCAACAAATTTCTAGTCCCCTGAACCGGGTCGTTGGCCAAAACAGGCGCAGCCGAAACCGCATAGGGCAAAGCGACGAGGAGCACAAGCGCTACTGCCACTATGGCGAGGACAATTTTGCTTTTATTATTCAGTTTAAACGTTTTTCCATCTCCATTTGATTACCAAACGTCTTCTCATGCGCCTTATAATACAAGCCGCACTCGTGATGTGCACCAAAAATGAACACTAAGACTGAGGTTTCTCACCCAACTTCTCAGCGATAAGCTCATCCTCAAGATGCATAAGCAAACCGATCCGCCGCTCCCACTTGTTAAAGAACCGATACTGCGCATACGTCGCATAGATGCTATACGCCAACAACCCACCAGCGACCAACAAGAAAAACAAATCACCGACAGTTGGACGAGGCAAACGCCTAACAATCAATATCAAGAAAACCACAAAAACAAACATCAACGCCGACGAAATCATAGCCACAAGCGAACCATTCCGAAACTTGCCCCATTCCTTATCAAGCTCAAACAAAAAATCATGAAGCGATCTAACCGGGTAGGATTCATCCGTTCGTTCTTTCGCCATTTTCAATCCTGTCCAATCATTTTTCCGTTTTGCAGCTCATATACATAATGCACCAAAGGTGAACTCAAAGAATCGAAGGCAACGACCTACGAAGATCCAAATACAAAGCCCGTCCCTCCTCCGTCAACGCACAAGCCCCCTGCTCCGTCTCCCGCACAAGATGCTTCTCCTCAAGATACGCCAAATGCTTCAAAAAATCATCATACGAAAGATTAGTAGATTTACGCCACACACCCGTACGAAGCTGAGGCTTAGCGTTGAAAAAAAGAAACTCCAAAATCTCAAACCGAATCTGAACAGCACTCTTGCGCATTCGCCCCATCAATGGACACCAATCGTGCAACCATCAGTACATTACCAATGGGTAATTAGACTTTTCCTGCCCCAAAAAACCAAAACAAACCGACAGAACCAATCAAGAACAAAGCCGCTCAACAACAGCAGGCAACTCACTAAGACTCCGAATCGTCACATCAGGAGGCGAATTCTCCAAATCCTTCTGAGGCCTACGCTCAATATACACAGTCTTCATACCAACTTCCCCAGCCCCCTTAATGTCAGCATCAACAGTATCACCCACGAAAGCCACTTCAGAAGCTTTCAACCCAAGCCTCCCAAGCGCAAGCTTAAAAATCTCAGGATGAGGCTTACGCTTATTCACCGCAGCAGACACAATAACAACATCAAAAAGCGAAGACAAATCATAACGATCCAAAATCCGCGTAACACACTCAGTTATAGCAAAATTCGAAACAACACCCAACCGATACTTACCATGCAAAACCCGCAACGCCTCAGCCGCACCATCATCAATACGCACATAATTCATGAATTCACAACAAAAAGCATTCGTAGCCCCCTGCACAAGACCCTCATCTTCAGCTTGAGCCTTCAAACCCAACGCAAGAAG
This sequence comes from Candidatus Nanoarchaeia archaeon, assembly GCA_035506455.1. GTDB lineage: Archaea > Thermoproteota > Bathyarchaeia > Bathyarchaeales > Bathycorpusculaceae > JADGNF01. The sequence goes on from DATJPJ010000121.1 coordinate 3,075, forward strand.
AGCATTCTTAACACGCAAACAAAAATGCGGCTCCTCCATTTTCCCATCCGCATCCTCGTAAAGCGCATCCCGAGCCTTAATGTAAGCATCCCTAAAAACAGCGAATGAAACATCAACACCATTATCAGCCAAGTAACTATACATACTCTTAACCGCAGGACTGTAGAAAGCGTGGTCTTTCTCAATCATCATAAGCGTATCGAACATATCAAACAAGACAGCTTTGATCCGCATCAAACTTCAACCCAAAAGCAAAACACGTCGATGGTTTAAAACAGTTATGCAAAAAAACGCATAAAAACCTCGAGCCTACGCACAGCTCAAAACCCAGAAAAACCCAAGAACCCAACTAACCGCTAACAAGCCTTCTGAACGTACGCCTTAACCTTTTTCTTAAGCGACGGATACTCATCCAACATCGTCTTCACGATTTCCCAACGAAAATTATCAGCACAATCTTCCAACTCAGTCAACCCCCTTCTTCGCCGAAACCAACAAACTCTCCGGAGGAAGCTTCACGTTAACCCCACCCAAATCAGGAGTCAATAAGTCCATGATCTGCTGATGAGCCTTAAGAAAACCCAAACCCTTCGGAGTCGCCTCATAAACTTCTTTTTGATGCTCACAAGACTTCTTCAAAAGATTCGTCGCCGTCAACAAGTTCAGGTACTCCTTAAGCTGCTCAAAACTCAAATTCGCCTTGTAAAGAATCTGGGTCTTCAAAGCACCTTTCCTCGCAATCTGCAAAATATCAGCCATAATGACGATTTTGTCCCGACGCTTCTGCACTTCAATTAACGTATTCATCCAAGACTCTTCCTCTAGACGTTTGCTATGGAACATTCTTCCACATTTAACATATTAAGCCGTGTTTCGTCCACCAAATTATATCAAAAACCGTAATAGTCACCCAATCCAAACGGCAACGAAAACCTTTACTGACCAAACAACCAAAACATCAAGAGGAAAAAACATGCAAATCGGACTAATCAGCGACACACACGACAACCTAACCCTAGTAGAAAAAGCAGTCAACAAACTAAACGAAGAAAAAGTCGAACTCGTCCTCCACGCAGGAGACTACACATCACCATTCACCATAGCCAAATTCAAAACCCTAAACTGCAAACTCATAGGAGTCTTCGGCAACAACGACGGAGACCACGAACTCCTCAAAAAACGCTTCAACGAAACCCAAAACTGCCAAATCCGCGGACGATTCGCCGAAATCGACGCCAACAACTTCAAAATCGCCCTCCACCACGGAGAAGAAACAGACCTCCAAAACGCCCTCGTCAATTGCGGCGGATTCGACGCCGTCATATCAGGCCACACCCACATCCCAGTCAACAAAACCAAAGGAAAAACTTTAGTAATATGCCCAGGGGAAATCTGCGGCTACCTTTATGGCAAACCAACACTAGCAATCTTAGACACAGAAAAACGCGAAGCAAAAATAATCCAAATCACATAACCCCAACAGCCACAGCTCGGCAAAGATTTTAAGACAGAGCACAATAGAAGAGGTGAAACCAACAACGCGCCGAGGTGGCAGAGTGGTTAACGCGCGGGCCTTGAGAGCCCGTGGATCGCGAGGTCCGCAAGGGTTCGAATCCCTTCCTCGGCGCCTTTCACTCATCAAAATACAAAAGCCCAAAAGGAAACCAAAAAAACCCAGTTAAAGTTGGGTCTTCTCAAAGTTGGAAAAAGGTTAACATCACGGAAATTTGACAACAAATGCCCAAAAACATCACACTCAATCATCATAAGATACTCATCCGTCTGGTTGCCTTAAACATCGTTTTTGACATCTCAGCCATAGCAATTTGGGCCTCATTTCCCTCTGTTCAATGGAGCATTTACAGGCTTGGATTTCCCGTCGTCGGCACAGAAGCAGCCATAGCTGCAACGCTATTTGCGACAACGCTTTTCGGGCTAGTCAAGAGGAAAAAATGGGCACCAACTCTTGCAATCGCGATTCCTGTGGCGCAAAGAGTCTTTGGCACCTACGTGTTTTTTCCAAGTCCCGCAATCGCAATCACACTAATCTGGAGTTTAGCGATAATTTACTTCGCCTACAAAGAATCAAAAAGCGCATGCAATTCGACGTAAATATCAGGCCTATTTTATGCGTCATAGAAACAGTGGCGAGGCAATAGATATTGAGCCACTCGTTTTGCACCTGGACTGAAATTTGGAAAGCCTGTCGACATCCTTTCCTATTGATCACTTGACACTGGATTTTGACTTGAGCAATATTGCCAACCCCAATATTGGCAAGGTAATCATCCAAAAATCAATTAAAGGTAGGAAAGCAAGGTATCTTGAAACCCAAACCGAAACCACGGCGTAGATCACAAAATAGACCCCAACCAACAATATGGCAGTCCCCACTAACATGACGTTAATCTTTTTTGTGCGTCTAAAATTCAAGAATGCAACTACAGAAAGAACGGCAGCAAACAGCAAAGTCAAAACAGAATTAACGGAACCAACCGCGCCAATCAATGTTGCTTGTTGGGTCTCTGAAGGCAAAATTGCGTAAACCCACATCAATCCCTGTCTGATCCAAAGACCAAAAACGTACAGCACGGCAGCAACCCCGGCCCACCAAAGAATTGGAGATAGCACACGAGGCGCCTTCAACTTGCCCCTCAGAATCAACAACGGCGGAACGATAAGAACTGCCTGAGCCAGAAAGGAAACTCCAGTGTAAACATTCAAGAATATGCTAGACGAAATGATTGAACCGACCACGTGATTTAATCCAGCGGGAACCAGCAACAGGAAGTAGAGAGCTTCAAAAAGCAGCACTCTCCTGAAGACTTCAATGTATCTTGGGTTTCCTCTGATAAAGAGAACAACACAATAAAAAGCGAACGCAGCGCCAATCAAACGAACGTAGCTGCCAACCGAAGCCACTGATTCTTGCAGCAAGAAAAGTGTCAGTTGCAGACCGAGCTGGGAACTGGTTACGAAAGAAGGCAAGTGGCTGACGATTAACGGGAAATGAGAAATGAAGATTGTTGAAATTATCGTCTGGTAAACGTTGTACAGCAAGAATGCGACGGCAACTGTCAACAGCGCTTTCTTCATCGTCTTTCAAATACACATTAGTCAAGTCAAATTTAACTCTCTGCCAAAAAGCCACAACCAAGCCTGTAAAAAAACGCTTCATAGGCAAGAGTGCCAAAACACTTGCTGCAATGTTGATGGAACAAAAAGAGAAAAATTAAAGAAGAGAAGCCAAGATGCTGGGTATCTGCACTATACGTGGCAACTGCTCAACTGCCCGTTGCATCGGATCCAACACAATCGAGGGGAAAAGTCCCAGAATAACCAAGGCTCCTACCAAGATGAATATTGGAACGAGCAACTTCACAGGCTCTTTGATCCGGGTCTCATCCTTCGGCTTCTTAGCATACATAACGTTGACGAGGCGGAACAGATACGCAGTTTGAACTACACTCATCAAAACTCCGATGACAGCTAGCCAAGTAAAGTTTGATTCTATAGCCGCTGTAAACACCAAATACTTCGCTATGAACCCACCCAAAGGCGGAACTCCCGCAAAAGAGAAAGCCGCAATGAGTAACGCGAAACTAGCCAAAGGAATCTTCCGTCCGACGCCTGCAAAATCATCCAGCGTCTTGAAGCCAAAATGATTAATGACTCCAACCGCCATGAAGGCAAGAGCAGTAGTTAAACCTCCGATTAGGAAGAAGTACAAGTTGCCCTGCAGACCCAAAGCAGTAACGCTGGTAATTGCGACTAAGTTGTAACCGACATCAGCGACACAGATGTTTCCAATCAGCATCTTCACGTTACCTTGAATCAACGCAAACATGTTGCCAACAATCATGGTGAAAGCCGCCATGAAAGCAAGCATCAAACGCCAGTCCAAAGCGCCAGTTGGCGTCAAAATGAATATGAGAACTCTGATAAGCACGTAATAGCTGCCCTGATCAACAAGGGCAGACAAGAAAGCCGACGAAGATGCAGGCGCAGCATTGTATGCGTCCGGTAGCCAAAAGTGGAAAGGCACAATCGCGGCTTCAATCGCATAACCAGCAGACATGAAAATTAACGCAATTATAAGAAGCGTCTTGTCGTTAAGAGCCAACAATGCAGCTTTTACTGCCCAAAAATTCAACGTTCCTGTTATTCCGTAAATGAGCGATAAACCAAACACTATGAACGCAGACGCGATAACGACCATAATTATGTATTTTAGTGAAGCGTTCAAGCTCATACGATTCTTCTTGTAAAGCATGAGGAAACATGAACCAGAAGCAGCAATTTCCCAGAAGATGAAAAGAGTAAGCAAATCACCCGCACAAACAGCACCAATTATCGCCGCAGTCATAAGAAGCATCAGCGCAAAATACCGCTCCGAAGGACGCTCAGCAGGATTTATGTAAAACACACAATAAAGCATCACAACCGCGCTGACAACAACAGCAATGATGCTCATGTAAATGGAGATGCCATCAATCATAAACGAACTTGAAACCGCAGGCGAAGCAGGAGTATTCGACAAAGTTATGTTAACAAACGACTGACTAAGAGGTATCTGATAATACTGATTAGCCAAATTAGCAACAGCCGCAAACGCAACCGCAAAAACCAAAGCAAACCAAACAAGGGTTAAAACAGTTTTATGACTAGTTTTGCGGATAAACCTGAAAACCGGGATAGTAAGCAGCGCAAAGGCTACAAGGGCAATTATCGGGTAAGCTACATCATAGACGCTAATCATGCCATCTCACGTCTTAAATCAAAGCTATGCCCTTAATCAGGTTTATAAAGAATGCGGGGTAGACCCCCAGAACTACCACGAACACAACCAGAATTCCCAAGGCAATCTTCATCGAGTTGGGAACATCAAAAATCTTCTTTTGCCCAGCTTCAGATGATTCAGACGAAACACTAGCTTCTTCAGTCTTTGGCTGCCCCAAGAAAACCTTGTTAACAAACCGCAACGAATACGCCAAAGACAACACTGTGGCAAGAAGCATAAAGATCGTTGGAATCAGGTAGAAGAAATCATCCTTGATAAGAGCAAAAGCACCAACGAATATGAAGAATTCACTCCAGAAACAAGCAAAAGGCGGCGAACCAGCAATACTCAAAGCAGCCACAATTGTCGATACCGCAGTATAAGGCATCTTGCCAGCCAATCCGCCCATCTTACGAATATCCCGCTCCTCAGTTTGATGCATAACCGAACCAGCAGAAAGGAAGAAAAGACCTTTGCTAACCGCATGGTTCACAATATGAAGCACCGTCCCCAAAATCGCGCCACTCGCAACAACAATGCCAGTAAGAACTAACGCTTGCGCCTGAGCTTGACCAGCAGCAGCTGAAGACGCAGTTTGAGCCAAAGCCAACGCAGTAGCAGCAGGAAACAGCGACAGACCAAACAAAACATAACCCATGTGAGCAATACTCGAGTAAGCAATTATACGCTTTATATCCGTCTCAACAATCGCAATGAAAGCCCCGAAAAACGCAGAAATCACACCAAAAACCGTCAAACCATGAAGGAAATTGGTAGCAAAAGATATGTCATTCAAAGCAACAGCAGGAAGAACAGTGCACAGGGCCAAACGCAGAATCGCGTAAGCACCAGCACTTATTATGACACCGCTAAGCAAGGCAGACATCGGGCTTGGAGCTTCAGCATGAGCATCAGGCAACCACATGTGAACAGGAACAATAGCCATCTTAACAGCAAACCCAGCCGTAAAAGCAAGAAGGATCCACTTCGCGATTTCAGCAACACCCGGAGCCATCAACGCGGTTTGCGCGGTAAACATGTCGGTTGTACCCGTTGTAATGTAGATTAGACCAATGCCCAGCAAGACGAACACAGCGCCTGCATGAGTGAATATGAACAACTTAAACGCCGCTTTGTAGCTGTCTCGATATCCCCAACCGCCTATGATGAAGTATGCTGGAACAAGCATAAGCTCCCAACAGAAATAAAACAGCAAAAAGTTCGATGTTATGAAGACGCCGACAAGACCCACCGAGGTCAAAGCCAACAACGAATAATACACAGGCAGGTTCTTCTTGCCTTCCATATACCTTATACTGAACAAAGAAGCAGCCACAATCAAAACAAGAGCGATAGTCGCAATCGAAACGCTTACACCATCAGCAAAGAGACTAAAATGCGAGTTAAGAACAGGAATCCAAGCATAAGACTCCATATAAACGGACCCGCCGACAATCGTTGGAATGGTCGACGCCAACAAACCAATGTTAGCAACGGCAACTAAGGCCACCAATAACCCCGCGAATTTCGCATTTTTCTTTGCCAGAAAATAAACAAAAGGAACACTTACAATTGGAAGCAAGAATATCAATAGTAAGCTAGGAAAGGGCATCTCCATGACACCTATAGCCCATCATATTTGCAACATACTCAATATAAATCTATCACAAAAAACACCCTTCGGCAGCACTTTATGACCAGAGACGATATCACACCGTTATCTTCCAAATCCGCCTCCCCCAACCCACACACTAAAACGCCCATTTCACAGCGCATAATCTACAACATACTTTAAGGAAATGTAACCTAACAAAAGTTTAGATACTAAAAGAAAAGGAAAAAAAGGCAATGGCAAAGCTGATTCTTTGGATTAAACTGGAATCATAGCCGCCAAATGCGAAGCAGTGTTGATGAGATTCACAAAAAACGCTGGATAGACCCCAACGATAACCACCAACACGACAAGTATTACCATTGCGAGCTGCATGAAACGTGGAACCTCAAGTTTCTTCTTCGCACCCTCGACAGTCGGATTCTTTGATTGCCCAAGGAACACTAGAGACGTAAATCGAAGCGAATATCCCAAAGAGAAGACCGTTGCAACAAGCATGAGCGCCGTGGGAATAATAAAGAAGCCTGCAAGCGCCGAATTGCCCTGGATAACTTGGAATGCACCCATGAATATGAGAAATTCGCTTATGAAACAAGCAAACGGAGGCGCACCAGCGAGACTTAGAGCAGCTATAGTCGAGGAAGTGCCAGTGACCGGCATTTTACCTGCAAGTCCACCCATTTCCTTGATGTTGCGAAGGGCTAGCACTTGCATGACACCTCCAGCTGCAAGGAAGAAAAGACCTTTGCTTAAGGCATGAGTAACTATGTGAAGAACGGTACCCGTGAGGGCATTTTGAATTACTGAACCCGCTCCAGCAGCCGTCAAACCAACCGGGATGAGTGAAGCACCAAAGAGTATGTAGCCCATGTGACTAATGCTCGAGTAAGCGATGACACGCTTCAAATCAGTCTCCGCCAATGCAATAAAGGAACCAAAGAACGCACTTATGACCCCAAAAATGGCTAAACCTTCCAAGAAATTATTCCCAAAAGTGGTCCCCGCCACTGCAGGGAAAATTATGCCGATAGAAACGCGAATCACCGCGTAAGCACCCGCGCTGGTCAATACTCCTCCTAGTAGCGCAGACATCGGAGCAGGTGCTTCAGCGTAAGCATCTGGAAGCCACATGTGAACTGGCACGATAGCCATCTTAACCATGAATCCAGCAGTGACAGCAATCAGCACAAATTTTGCAGTGTCAGCCAAAGCGGGGTTGGTAAGGAATGCCTGTTGAACTGCAGTGAAGTTTAAGCTTCCCGTCAACATGAACATGGCACCTATGCCCAAAAGAACGAAGACCGCACCCGCATGCGTAAATACGAAAAACTTGAAGCTTGTCTTGTAGCTATCCTTGTAGCCCCAACCACCGATGATAAAGTAAGCAGGGACCAACATGAGCTCCCAGCAGAAATAGAAGAACAACAGATTGGACGTTATGAAAACACCAACCAAACCCACGAACAACAGCGACAAAAGAGCATAGTATATGGGCAGGTTCTTCTTGCCTTCCATGTAGTTAATCGAGTACAACGCCGCAGTCAGCATCAACACCATGGTAACAATAGCCATCGAAATGCCAATGCCGTCCACTGACAACGTAAACTGCGAGTTTAGAACTGAAATCCAAGGATACGATTCTGAATAGACATTACCGCTGTTGTTAAGAATGGAAGAGACCGTAGTGAGAATCAACCCTAAATCCGCGGCGGCAACCAACGCAAGTAGAATGGCGGCGTACTTTGCAGATTTTCTTCCAGCAAGATAAACAAAGGGCACAGCTACTAGTGGAACGAGCAAAACGGTTAAGAGAATTGGGAAATTCATGGTTATAGACCTCTCACGCTGATTATGATCAATATTACAAGCATTATGAAGCCGATGACGGCAGCTGCTAGATACTGTTGAAGGCTGCCAATTGGAGCGGCTTTCCTTTCCTTAGAAGATCGAACTGTTCGACGACCAATTATATCCAGCAATTTATCTGCAGCAGTATCGATAGATCTCACCTTTGAGGCGCCTTCCACCGAGCGACCAGCAACAGTGATCAACAACTGATCCGCCGCAACGTCAAAGTACTTGTACACTCCACCCGCAAATCGGACAACACCGTTAGCGAATATAATCGGGAAATACTCCAACACAACAAGGTCAAAGACCTTAAAGCCACCGGAAAGCATCGTGAAGAATCGGTAAACAACTTTTTCGTAAAAGTCATCGAAGAAGTAAGCATGGCTAAGCAACTTCACAAAGGGATCCTTGGCGCTACGAACAGCGTTCATTATTGAATAATTCTTCCAGTAAGTAGCGTAAACGAGCAGACCCGCCGGGACAAGGATGATCGCAAATATGGCCGTTTCCAAACTGAGGAAAGAACCCAGCAAACTCGGGACTGTAGCGACACCCATAAAGCTGCCCAATTGAGGCATAAGGAAACCCCAAACGACGCAAGCAGCCGCAAGCACACCAGCCGGAATCAACATGACTTTAGGAGCCTCGTGAACATGCAACTTTTCCAAATGCTCAGACTCCTTACCCAAGAAAACCAACTTTAAGAACCTCAAGCTATAAGCGAACGTAATCATAGTGGCCGCGTAAATAATGATTAATTGAAGCAGATTTCCAGCATCACCAATACTCGTTATGACCAACCCCTTGCTGAAAAACGCAGCAAACGGCGGAATACCACTCGTCGTAATAATCATAACCAAAGCCAAAACGAACGTAACGGGCATAGCTTTTCGCAGCCCACCCATAAGACGCATATCACGCGTACCTATCGCATGAATTATGCCACCTGCCAACAGGAAACCCAACCCTTCGAAGAAAGCATGGCTCATCATATGGAACAAACTAGCAAACCAACCCGTCGAAGACGGACCAGTAAGAGCTGAACCTAAAGCAGCCATCATGAAACCCAGTTGACTAACAGTGGAATAAGCCAGAACCCCTTTGATATCAGAAGTCGTTAAAGCAAGCGTAGCACCAACAAGAGCCGTTAAAACACCAATCCAAGCGACCGTAGGAAGCCACAAAGGCTGAAGCGCGATAATAAGCGGCGCAACGGCCGCAGCAATGAGAATCCATCGTGCAATCAGATAAATGCCTGCCTTGACCATCGTGGCAGCGTGTAAGAGAGCACTAACCGAAGTTGGCGCTTCCATCGCACTGTAGAGCCAAGTAAACAGAGGCAGTTGAGCGGACTTTGCGATTGCACCACCCAAGACCAAAAACGCTACTGTAACCATGAGTCCCGTGTTCAAGGTTCCAGCGGCAGCCGCGTTTTGAATTGCAATTATTGTCCCATGGAAACTGAAGGTTCCAAAAGTCACATAAAGAATGCCTATTGCCGCAAGAAGAGAAATGTCGCCGATGCGGGTCATTATGAAAACTTTGTTACCAGCCTTAACTGATTCAGGACGATTATTCCAGAAACTGATGAGCGAATAACTGCACATGCCCACCATCTCCCAGAAAATGAACATTTGAAGGAAATTATCAGCAATTACAAGCCCAATCATTGAGCCAACAAAGAGAAGAATAAAGAAGTAATATCGAGTCAAATTTTCTTCATGCTTCATGTACCCTTGAGAATAAATCACTATAATTAAGCCGAAGAACCCTACCAGACAAGCAAACAGGACACTCAAAGCGTCAAGGTAGATACCCGCACTTATGCTCCCAGAAAACCAAGGATACGTCAAATTGACAATTGCCCCAGACGTCACGGCAGGTATTAAAGTGAAAGCAAGAAAAGCGGTTATCGAAGCTATCACAAGGACGTAGGCATTTCTTACCTTATCACCTAAACGCGCAATCAACGGAACAAAAACGCTCGCCACCAACGGCAAAATCCAGACGAGCCACGCAGAATAATCGGAGAACGCCATCATTACTCAGCCTCTACGCTTTCTTCAACCCTTTCCGCACTTTCAATCGGAACAATCTTGCTAATGTCGCTTGTACCATACTTCTTCTTTACTATAACCAACAACGCAAGAATTACAGCACTCACCGCAGTGTCGGTGGAAAACGCCAAAATAAGATACGCTTGGCTTATCCCTAAGCTGTTCAAACCCAACATCACAAAGTTAAGAGTAGCACCCGTCGCGATTAACTCTATAGATATGAAAAGTTTAATCAGATGACGCTTGGTCAAGAGACCGTAAACTCCGATTCCCAACATAACCATTGACAAGATTACATAATCCATTATTTCGCGGCCTCCGGAAGCTTCTGACTACTCGTTTTCTTACGCTGATAAAGCACGATGCCGATTCCAACAGCCACGGCTAAAATAACAAGCCCCTGCAAAACAACATCCACAGCATCATAGCTCCACAGAGCATCGCCAAACCCCACAGAATTTGCGACTTGAGTAGGAGTGTAAATTGTGTAGAAAATGGCAGGTAAAGACAAGACCGCGCCCAATACGCCAACAGCTATTGAACTTGAGAGTTTAGTTTTGGTCGCAGGTTTCTCGCTAAGCATTTCTCCAGAAAGAAACAGTATAGAAAGTGTTCCTATACCCACAGCGAATTGAAAGATAGCTGCATAATACGCGCCGTTCAAGGCAAAAAGAAGCGACGTCAACATCAAAGTGCCTGCTAATGCGGCGACTGAATAAACTGCTTCATCAAAGAATATCGCTAAACATGCTGAAATTATCAAACCCGCGCTAACGATCTCAACTATCATGACTATGCCCCAGCTGGTTTTGGCGTTGCCTTTGGTTTTATGACGAGGGAGGATTTATCAGTTGTCGCTAGCTCAAAAATGTCCGTTGTCTTGATCGCGTTTCTTGGGCAGCTTTCAGCGCATTGGTAGCAGAAGATGCAGCGGTCAAGCAGAAACATGGGACGTTTTTTACCCTCGACCTCCACCATTTCTATGGCTTTAGCAGGGCAGTCACGACTGCACAGACCACAAGCAACACAGAGGTTTATGTCGAAAACTTGTTGACCTCTGAAACCTTCAGCTGGAACGCACTTTACGAAGGGATACTTGCCTGTGGAAGCCTTTTTGAATATATGACTGAAGACTTCTTGGAACATCGGGGAAACTCGAGAGGCTTTAGTTTTAGGTTTCTTCGCCATTCTTATCACACCAGTGGGAACACCCAATACGCTAAGCTAATTGTTAAGATTAGAGAAAGCACAGCAAGAGGCAGAATTATTCGCCAGTTAGCACGGACCACTTGATCGATGCGAAGTCTCGCAAACAACACGGTCATGTACTCTGAAACCAAGACTATACCCAAGACCTTGAGTACAAACCACAAAGTACCCCAGAACTGTGGCAAGAACCCAAAAGGAACTGGACCATTGGCGCCTCCCAAGAACAGCACTGTAATTAGGCTTGCACCAAACACTATCTGTACGTCTCTGGCTAACTTTAGGAAAGCAAGCTTGCCGCCACTGTACTCGGTTTCATGACCACCAACGACTTCGCTTTCTGCGTGAGGAACGTCGAATGGGTCTTTTTCCAGTTCGGCTTGCATTGTGACAACAAATAATACAAACGCCCAAGGAGCCAATATGGCGAATGGCAACCATGAATTCTGACTCGAGACTATGGTTGAAATAGTTAGACTCTTGGCAAGAAATGCAGGCGCCAAAGCTAGCATAACCAAGGGAATGTCATACCCTAGAAATTGAGTTAGCACTCTTGCAGCGCCAACGGCACTGTACGGATTTGAGGAAGACCACCCGGCAAGAAACAGCATAAAGTTCGCGATAGAAACTAGCGCCATAACAAAGATTAGGTCACCAGCGAAGCTCACTCCAGGAATAACGCTGCTGCCATCGATTGGTAAGAAACAAAGCGCGAAAACCAGCACAGAAAAAGCTAAGATAGGGGCAAATCGATACACGTTCTTTTTTGACTCACACGGAGTAATTTCTTCTTTTG
>DATJPJ010000122.1:0-7186 GCA_035506455.1 Candidatus Nanoarchaeia archaeon
CTTCACGTCTGCAGAGGCAGTGTCTAAGCCTATGATTATGTTAACACCGATTGTTCGGTTCCAATCACGCAACCAAACAACTTGCTCATCACGCCCCTTCTGAACGATTAAGTCAAAATGGTGCAAAACGCCGCTGTCTCCTTCGATGCCAACAGATTCTCCTTTGAGCTTGTAGCCTTCCTTCTTGAAATAACTCATCGCAATATCTAATAGGCGTGGATTCACCTTTGGGTTCTCTGTCCCGCTCACCAATAGTAGCCCTTCCACTAACGTTATCTGATCGTGTGTGGAAAAGGCTTTCGGAAGGATAACCGATATGACACTTACAGCCATCGTCGAATGCCCCAATTGCAAGGGCCTATTGCTAGCATCAGCCAGTCAAAAAACCAAAACATGCCCATACTGCCAAAGCCGACTGGAACTAAGCAAAGTCAAACGACTAGCAAGAGCGGAATCAGCCATGAAAGCCTCTGAAATTCTTCGCAAACTAAAAGCAGAACGACAAAGCAACCCGAAAAAACCCAAAAAAACAAACCAACAGAGCTGAATTCACCCCATCAAATCTTCCAAGTTTTAGGGTAAACTTCAAAAGACACGTGGTGCCAATCCTAAATAATCATGATAATTCCTCTTCAAGATGTAACTCTGCTAGGCTTGCCAGAATGGTCACTTAGCGAACGCGACGAGGACGTTTTGGCGTTTCTGGGCGAAGAAGACTTCCGTTACTTTACGTTTGAAGGACTAAAACGGCGACTTGGCATACACCCTGAGACATTGTCCCGTATTCTGAATCGACTGGAAGCTGAAGGCGTAATCACAAAGAGCAACGAAGGCTATACAGTTAAGAAAGAAATCGCAAAGCAACTCAAAAGTCACGCCCTAAACACAAACGGGACACGAATAATGCTCCTACAAACCTTCCTACCCAGCGACATGCCAGTCGAGACATTGATTGCAAACCTACGCGGCAGATGGTTTGGACTCCTAAGATGGCTTGGCTTATCCGAAAGCGACGAAGGCGTCGCAATGAAATGGGTCACAGAAGACGGCGACATCCAAGTAGACGCAAAAATTACGTCGAACGCGTTAACAATCGAAGCAAAGTTCCTTCACGGCTTCAACCGAAATCTCGCGTTAAAAGCAGCCTATCAACTCATGACACACATAAGCAGATTATGCGCACAAACTCGAGGACCAATGGCCAGAAACGTCGGGTTCTTTGGCAATTCAGGCTTCTACTACATACCCACCTAAAAATCAAAGCCAAAAAATTAGCCTCGTAACAATTCTAACAAAAAAAAATTGTCACATGCAGAGCCAACAAACCTTAAAGTAAACTAACTCTGCTTTTTTTAAAGTGGAGATTTTTAATTTGCCCAAAATTACAACAAAAGATGGCACACATATTTACTACAAAGATTGGGGTAACGGCCAACCAGTAGTTTTCAGCCACGGATGGCCCCTAAACGCAGATGCCTTCGAAGACCAAATGTTCTTCTTAACTTCCCGGGGCTACCGCTGCATCGCTCATGACCGACGAGGCCATGGACGCTCAAGTCAACCCTGGAACGGAAACGACATGGACACATATGCCGACGACCTAAACGAACTCATCGAAAACCTAAACCTAAAAGATGCAGTTCTAGTTGGACACTCAACAGGCGGCGGCGAAGTAGCCCGATACATTGGCCGCTATGGATCAAAGCGCGTATCAAAAGCTGTCCTAATCGGCGCAGTGCCACCGTTGATGGTCAAAACCGCCAAAAACCCCGACGGCTTACCAATAGAAGTATTCAACCAGCTTCGAGAAGGTGTACTTTCGGATCGTTCACAGTTTTTCAAAGACCTAAGCATGCCATTCTACGGATACAACCGACCTGGCGCAAAAATTTCTGAAGGAGTTCGAGACAACTTTTGGCATCAAGGAATGATGGCTGGGTTTCCAGCAGCATACTTCTGCATAAAAGCGTTTTCTGAAACAGACCAGACTGATGACCTTAAAAAAATTGATGTGCCTACGCTGATTTTGCATGGTGATGACGACCAGATAGTGCCAATTGCAGCCTCAGCTCTGCACTCAGCTAAAATCGTAAAGAAAGCCACACTTAAGATCTACAAAGGTGCACCGCACGGCATGTGTACAACCCACAAAAAAGAAGTTAACCACGACCTCCTCGCATTCATCAAAGGTGAAATGGTACAATTAGAAGATTATCCCATGGAAGCATCAATGGAATAAACCTCTGCATCAACCTTTTTTCATATTTTGTTTCTTATAAACCAACTCTAATGTTACATTTCGAAATTTGAGGTCATCCTTTCGTTCAACAAAATGCGAGATTCAATCGACAAAAGACGTAAAAGCAACATCGCCCAAACAAATCTTTAAGGAATCATCCTTGAAACAGATGAGAAACAACACGTTTAGATGGAAAAGTTTTCTCATAAAGTTTGCCAGTTTGTCAAGCATAATAATTGTCGCGAACCTTTTCTTGGTCGTCTTCTTTGGTTCACAATTTTGGTCAAACGCTGCATATTTCTTTGGAACCGATGCGCGAACTACATTTGCCGTTCTTATGTTTCTTGAAGGAGCAATTCTATTAGCGTTGGGGGCGGGCGTAGGAGTCGATGGAAGGATAGTTTCTTATGGTAAGTACGGAAAAATCTATCAGGATGACTCCAGAGACCTGACCAAAGCACTCGATGCAAAAAATGAAAAACAAAATGATATGGGCAAGATTCTAATCGTGAGCGGTGGCACCACTTTGATAATATCCCTTCTAGTGTTAATGGCGTAAGAACGGCGGTTTTTGAGTCAATCAACTGACAAAACCCTGAGTTTTAGCGTTTAACGTCCTGATTAATCATTGAATAATAGTCCAATCCAATATTTTGTGACCGACTACAGCAGGTTCCCAGTCAACAAATACAATCATACCCATATACTCTGTACAGGTAAAACACATGACCCAACAAATTAACAGTTTAGAACTCCTCAAATCTATTAGCGACGCAACAACCGCGCTTGTGCAAAAACTTGCCAAGTCAGTTGTTAGCGTAAATGCCCAGATGTCCAGGGGCACAGGAGTAGTCCTTGACAAGCAAGGATACATCGTAACGTGCAACCACGTCCTACAAGGCTGTGGCACAGTTCGCGTCGGCCAAGGAGAACACACATTCGAAGCAAAGGTAGTAGGCACAGACGCATACAACGACCTCGCACTCCTAAAAGTCGACAACAGCAACTTCCAACCAATCGAAACGGGCAACTCCGACGACGCTAACACAGGCCAATTTGTTTTAGCCCTAGCAAACCCGTTCAACCGAAAACAGCCCACAGCAACCACAGGCATCATAACCAACCCGGACAGCACAATACGGGGCTTCCGGGGCACAGCCATGGAAAACGTAATCGCCACAGACGCAAAACTTAACCCAGGATTCAGCGGCGGACCTTTAGTCAACGCAGAAGGCAAACTCATAGGCATCAACTCCGCTTACGTCTGGCAACGAGGCATAGCAATCCCCATAAACCGCGTAAAAAGAGTGACAGACCGCCTAATTACCGGTGGAAAAGCCAAGCGCGCATACCTCGGACTCGTCGCCAACACAGTAGCTATCCCGCAGGAAATCCAAGAGCAAGCAGGCATAGAACAAGAAACTGCAGTCATGATATTCCAAGTAGAATCCGGGGCACCCGCACGCCAAGCTGGCTTAAACATGGGTGACGTCATCGTAGCATTCAACGGAAAACCCGTTACAGACTTCTACGACCTCCCAAGGCTGCTTTCAGAAGACGTAGCAGGCAAACCAGCCAAGCTAACTATTCTGCGCGAAGAAAAACTCGTCGAACTCACCATAACACCAATTGCAAAGGAGGTTGAAAATGACGAATAGTCACTTTACGATGCCAACAAGAATGGAACCCGAACCGCCACAACCACTGAATCCATCGCCACAACGAAGATTTCCATCACCGACGCCACACATAGACACGCAAAACACGCCCAAAAGCCCAATACCCTACATAGTTTAAAAAAATCTTGCCTCCTTTTAAGAGGCAATTTTCTCATCTTTTAAAACCTAAAAATCAAAGCAGTCAGAATACTCGCTCTTAATTCTTTATAAGCACAATCGTACAAAAACATCAACGGGATAAACACATGAACGCCTGGATTGCCCTGATAGCCTTCATAGGCATAATTGCAATAGCCGGAGCCATTTTCAACGCGGTTTCACTGCAATCAAGTTCGCAGGTGACAATAGTTCTAATCGTCATAGCAGCCGTATCACTAGTAATCGCTGCTCTGCTAGGCTACGCAGCTGCAAAGGCACAGCTGGCAAAAGTGAAAACCGGAACTGAAGCCCTTATCGGAGCAACGGGCGTCGCCGTAACGGACCTGAAACCAAAAGGCGAGATTCGAATTAACGGAGAATTCTGGGAAGCAATCTCAAAAACCACTCCTATTGCGAGCGGACAGACCGTTGAGGTCGTCGATTTAGAGGGCATGGCGCTCCTCGTGAAACCCTGGAAGGAAAAAGCTTAACTCCACAAGCCTCTCCAATAACAAGCGAAGGTAAAATGTATGGTTGACGTTTTAACGCCAATTTTAGGATTTATAGCCTTAGTCGTTGTCGTCTTCTTCCTCAGCGGCATTCGCGTCCTACGAGAATGGGAACGCATGCCAGTCTTGCGTCTCGGACGATACGTTGGCATGAGAGGACCTGGAATAATCTATCTCATACCCCTCATCGACAGGGCACCCTTAAAAATAAGCACACGACTCGACACAATTCAATTCCGAACCGAATCTACCCTAACGAAGGACAACGTGCCAGTAAACGTGGATTCAGTCCTCTACATGAAACCCGTAGACCTCGAAAAAGCAGTACTACAAGTAGAAAACTATTTCCAAGCCACCCAACTAGCCTCTCAAACGACACTAAGAGAAGTAATCGGCAAAGTCTCGCTTAACGAACTTTTGGCAGAACGTGAAAAAGTAGGTGCACACCTGCGTGAAATCATCGACGAAAAAACCGAAGCATGGGGCATTAAAGCTACAGCCGTAGAAGTCAGAGACGTAATCATCCCAGGCAACCTCCAAGACGCCATGTCCAGGCAAGCACAGGCAGAACGAGAACGAATGGCAAGAGTAACCCTAGCCACAGCTGAATTTGAAGCATCACAAAAGATGATCGAAGCAGCAAAAATGTACGAATCAAGCGCTGAGGGTTTAAGACTCAGATGGATGAACATACTTTACGAACTAGGTCAACAATCGCAAACAAACACAATCATGCTGGTTCCAGCATCCATGCCTGAAGCAGGCTGGCCACCAATTGGAACATACGGATTCAAAGACCTAACTCAGTTGCAGCAAGCAAACGCCGCCAAGAAGAAAACGGTTATGACACCAGAACCGGAACAACCACCACCATCCCCACAATCCTAAAACAATATTTTTTCTTTTTTTGTTTCAAAAATAAGTTAAATGCAAAATCCGAAAGAATTAGCCGATTTTAACCGCATTAACCGTTCTTTCTAACAGCAACTTCGCAGATTCCTGACTAGGCCAACTGCCTAAACCGCAATCCGGTCCAGTAAAAGTCAAACGTTCACCGTATTTTTCTTTCGCAAAAACAAAACGCTTCCGAATAGCTTCTTGCGATTCAACCAGCTGAGCAGCTGAAGGTTTGTCAGAACCCTTGTCATGGAGTTCCGCAATAATAGCGTCTATGTCTGTTCGAGCGATACCAACACGAATAAATTTGTCCGCAGTTTCCAACATGCGTTTGGAAATACCCTCAATGTTTTTTGGAGAAGCCGCATACTCAAACGAAAGAACATCAATGTTTTTCACGCCAAGCAAGTCAGGCAATCTGGCCGATGAGTGCAAATGAATCTGCTTCGTAACCCCACGAAAGTCTAAGGCTTTATTCAAAACTTCGCTCAGAAGGCTGCTATCGGCGTTTACATTAAGAAAACCGAAGCTGGGCTCATCAATTGATATCACCTCGGTCTTGATGTATTTATTGTCCAGAATGCTGCTCACGCAGAAACGCCGGATAGTTTCCGCAAAGCTTTCTAACACATCAACGTACGCCGAAGTCCCAATTTCCTTAAGATACTGTTCCATCGGGCCGAAAATTGACACACGCAAAGAAATTCTCTTACTAAACTCTTCGCTGAGCCGCTTTGCTTCTGCGTTAATTATGTGAACTTCAGGAAGAATGGCTTCTTTCTCATCTACGATAAAAGTGCCGGTTTCCATGGCTTTGTGAATAACTTCGCTTACCTTTCTAATAGCGTCCTGATTTTGGGGAAAATTGACAACGTCAAGCCCAGTTTGAAGCTTCTTACGAAACGAGTCAAGGACAACATCACAGAAGTTTCTTTGGGTAAAATCATCTTTGGAAGGGTCTTCTCCAGCTATGATTGCACGTCTCGCGAAATCATAACCTCTACTAAACGCATCTCTATTAGTCGACTGAGGAAAAGGGAAACTTCCAACGTCATCAACCAAGGTATCCATAACAATACTGGATGCTATGAGACAATTTAAGAACTGCTGTCACTTTTTCCTCAGGTTATAGTTAACATAACTTTTGCGCTGATGATTCGCACACAGCAACCGTTATCTACCACAAAGACAGAAAAATCCATAGGCGACCCGAAGATGAGCATAGATAACGAGATAGTGCGAGTATCCAAAATTAGGAACGGCACAGTAATAGACCACATAAACGGCGGCTACGCTCTGGAGGTCGTCAAAATTTTAGGCATCACAGGCCACGAAAAACAAGTCGTTACCATCGCAATCAACGTGCCCAGTAAACAGATGCACCGTAAAGACATTGTAAAGATCGAAAGCCGCGCGTTAAACCGCCAAGAGGTCAACCGAATAGCGCTCATCGCACCCAAAGCAACCATAAACATCGTGCGCGACTTTAAAGTGGTTGAAAAAGTTGAAGTGAAATTGCCTGAAAAAATTGAAGACATTGTCAAATGCGACAATCCATGCTGCATTAGCAATACCAGTGAACCGATAACAGCAAAGTTTCGCGTGGAGAATAGAGAGCCGTTGCTTTTGAAATGTCATTACTGTGGTCATATTTTGGAAAAAACAGATTTGTTGAAGCAATTTTAGTGTTGTAGGCGTTGTGTTCAACGTGTCTGCATAAAATT
>DATJPJ010000123.1:0-5215 GCA_035506455.1 Candidatus Nanoarchaeia archaeon
TGCCTGCCAGCCTGGAAAACGTCATAGACTTTACCGTCTCTGAAGAACACAGCAACCTCGTATTCATGTACTACTAGTTGTGCGCCCCATGTGATGTCTTCGATTGGATACTTGTAGATTATATCGTCCGCACTTGCGTTAACCCATTCTATTACTTGTGGCATTTTAGCTCACTCCTTGGATTACTTCATTACGTTGATCGAATGTATCTTCCAAACTTTCCAGTTTGTTAGTAACGTTTTGAACCCGCGTTTTCAGGTTCGACGTTTGACCGCTCGCTAAGTCTGACTTGAAGGCGTCGAGTTCAGTTGATAGTGCGTTTACACCATCAATTAGTTTATTGTCGAAGTCTATCATGTGGTCAAGGTTCTCTTCTCTTACTTTAACTGCGTCAAAAAAGCCACTGTAACCGTAAGATGCGTGGTTGACTTTCTCGACGACACGGTCCATTTTAGCTAAGAGGCGATCCATGTCTGTCATGACATCGAAATAACGGCGATCAGTCAGTTTTTGCGAAATATCTCGAAGATCCGACTTGTCTGCGGAAAGTTTCAGGTACAAGTGATTTCTGATTAGCTTGTCGCTTTCGCGTCGTAGCTCTTTTTCCTTGTAGCCGTGGAAACCAGGAACAAAAGCGGCTATGCGCTCGGAAAGGCGCATTTGACCTTTCACGTCTGAATATACATCGTTTTTCTCGCTCATTTTCTTATCTCCGCCTTTTTTTATTATTCGTTGATATAAAGGAGTCGCTTTTAAAGTTTATCAGGGCAAATGGAGCTTAGAATCTTGAAGAAGGAATGTCGCCTTTTATAGTAGTTCCCGTCGCGCCGTCGATGAGCAACTGGTAAAGATTATGTTTGTATTCGTACTTGATGAACCATACGGGCGCGTGCAGATAAACAATCTGTTTTAGAGTGATTTCCGTCTGCATGTCGATTATGCGGTCAACTTCTTGTTGGAGCAGAAAACGGTGATGAGCATCAACTTGTTCTTTTGTCATTTCGATCGCGCTGTCTCTGTCAATTTCGCTGTTAAGCAACTTGGCAAAAGTCTCTATCTTGCGAAAGTCGTATGGGATCTTGCCTTCAAGTGGAACCTTGTACTCGCGTGTCGGAAAATCTGAAGCTTCTCGGGCAAGAATAAGCCAGTCATACTCTTTTTCAATAGTGCCTTCCTTAACAATGGCGGGAGCAATACGTTCGAAAATGCCCTTGTAGGTACTCTTCACATGGGCTGATACTACCCAAAACGGTAAGTAAACGAGGTTCTTTTCGGCAAGCTTTGACTTGCTGGCTAGATCACCGGGTTTTAGGAAGCCTCCCTTCATCCAGTCTTTGATTGGAACCTCAATGCTAGCAACATCAAATTTATTTAGAATAAGCGAGTGCTCAAAAGTGAAAGCCTGTCCCGTCTCAATAACCGTTGTGAATCCGCAGTACTTGCAAGTTGCTATAATTTCGCCTGGTTTGAACTCCACAGGGGCACCGCAATGGCTGCACTTGATTTCTTGCGCAATCGCATCCATTCTTAGCACTTCAATTTTTCGCGCTTTAGAATTTCCCTGGCGACGATGACACCTGAAGCGGATGCTTGAATTAATCCTCTAGTTACGCCCGCGCCGTCGCCAATTGTGAACATGTTTTGGATCTTCGATTCCAAGGAATTCGACAGTTGAAGGTGTGACGAGTAGAACTTGACTTCTACCCCGTAGAGTAAAGTGTCGCGCGAATGTACTCCGGGTGCAATAACATCCAATGCTTGTAGCATCTCACGAATATCTGCCAAATAACGGTATGGCAAGACGAAACTCAAATCACCGGGCGTTGCATTCTTCAAAGAAGGTGTGATAACGCTTCGGCTTATGCGTTCAGGTGTGCTGCGTCTACCTGCAACCAAGTCACCAAGACGCTGCACCATAACTCCGCCACTGAGCAGGTTGGAAAGTCTTGCTATGTATTTGCCGTAGGCGATTGGTTCCTTAAACGGTTCTGTAAACGACGTACTCACAAGAATGGCAAAATTTGTATTCTCAGTAGTTCGTTCAGCGTAACTACCACCATTTACCGTCAAAACTCCATCATAGGATTCCGTTGTAACTTCACCGTAGGGCGAAACGCAAAATGTGCGCACCATGTCGTCAAAAATCTTTGAATAATAAATAAGCTTAGGTTCATAGAGCACTTTGGTTAATCTTTCCATAGCCGTTGCGGAAACTTCAACGCGCACACCAACGTCCACAGGATTATTGACAGTTTTTTGACCCTGCATCTGAGCTTCAGTTTGCAACCATTCCGCGCCACCTCTTCCGGGCGCAACGATGACGTATTTACCATAGAATTTTTCGCCTTTGACTGTTTCGACACCTTTAATGGTTTTGCCGACGTGGTTTTCTGTGATTAGCAGTTTCTTTACGTCAGTCCGTGGCATGAAAGTAATTTTATCTTTAAGTTCTTTGCGCATCATGCGAAGTGTGTCTGCGCATTTCTCTGTCCCCATGTGACGAACTTTTTGTTTAATTAGACGCAAACCTGCTGCGGCTGCTTGCCTGTCTATTTCGTCAACTTCGTCCGTTTCGCCACCGAAGACCTGCTCGCTGGCGCCGAACTTCAAGTAGATAGCGTCCACGTATTTCACGAGTTCTTCTAAGTCTTTTTCAGTTACGTACTGGTTTAGCCAGCCACCTACCTCCGTGGACAAAGTGAGTTTGCCGTCACTGTAAGCGCCCGCACCTCCCCAGCCCGAAAGGATTGAGCATGGTTCGCAATGTTTGCACTCCAAGCCGCGGCTCGAAGGGCATTTGCGCTGGTCGATTTCTGGACCCCTGTCTAGAACCAGAACATTCAGTTTGTTCTTTTCAGTTAGCTCCAATGCTGAGAAAATGCCTGCAGGACCTGCACCGACGATTATAACATCATACTTCAAGGGTAAAACTCCCCGAAACCCAGAGTGCTATGCAGTCACTAGGATATAATCGTAGCGAAAGCAAAGAGACAATATATCCACGCATTCAAAAAATGCCATTCAATACTCATGAATAATTGGAAATGCTACTTCTGAACCCTCCAATTTTTCGTGTACCGTTCAAACACATTGTAGTAGTCAAAGGTGACAATCATTTCTTTCAAATTGATAAATATGAGAATCACGAACGTGAAAAAGGGAATGAGCGAATAATAATACAGCGGAGTGCTCAAGCTCGACAGAAACACCATATCCACAAAACGAGGCCACGTCCCAGGATAAAGTAATACAATATTCGAAAGCGCCAATGCACCAATCAAGCTTGGCAGCGCCAACTTGAGACTTTTCCAATTGTACATCACGAAAAGAGGCACGGCCAAAAGGCCAAAGCGGGGATCAAAAAAACCCAAGGCCAAGATAATACCAGAAAGCACGGGGCGACTGCGACTAGCAAAATATACGCTAAGCAGGAGCAAGAAGGTTTCCAAGACTTTGGCTTGACCCTCAGCCCATTGCCAGTAATAGCTTGGCGAAAATCCCCAGTGAGATGTCGGAAAAGGAAGCAACAACGCAATAACCATCACGATGAATGTCAAGATTAGTCCTTTCTTTTCCAGCATTCGATAGAGAAGAAGAGCCATTAGTGGCAGAAGAAGAAATTGCGCAATATCGAACGCCAAAAGTGCTTGTTGATATTTCAAAACTAGCAACGGCGATAATAGCAACAGGAAAGAGGGCAGATATTTGTAGGTTTCAGGGGCGGGGTTGATGACGGGTTCTCCACCTCCCAAAGCGCCTACAGCATAGATGTGTGAAGGGTTGTGCCACAGTCTCCAGGCAGCGACGTAGTATGCTGAAAAGTCTTTTGCAAGTATACTCCCTGTCGCGTTAATGCCCGGTGACAGCGCATAAGTCTCAGGATAAGCAGCTACGAAGGTGTAAAGGTTCAAAACTATGAGGACAGTGACGCCTACGGCAAACAGAATAATGCTTAGGCGACTGTGGTGCATCATTTTCTCCTTCAGGTGCGCGTTTGTTCTTTGGTGTTTATGATCGGGTCTCTTATACTTTAACAATATCAGGATAAAATCTGCCATTTGACGAGAGAAAACCAAAGAGGAACCATTATTAGTAAAATCCACGAATGTTTACTCATGGAGCAACTTCAAGCTCAATCGAACCAAAACATGGTTAACACCGGCTTTATCTTGTCCCTTGTTTCTGGCGCTATCATCATCCTGCAAGGAGTTCTACACATATTTCGTGCTCGATGGGGGCTAGAGCTTGGACTTGGCGAGTTCCGAAGACATGCACTCGTTGGAGCGGATTTTAAGGTGCTGGGGTCAGCATCAATAATCTTGGGCGTGATGGTTCTGGTCGGAGCATACCTCATCCACATAGGAAGAGTAAAAGAAGGGGCCATAACCGTAATCGCTTTTTCAGCTTTGACAATCGTAGTAGGTGGCGGCTACTTGGTCGGACTGGTCTTAGGAGTCATTGGAGGAGCCTTAGCCTTTACTCATTACAAACCCAAGGAGAAGCCTAAGCCACAAGAGCAGACAGGCTAAAAAATAGACTAAAAACGATAACAAACTTTCTGACAGGACCTATTCCTTAACATAAGGAACTAGACAGATGAACTTCAAAACTTTTCCGCCACTATTCTTGAAGTGATGCATCTCATCAGTTTGAACAAAAATTGCGTCTCCAGCCTTGAACGAGACGGCTTTTTTACCATCAAATAGCTGACCTTCACCTTCGAGGATGAAGATTTCGTGTTCCCAGGGGTGCTTATGCAGAGGCGTGTAGCCATTTTTTTCGACTTCGAAAACTCTCATTGCAAAATTTGGTGCGCCCATCTCTTTAGTTATAACCCAGCGGATTTTGACTTTGGACGCGCCATCGGTCGTTACATCTTCGAGTTTGACGGAGTCATAACGAAACACTTTCAAGCCTGCATCCTCCAAGCCACTTTCAAATCTAATCTTTTATGGCGTCTATAAAGTTATTGTGGCAAAATCTCCCGCATAACCCCTTTTTCTGATAAGAGCTCAACATAAATTTCTTGGAGACATCTCCACAAATCCCCCTTTTTCCTCAGAACAAAGTCTTCATTCCTTTGTGGATTTTCAACAAAAGTTTTGTTTTGAGGCAAACAGAAAATGAAGACTTCATTTTGAATTAATAATGACGTTGAGTGTAAGTGGAGGCTCCACTTGCAACATCTTAAATACTACGTCCTTTCAAACAAAAA
>DATJPJ010000124.1:0-2970 GCA_035506455.1 Candidatus Nanoarchaeia archaeon
AAAACAATTTCTTTCAGTTTTACTTTCTGTCTACATTTCATGTCATATAACTTGGCTTTTCGGTACTAAATGTTCACTACAGAACATGTTGCGCAACTCCAAGTATTAGGTCAACGATAATTTAGAGCGCTTGAAACAAAATGGCGCCAAAGCGGATAAACTATGTTTGAGTTCATCAAACATTTGCTTGAACTTTTATAAAGCGCTTATCTAAGCCTTAAAGTTTATATGGACGTTTGTTTTTTTGCATAAATCCGATAAGATTCTGCACTAGAATAAAGAGGTTAATGGTATGGCATACTTAACAACAACAGGCTCAGGACAACCTGTCCTAATCCTCAAAGAAGGTACAACAAGAAGTAGAGGCAAAGAAGCCCAAAGAAACAATATTATGGCTGCCCGTGTCATTGGCGAAGTCCTTAAAACTACATTAGGCCCCCGCGGCATGGACAAGATGCTCATCGACAACCTCGGCGACATCACAATAACCAACGACGGCGCGGCAATCCTTAATGAAATTGAAGTTGAGCATCCTGCAGCGAAAATGATGGTCGAAATCGCCAAAACACAAGACGATATGGTTGGTGATGGAACCACAACAGCAGTTGTTCTTGCAAGCGAACTTCTAAAGAAAGCCGAAGAACTTCTTGACCAAAACATCCACCCCACGATACTCGTAAGCGGCTATCGTAAAGCAGCCCAAAAATCTATCGAAGTAGTAGGTAAAGTCTCCGTCCCAGTTGACATTAAAGACAGCAAAACGCTTCTCAAAGTAGCATTAACCACAATGAGTAGTAAAGCAGTTGGCACTGCAAGAGAGCACCTTGCCCAAATAGCTATTGACGCGGTCTCCCAAATTGCCGAGCAACGAGGAGAAAAAATGATTGCTGACATAGACAACATTCAAATGATCAAGAAAACGGGCAAAAGCCTCCTCGAAACACAGCTCGTTCAAGGGATTATCGTTGACAAAGAAATTGTTCACCCAGGCATGCCTCGCAAAAAGGAAAATGCCAAAATCGCCCTTCTCGATGCTGCTATGGAAATTGAAAAAACTGAGATTAACGCTGAAATCCGCATTCGCGACCCAACACAAATGAAAGCCTTCATGGACCAAGAAAATGATATGCTTCAAGATATGGCAACTAAAATCAAGAAGTCAGGCGCTCAAGTGGTCTTCTGTCAGAAAGGTATTGACGACATGGTTCAACACTTCCTTAGCAAAGAAGGCATTATCGCAGCCCGCCGCGTAAAAGAATCTGACATGCAAAAACTAGCACGCGCCACAGGAGCAAGAATTGTCTCCGACTTAGACGATCTCAAAGCAACAGATCTGGGCATTGCAGGCACAGTTGAAGAGCGCAAAATAGGCGACGACAAAATGATCTTCGTTGAAAAGTGTAAAGATCCACACAGCGTAGCTATTCTAATCCGTGCTGGTTTAGAACGCATGGTTGACGAAGCGGAGCGTGCAATGACTGATGCGCTCTCAGTAGTTTCCGATGTCATAGAAAACAACAAAATCGTTGCAGGTGGCGGCGCTGTTGAAATTGAAGTCTCGCGCGAACTTCGCAAATACGCAACTAAAGTAGGCGGAAGGGAACAACTAGCTATCGAAGCATTTGCAGATGCCATTGAGGTTATCCCCCGAACTCTTGCGGAAAATGCTGGTCTAGATCCCATAGACATACTCGTTTCACTTCGGTCAGCACATGAGAAAGAAGATGGCAAATTCATGGGAATCAACGTTTTCACCGGCAAAATACAGAATAGCATAGACAACGGTGTCATCGAACCGGCAATAGTTAAAGAGCAAGCTCTCAAATCCGCCGCAGAATCAGCAGCCATGATATTGCGCATTGACGACGTAATCTCTTCTTCCAAGCCGAAGAGCGGTCCAGGTGGCCCTCCAGGCGGAATGGGCGGCGAAGAGTAAGCTTCTCTACTTTCCTTTTTTCCTTTTAATCACTATTTTTATTAAACAAGACTCAGTAGAATACCCTTCGCGTTTAGTGCTCCGGTAGTATAGTCCGGTCAAGTATAGTGGCCTCTCGAGTCACGGACCCGGGTTCGAATCCCGGCCGGAGCACCACAACTGTCTCGGTTTTGTGCTTGCTTTCCTTCTACTTTGAATTGGTATTGGTTTCACTCTGACTTTTGTTCAACCGTGGAAAGAAAGCTGGTACATGCTGTTTGTATTCTCTAAATTCATCGCCAAACTTGGATTCTACTTCCGAGTCCTCGGTTTTTGTAAGCCTATAATATAGTAGCGCAAGAATCGGCCAAAGAGCAAACGTGATTATCGTGAGCCACTGAATATTCAATCCCAAAGTTATGAGCAGAAAACCAACGTATTGTGGATGGCGAATTCTGGCGTAGAGACCAGTAGTGACAAGTTTGCCTTTTGCTTGGTAGATTTCTTTCCACCCGTAGATAACGAGAGTTATGCCCACCCCCATTACTACCTTAGAAGCAGGAAAAATATAGTAGTGAAAGACGTTGTAGAAGAGGCTCTGACCCATAACGTTCGTCAACAAAAACTCTAGCGAGTACACTTTTCCCAAGCCAAAAACTCCCATGAACAAATACATCGTCAATGGAAACCCGTACATTTCTGCAAACAATGCCACTATAAAGGCGACGTAAACGCTGTTAGGGAGGCGGGTCATCTTTTTTCTAAACCCTGTTAGCAGGAAAAATAAGCTGAAACATACAATGTTAAAAATTACGAAGACCCAATTGCCGTAGCCGAACGAAGTGAACGTAAAGAAGTAAAGAAAAGATATCACGAATACTATTACGGCAAAAAAAAGCAGCAAATCTTTAAATTTTCTCAACTGCCATCAGCCACCATTATTTTCCTTGGCTCACGGTTTGCTCAAGGTTCGACGAGCATGTCCAATATGGTTATTTTGCCTTTAGCAACCAAGTAACCTCAACTTAACCTGCCCTAAAAGAGTGTTTGTAAAG
>DATJPJ010000125.1:0-8321 GCA_035506455.1 Candidatus Nanoarchaeia archaeon
CAGGAACCGACTTGTCAATAGTTTCGGAGTCCGAGAAAAACATTTACCGAGAAATAGAGGAAGAAATGAAAAGACAAACAACCAGCAGACGAGACAACTGGTAAAAACGCGAGTCAAACCGTTAAGGCCAGGATAGGCCAAACATTGACAAGTTTCGCCTGTGAAATAGTTACATGCCGCTACTGTGCTCTCTTTACAGTTCGCATAAAGGCTGAAAATGGGACAAGCTAAAAATTACGAATCAAAAAAACAAAAAATTCCTTTTCGAAATAAGATATTCATAGACTCCAATTCAGAGTTTCATGCCGAAGATGCAAAGGCAGGTCCGAAGTCACGGTTCCGACAAACAGTGAAACAACAAACTCAAAATTAACCTTTTCACGAAAGTCATTTCCGCAAGCGGCTAGTTCGCAATTTAAGTTCTTCCAAAACATACAAATTCACTATCAATTGGAGTGCACGCCATTTTTTTGGAAATTGATTACAATCACTGAGTTGATGGAGAATTCCACCAGTAAACTTGAGAATACTTGTTAGCCAACGAAAAATTGCTATCATCATAAACAATGTCTAGTGAAAAGCCATATTGAGACAATAGTTTATTGCTCTGATCCCAAATACTGGGAGATTTCTCATCTGGCCCCCAGAAACCCCAAATTCTGTCGTCCGGCTTTCTCATGCCCCACCCATAATCGCTTGGCAAAACCAAAGCCGCCTGAACCGTTATTGAGTCATGAAGAATCTTATGGCTTACCGCATCATTCCAGAATTGCTTGAGAGCATCAAAATGCTCATCCTGCATCACTCCATAGGGGTTATCGGGCAGTTGAGGGTAATTGAAAATAGTGATGTATTTGGCGCCAGATTCATATGCAGCAACCATTTGGTTGTAGATTTCGCTGCCGCTGTCCAGGTACGGATATGAATCATATTTCCAAGTTATCTCGGCACCCCAACTTTTATTCGCCATGGTCGCCGCTCCTCTGTCTAAAGCGATCTGCTGAGGAAAACTACTGTTCCAACCCACCTGAGCAAAAACAACATCATAACCGGCCAAATAATCAAACCAGTACAAAGCATAATCTGAAACAAAGATGGGTATTGAATTGTTCTTAAGCATAATAACGCCTCCATCCCTCTGCAACCCCCCAACAAACATTTGCTCCGCCGATTCATAGGTGGAACTGGAGTTCAGAGCAAACCGAGAGGAAAAATTCCCAACGGAAGTCCAGTTGGTGTCAAGCCATATTCCTCCAGGTTCATCATAATAGAAAACCCCTAAAAATCGGCCGCCATAACGCTCTTTTGCCGCGATTGTCCAAGCTGTGCGCCACTCAAGATCTTTAGCAATAAGCACTCTTGGATTGAGATCGCCAAAATACACGATGATGTTTAATCCGGCGGCCACAGCATAATCGCAAACCTCGGTTGTAGCCGTCTCATTATGACTCACTGGTCCAGACTGCATAATGAAAAGATTGGTATAGCTTTTCACCCTATCAATTAGCAATTTCGCCTCAGAGGTTGTGTTGCCGCAAAACGCCACGCCAACGTAACATTGATCAAGGCTGCCCTTCGGGTCTGCTGAAGGGCGTAGAGTAACAAACGAAGCCACAAAAACAGAGAAAACCAAAACTAAAGCCGTCGAAGCGACGATTAACTTGTTCACGTGGCTTTCTCCTTGATGAAGCGCTGCAGGTGAATACTATTATCCTGGCACTAATAAAATAAATTAAGCCTGCTGGTAATTCGATTTGGAATTTGAAACAGCTTGTCATTGAATTGGGTTTGCTGGGTCTCTGGACAACCAAAACATGGAGAGCGCACTGACTGATATCTTACGTTCAAAGAGGTAGTCAATCCAGAGTCCGCTCAGCCTCACTTTCAATGGGCCTGTTTCTTTCACAAAAAAAAGAAAGAGGGATGATTTCTTTACTTTCGTTGTCGTAGCGCGATTGCTGCGATTATCACTACAATTATGACAACTAGTGCAGCTATGGCAACGTATATTTCAGTTGAAATTCCGCTGTTTGGTGCTTGCGCTGGGCTAGGATTGGTTGATGTGCTTGGTGCTGCCGATGCTCCTGAACCGATTGCTATTCCGGTTTCCGACGTTGAGCTGTAGTATGAGTTTGTGCCGTCAAATTGAGCTTTTATGGTAAAGTAGCCTGAAGCCGGCGGATTCCATGTTAAACCGTAGTGTCCACTGCTGTCAGAAGTGACTGTGCCAACATCATAGGTGTTGCCTGCTGAGTTTACTGCCGTTAAGGTCACGGTCACACCTTTGACGTTCAACGGCATAGGTTGTTGCATGTAAAGATACTCCATCCAAGCGCTCATGCTATCGTCTGAAACAGCGGGGGTACCGGCTGTTGGCTGGCCAAGACAAGTTTGGCCCGGAGATTGATCCGTTACGGTTCCCTGAATAGTTACCGCGCCTCCTGTTCCTGGTGTTGCTTGCACTGTCGTCGCGCTTTGTCCCTTACCGAACGCATATAACTGGTTATCGTATCCGTTAAGGGCGACTAAAATGCCATCTGCGATCGGCATGGTGTCTTCGAAGAATCCGTTTATGCTCCAGATTTGCTTGCCCGAATTGACGTTAATAGCGTCGAGTTCCGCTCCTCTGAATAACGGGTCACTGTGCGAGTTTCCTGTCGGAGCAAAGAGTATTCCATCGGCAATAGTCAAACTACCGCCTTCAAAGGGATACGTGCTGAATCCTGGGAAGTTGACTCCGCTGTCAGATGCATAGAAGTCCCATAAGCTCTGTCCATTCGTAATGTTGACTGCATGGATGCCATCTATTGCTTTACCGAAAACTATACCGTATGCACTGTCTGAACTGAGCTGTTCACTTCCCCATGCATTAGTGTACGCAGTCGTTGGGCCCCAAACCTGCTGACCTGTGTATACAGAATATCCGTACCATTGCATAGTGTTCTTCAAGAATTCAGTGTAAACGCCATCAGTCATTGGCCCCATCAGTCCAAACGCAGTAGCCCCTGGAGGAGTCGTCCTGTTTTGAACCCAAAGTTGTTTTCCAGTTGATGCGTCGTATCCTATCTCCATCTGCCAATTTTGAGGTAGAATGATGTTTCCAGTGGTTGCTAGTATTACGCCAGAGTTTATTGACGAAATCGATTGTCCAAACATCATAGGAACAGTAGCATTCCATTGCAACCCGCTTGCCCAGTTTAACGCCATACCTGTTTCAGGTCTCCAAGTCCATAAGCTCGTTCCAGTGCCCGCCGGCATAGAAGCTGTCACTGCAAGTGTCGAATTCCACATCGCTACCCAATTATTGCCCATAAAGTAGATTAACAGTTCCCCCGAAGGCCCTTCTACTTTCACACCGCCAGTTGGCGCATTCATGAAAGTCAAGATTAAGTTTCCAGTGTTGGCATCGTACATATAATACTGAACTCCAGCTTGCGCGTTGCTGATTCCTGTGCCTGAAGGAGCCGCAGCAGCCATGTACCAAAGATACGGTAGCGACCCTTCTTGGTTGGGCGAATGATAGCTCAATATTTGACCGCAAGAGATGCCTGGATACCCCATTGAACCAAGGATCGCTGAATTTATCAGAGTAGCAGCCCCAGTGCTGTTTTGCCACCAAATTGTTTGGCCCGTTCGAAGATCAACCGCGTAGAAGCCCTCTTTTGGAGGATCTGGCGAATTGTAATAGAGCACTCCGTTAATAATTACCGGCGGAGTGAACTTCGGTTCGTAAGTTTTTCCTGTATAATAGTTGCTATCTGCAGCACCACCAAACTCACCGCCAACTAAACCGCCAAAATCCAAGGGCTTCGTCCACAAGATGTGTGCGCTATTGGGAGCAGTCGTGTATGGGTTCAGGTTTCCGGTAAGATTATAGTTCGTGGCTCCAAAGGCCGTCCCGCCAATCCCTAACCAGTTTCCAGAGATTGTATACCATTGTTGGTTCTGAGCGTTTACAGGTCGAGTCCAATATCCTGATGGAAGCAGAGTCTGAGGTAAAGGCTCAATTTGCTGCTGCTGCACAACAAGTTTGGCGGTGAAGTTGCTTGGTCCATAGTAGGCATTAATGGGAACGGGAATCATTCCGCCTATACCCGTTACTTGCTGTCCCGGAAAGCTAAACACCAAAGTGTATGTACCAGTTTGATCCGGCGTATAAGTGGCATATGCGTATGCTGCATCATCTGGCGTGAAGGGACCCAAGTTCTGGGAAGTCCCGTCAGGCTTTGTGACCAACAACATGTAATTTTGCCACCTAGTTCCTAACGGACCACTTGAAGTCGGGTTGATTTTGTCCAACCACATGAGAATGGTCACTTGCTGACCGATTCCCGCAGGATTGGGAGCAACTGCCATAAATGCATACGTCGGAATAGTTGGAGCAGCCTGGGCTTTGCCTAAAGGTACGCTTGCGAAGACAATAGAAAAGAGAAGCAGCACTAAGACCGCGGCGATAGCAGTTTGTTTCATCCTAATTTTTTGCGCGTGAGTATGCGCTGTTTTGTTTTTTCTAACATTCATTTTACAAACTCTCCAAAATTATCCCTGCTTCGACCTATCGAAACAACTCATATTTAAAATATTACAAGTGGAGCTTCCACTGACAGTGTCAAACACAAGCTAATTTTTTGCAAAAGCGCGATTTCAAACAATAAACAAAACAACCAGTTTTTTTGCCTCAAAATGTTTCTATTTTAGCTTATTTACTTAAACACCCCTCTCTCACCTGCCCATGAGAGTCTTTTCTGGAGTCGCTTTTTATGCGTTTTACATTATAGCCAGACTCTCGGGTAGACATCTATGAAAAAGAAAACTGCAGTCTTAATCTCAGAGGAAGATCTTAGGGTAGACTTGACTTTTCATAATGTTTCGGCTTCCTTACTGAAAGATTTTGCTCAAAAAATTGTTGTCCCTTACTATCATGGTAATTTGAGTGCCGCCATCCAAGACCTTATGGACAAAACCGTTTCGGAGCAAGACTTCATTTTTTCACACATAACTCACGTTAGAGATGTAAAAGAGAAACACTATGGACGACGAAGATGAAAAGAAACTAGGTGGACGCTTCAATGCCTTCAAATCTTGAGGGTAGCACTTTGAAGAATTCCAATATTTTGATGCCTCGTGAGGCTATGCGGTAGGCAATACTGGGACCAGTGTTCTCTATTTTAATCACGTTTTGGAGAACAAGGAATTTCAATTGTCTATGCAACAAGTTGGAATTAATTTCTAAACGCGCTTTAAGTTGTTCCGTAGTTTGGGGGCCGGATTCAGTTAGTAACTGAGCTATGTTTATGCAAAGTTCTAGTTTGCTGGTCGACAAGACCTTGGCCTCTAAACTAAACTGCTAAGCGCCGTTATATAAATATTATGACGTAAGTCATAAGTATTGAGTGTTGGTGTGAATTTCAAAGAGCGACTTCTTAGCAAGCGCGCAGCATAAACTTTACCGTGAAGAAACGTTCGGTTCCCTTTTTTCCCGGTTCCCAACCAACCTGCATACGATCAAAATGGTGTTCAAAGATTTTTCCGTCGTATTCACTCCGCACCTCTTGAATGAACCGTTCGCGGTCATTAATAGAGACTGTTTTAGATGCTGCAGCGTTCTTTTGTCGGAAGATTTCACGGATCGGCGGACTCTTTGAACCTGTAACTTCATCTTTAAAACGAAAACCCCAGCCAAGGATCTTTTGCTCGTCAGTAACTTTAACAGGCACAACTATGTTCTCTAACATCTTGAAATAATCAGTCGGTCTTCCTTTTCCGTCCTTAAGCATTGCCAGATTTCGATTGTATTCCTCCACGACCAAACGATCAAATTCTCGCTGTTTATGAGCTCGCAGGAGTTCCATACATTTTTGTCTATTCAATCCAAGATGCTGCTCTATAACAAGAAAAAGCGCCTGCTCGTTTTCTGACATATCCGAATGCCTAGCCTGCAATCTCGCAGCCACGGTCGCGCGGGCGTCTTCCAAGGCCTTTTTGCGCATATCCTCTGAGACCATCAAGCAACAGCCTCTACTTTATTTATCCGTTTAAATTTCCTGATACATTCAAATCTTTGCGATCTTGCAAGGAGAACTTTAGCCACAATTGCGCACCTTAGTTTTAATAAACGGAACTGCATTAGGTACAGCAACAAGATTACTCTATTCTCAAAGCCATTATTAAATTATTTTGGGTGGCCAACTGCGCAAAGATAGACGGCGCTTTCTTCTACACCATCTAAACCAATTAATGAGTTAACTTCATCATCAAAGAAAGCTCCAACTTGGCATGATCCACAGTTGATGCTTGTAGCTGCCAATGCAAGGTTTTGCGCTACATGCCCAGCGTCCAAGTAAATATAGCGATAAGCTCTCTGTGAATACTTCCATTTTGATCTGTTGAATATGGCTGTCCATATGAACACTACAGGAGCAACGGTGCACATCGGCTGATCCAATGCTGCATGGGCTATGGAAACTCCAAAATTTCCTTTCTCTATTTCTTCCAGAGAATTATCTCTAATGTTATAATGGTAAAGACCAGTTTCTGTATCTTCAACGTTATTTACGGCTAGGTATGTTTCGATCGGATACAATGCCCCAGCAGAGGGGGCTGTTCGAAAATCGAAACCGCGTTCCCGCCTTTGAATTCCGGTCGATGCCCAGAGCAGAAAAGTCAAATCACCTTTTCTCATTTGCTCCGATGAGAAATTGCGTATGCTTTTGCGTTCTCGCAGGGTCTCAGAAAAAGAGGTAATAACCTCTCTTAATTGGGTTGGCAACTTCACGGTTTTGCAGTTCGGGTAGCTCTTGTAAATCTCTGGCTTCTTTTCCCAATTCAAGCTCCATCCCAAGCTTATGTTACGGGAGTACTTTGTTTCTTGTTGAAAATCGTCGCCTACATTTGCTCGCACTTTCACACCAGCTGATATTGACTTTGAAGTCGAGCGCAGGTTAAAAATCTTCATTGAGCTCACTCTTTTTGACTCTTGCAGACAACTTTTCAATGATGAATTCGAAGTGTTGCAGTTGCATGACAGTCACATTTCTTTATACATTTGATAATAGTGTATATTAATAAACAATAGATGGTCCCGATGATGCCGCAAAACAACCTTAGGAAAGCCACACTTCGAACAAAAGCAAGCATAAAAGGACTTTTCTGCCCATCAAAAAGAAACAATGAACGCAGAAAAACCATATTGACAACAATCTTCGGCCTAATGGTCATAATTCTGGCAATTTCAATAGCAAATCTGCAAACAGGCAGAGCGCTCGCCCATTCAGACTCAATCGCGGGTCAAGGAGTGGGTATATACTGGGATCAAGGCTGCACCAACAAAACCCTCACTCTATATTGGACACAAATGAAGCCCGGTTCAAATAACACATTAACAGTCTACGTTAGAAACGAATGCAACACACCAATTTACCTGTGGATTACAACCCAAGACTGGACACCATCCAACGCCTCAGACTACATAAACTTAACGTGGAACTATTCCAGCCAAATCCTGACCGCAAATCAAGTAATTCCAATAGAATTAACCCTATCAGTTTCACAGAACATAACTGGCATAACCCAATTCAGCTTCAGTACAACCATAACCGCAGCAGCCTAAAAACCTCTATGTGCTTTTTTTTACAAAATCAATTGGTCTCTTCAAAGCGCAAACCAATGAGTAGAAAACGGCGAGAAAACCACTGTGAAAACTATTATTGTAGTTTCAGAAAAAAAATTTCACCTTGCTAACCGTTCTATATTCCAGAACATATCTGCTGCTCTTATTTTTGTTATCTATGCCTCTTTTTCAATATTGCTCTCTTTACAGATGAAAACACCAAATCTTAAAAGCTGCTAAGCTTGAAGATAATCTGCCTTCCCAAACACTTCAGGAAGCACTTGCAAGAACGGAGAAAACTCGCTTGAAGAACGACCTTGACAATTTAAACGCTCAACAAAAAGAAGCAGTGGAGGAAATAGACAAGCCGCTTCTTATAATTGCTGGGGCTGGTTCAGGCAAGACTCTAACGGTATCAAGCAAAATTGCCTATCTCATTCAGAAGGGAATCAAACCGGAGAACATTCTGGCTTTAACCTTTAACCAAAAGGCTGCTGAAGAATTGAAAGCTCGAGTTATTGACTTGTTGGGAGGTTCTGAAGACCTTAGCATTTCAACTTTCCACTCATTTTGCAACCAGGTCATAGAAGATAATATACTTTACACAAAACTCAATGCAAACTTCAAAGTATTAACGGAGACTGCTCAACTCGTCTATTTAACCAAAAACATTAACAACTTCGGCATAGAGTTTCTTGAATTCAATCATGAA
>DATJPJ010000126.1:0-2206 GCA_035506455.1 Candidatus Nanoarchaeia archaeon
TTAAGAAACGCTTGAACTAAGCAATACTGAGGAAAAGACTCACATGGCGAATCGAAAAAACCTTGAATCTGACT
The DNA here is from genome assembly GCA_035506455.1 of Candidatus Nanoarchaeia archaeon. Classification (GTDB taxonomy): domain Archaea; phylum Thermoproteota; class Bathyarchaeia; order Bathyarchaeales; family Bathycorpusculaceae; genus JADGNF01. The sequence continues at coordinate 75 of DATJPJ010000126.1, forward strand.
GGGAGTGTAGCTGGGATTGCGGATTCCATAGTCCAGACATCGCTGAAGTGGCTAAGCACGAAAGCAGAGGACACAGAGGATGGACATAGAATACTTCGCCATAAACTTGCAAAGACAACGAAGAAAACTCGCCAACAAAATAGGAAACCCACGATTGCTCAAGATTCATTTCCACACTCTGAGATACTGGAAAGGCACAATACTCTACCATCAAACCAAAGACATGTACTATGTAATGCTTCAATTAGGACACAGAAACATCCAAAACACACTGCTATACGTGCAACTGGAAGAAGCACTCTTTCAAGGAGAAGCCGAGTACATTTCAAAAGTCGCAAACACTCAACAAGAAATCTGCGCACTCATAGATTCTGGATTCGAATACGTCACTGATTTTCAAGGAGCTAAAATCTTCAGAAAGAGAAAGTAATCAGCAACCATCAAGTGTGCAGGAAAAGTAAAGAACCCCATCACCTTTTACCACCCTAGGCTATTTTGCTTATAAAGGTGCAGGGGGTGGGATTTGAACCCACGAACCTCTGCAGGATAGGCTCCTGAAGCCTACGCCTTTGACCATGCTCGGCGACCCCTGCCCGCAAAGATTTTGCGATTCAACAAAATAGTTCTTTGTTAATTAAGTCTTGCCTTCACTTTAAAGTTCTAAAAGTTTTTTAGAAACAAGCCCCAAAAGAATACCTAAGAAAACATTTTAGCCAGCTTAGGGTGTTTCTGATTGAAGTATATCTGTTCATTCTGCGAAACTTTTGTTTTCGACGATGAGAAGGGCGACTCCAAAGCCAACTTACCTCCGGGGTCAGGGAAAGAAAAGGTCCCAGCTTCTTGGCGTTGTCCTGTCTGTTGGCATTGGAAAGACAACCTTGTCTCGATAAGTGATGCGGAATTTGTTGATAAACGGGCTAAGTACGAGCGAAACTACTCATCAACTGTTGAACAACCGTCTGAAAAGGACATTGGGTATTACCGTGACATTGCGCGTCGCCAACTCGCCAAGGTCTGCGCCGTCAACAAAGTCTGCGATGGTAACCCCGACAGACTTTGTCAAGGGCAAAAGTACGGCAAAGCTATCGGTTTTGGTGGCGCTGGACAAGGTAAAACTTGGGAAGCTAATTTTGAAGCGCTTTCAGGGGTTAAGCTAAAGATGATGGTGGCCAAACAGAACGTTGAACCCAAGATAGAAACAGTTTTTCTTGGAAACAGAATTGCCATGCCGGTTCTGTCGACGAGCATGTCGGGCGCCCGAATCAGCATGAACAATGCGATCAGCGAAGAGGATTTCCAGCGCGGCTTAATCGAAGGCGCGAAACGAGCAGGCACAATAGGACTAAGCGGCAACACCGTTGACTTTCCTGAGCACCCAGGAGTGGAAATCATCGCTGCAAACGGCGGCTGGGGCATCCCAGTCTTTAAGCCTCAAGCTCAAGAACGCCTATTGGAACTATTCAAAAGATGCGTAAACGCTAACGTGCTCGCAATTGGTGTTGACCTAGATGGCTACGGTTCTTCAAACTGGGCTCTTCGAGGAAAACCCTTGTACCGCAAAAGCGAACAGGAATTACGTGAACTCGTCGACTGCACTAGCAAACCTGTAATTTACAAAGGCATAATGAACATGGAAGACGCAGCAAAAGTGGTTGACTCAGGAGCAAAAGCTTTAGATGTGTCCAACCATGGCGGCAGAGTCATGGATTGCGGCCAAGGCGTTTCCGAAGTTTTGCCCGAAATTTCTAAGGAGTTTAAAGGAAAAATAACCATAATGGCAGATGGCGCCGTCCGAACAGGCTTTGACGTTCTCAAACTGTTGGCACTGGGCGCTGATGTGGCGTTAATTGGAAGACCATTGGCCTGGATGAGCTTGGCTGGAGGACCAGAAGCCGTCGCTCTTTACCTATACTACATCAAGAAAGACTTACGAAATGCCATGATCATGACTTCCTGTGACACATTGTACGAAGTCAGCGAGACCATTGTTGCTAAGGAGCCAAAAAAATGATTCAAAAATACGACGCAGTCATCGTTGGAGCCGGTATCGCAGGTTTGACTGCTGCGCTTAAAGCATCAGAAAGCTGCAAAGTTGCAGTTATCAGCAAAACTTACGCATCCCGATCGCACAG
>DATJPJ010000127.1:0-3958 GCA_035506455.1 Candidatus Nanoarchaeia archaeon
AATTGACACCGACAAAAAAATCGATGCCCAATTCGAGAAGATCTACAACCTAATGAACGACGAATACATGGTTACTATAGCAAACTTGATAACCTCTTCAAGCAAAATCGCTTTAGCTAAACCGTACCTTACCCACAAAATAACAACTGAACTCCTCAAAGTCGAAAACCTCGCAACAAAACCCCATTTAACCGAAGAATGCAAATTGATTCTAGCAGAAAAAACATTGGAAACCTTCGGCAAGTTCTGCAACAAAATGAGCCCCGAAGATATGACTAGTGTGCTAAGCTTCGCAAAACGGTACAGGGACAGCAAAAGAAGAACTCTAAGTCGCCAAGCGGAGACTTTGTTGAAAAAATGGTGAAAAACGCAACAAATTCTACACCATCAAACTTTATCGTTCGAGGTTACCGAGAAGGGGATAGAGAAAGCTGCAGACGTCTTTGGCGCGAACTAGTTGAATGGCACCGTAAAATCTACTCTGACCCAACCATAGGCGGAGAGGATCTCGAGGACTACTTCGATAAACATCTGGCAAAGATTGGTCCAAAAAAAATTTGGGTAGCCATCCAAAATGCTGGCGTCGTTGGTTTCGCTGGGCTAATGATTGACGGAGAAGAATTTACAATAGACCCCATAGTTGTTGATAGTGCTTTCAGAGGAAAAGGTGCAGGTGCGCAACTAGTTAGGCGGCTGGTGGCTGAAGCCCGAAAACTGGGGGCTAAGCACTTGAACGTAGAACCTGTTGTGCGAAACGTGGAAGCCATTAGATTCTATCATGAACTGGGATTTGTCCACATTGGGCAACTACAACTTTTCATCGATTTCTCGGATAAGACTTGGCAAGACGTCTCAAAATGCACAATCTTAAATTTGACTACTGATTCGTCGATTGACTCTTTAGGAGAGATCTAATTAGCTCGGTAATGTTCGACTTGATTCTGTCCTGCTGCTTAAGCTGCTCTTCAGTCATAGCCAATAGGCCAGCGTATTCAATTATGTCATGCTTTACGAAGTAGTCAGCGTCAAGCTTTTCGATAGAGTCTTCATATTGCTTAGCGCTGCAACAATCGTCGAGCTGCATCCAGAGCTCTGCTAGCCTGTTAACGTCTTCTTTATCGTAAACTATGTTGAACCCTATTTTTTTCAGCCCTTGAAGGGAAGCTTCGATATTTTCCGAAATGTTTTCTTTGTTAGCAATCATGTTGCCAACAGTTAGATGGAAAACTTCAGCTGTGGCTTGATAATAGCTTTCAATGAGGTGGTCTACTCGGACTTCACGGGTGACTTCAACCATGTCGGCTCCAACGAGTTTCTTTATGTGGTGGTAAACTGTCTGTGGCGTCAAGTCTAGTTCGTCAGCTATTTGGCTAACCGTCATTTCTTTTGCGCGGAGAAGGTAGATGATTTTTCTTCGGCTTTCGTCGGCGAGAATCTTGAAAGCTTCAGGGTTGCTTATTGTTTTAACGGATTTCATGGCTGAGTGCCCTGTTAATGGACTGTCGTTGTTTGTATAAAAGCATTTTCATATTAAGATGACAATCTTTTTAAGCAACATACATATTAGCATTAATACGCTCATCTTAATGGTGAGATATGCAACGTGAAGGTAAAACCCATATGAAAAACATGAACAACCAACAAACCAAATGCACACAACCTCACATCAAAACCGGCTCAATAACAACTCAAATCAAAACTCTACTCCACCTAAACCCCACAAACACATTAACAATTAACAAACTCAACCAACAAACATTCGCATTAACTGACCATGAAAAAGAAACCAAAGCCTACGAGATCGAAGCCGAACTAAAGAAAGCATCCGCACGAACATACGCAAATCCCTCATTAATCAAATAACCACAATTTTCCCAGATAATCAGAGCGGCTTCCAGACAAAAGATATGGCCCCATTATCACAAGCCAAAACACAAGGAGAGCCATTTTCCCCCGGTTTACATTCGGCGCAAGTGTAACGAATTCTTTTGCGGTGTTCCTCAGATACCGCCACAACGATCTTGTCCTCAAGGTCAATGAATTCGCTAACAAGTTCCAACGCATGCCTAGGGCATTTTTCGACGCATTTACGACAACCACTGCATTTGTCCGAATCCACGACAACAAAATACTCGCCCGAACCATCGATGTAACCATAATGAGTAATCAAGCCTAACCCTCAACTGCCCTGAGCCTTCAGATAAAGCGCTCTACCAAGCGACGCCGCACCCAACGCCCCAGCAATCATCGGATCTAAACCTCCTTCACGCCAATTCGGCGACGGAAGCGTCTTAACATTCAAAACAGTTTCAACCCGATTAACTATACCCATGTTCTTACTTTGACCACCCGTTATGACAAACTCCTTTTCCAACCCAACCCGGTTGACCAGGTTCGCCATACGAATAGCCATAGCCCTAGTATACGCCGCGATAACTTTTTCACGAGTCCAACCCTTACGAAGCAAACCAATAGCCTCCGTCTTGGCAAACGCGACACAAGTGCAACTCACAGGCTCAGGTTCTTCTTCAATACTAAGACTAACCTTTCCGATGTCTTCAATAGGAATTTTCAGAAGGTCAGCAAAAACCTCCATACCTCTACCCGTACCCGCAGCGCACTTGTCATTCATCAGAAACGAGGTAACTCTGCCCGTTTCGTCACAGTGAATAGCCTTAATGTCTTGCCCGCCCACATCCAGAATCGTCCGCACAGACGATCCCCAAATATAATTCGCCCCCTTCGCATGACAAGCAATCTCAGTTATCGCCTTATTCGCCATAGGCACGTTCACACGTCCATAACCCGTCCCAACAGTATACTTTATGTCACTCTGCCTAAGACCAGTACCATCCAAAACCATACCCATAACTTTCAAAGCACTATCTGGACTGTTTGAACCCGTACGAGTGACCGCCCAAGCATACACTTCGCCATCAACCATAATGACCGCTTTGGAACCCACCGAACCAACATCAACACCCGCAGTGATCAGGCTCTTGTTACTCCAAGTCTTGCCAGGAACAACATGATGGTACTCTTTCCAACGCCAAAACTCCTTCGTCTCAACCGGTTTCTCAGTCATTTTGAAGAACCTCTTGCACGATTTGCAGCGGTCAAAGCAGCACCCAACGCCCCCGCATACTCAGGATCCATAGGAACCAATATGTTAATGCCAAGTTTTCTCTTAAGAGACTCAACAAAACCCACATCCTTAGCAACGCCCCCAACCAAAACCACATCAAGATTAATGCCCAACCTATGAACCATCGAAGAAACACGGTCCGCCATAGCATCAAAAACCGCCCGAGCAATCTCAGGCTTCGACTCTTGACGATGAATAAGCGAAACAACATCAGACTCCCCAAAGATGACACAGGTCGCGTTAATAGGACTCGCCCGTTCAGCTTTCAAACTAAGAGGACCCATATCCTCCAACTTAACCTCCAACGCTCTCGCCATGGCCTCTATAAACGTTCCCGCACCTGCAGCGCAACGTTCGTTGACGACAAAATCTTGCATGATGCCCCGTTCATCACACTTCACTGCCCGAGCCTCCTCCGCCCCAACATCCACAACAGTTCTAGCAGAGGAAAACAGGTGAACGCCAGCTTTAGCGTCAGCCCCCATCATACTCACGTTACCCGCTGAATAAGGAGCCATATCCATCCCCGAACCCGTCGCCAAAACCATACTGACCTCTTCCTTCGACAAATTGGCATGTTTAAGGGCTTGAGCAAAGGCTTCTTCCGCAGCTTTCGTCGGTTCAAAACCTGAAAAGACCTTCGCTTTTCCAACAATAACGCCATCTTTGAGAACAAGAACTTTCACTGTCTGGATTCCCATATCGATGCCTGCAACAATCACGCTACTCACCTCAGAAGTCTACTCTAGCCGAAAGCATTTCAAGGAAAGCTTCGACACGCGTCTTCATCTGCCCCACATCTTCCCTCGTATA
>DATJPJ010000128.1:0-13171 GCA_035506455.1 Candidatus Nanoarchaeia archaeon
TTGACGCTTAAGCCGTTTTCGACTAGGACTTTGACTACTTTGAGTCTTTCGTTGTAGCCTTCGAAATGTTTTTTGATGTTGCTCCACATGGCAGATTCGCAGTTGTGTACAATTATGTACAATAACGTATAAATATGTTCCTGAGATTTTTGGTTTGTCAAACATCCAAGCTTAATCAATTTCAAAAATGGGTGAAAAAATGACTAAAATAAACAAAGACTATTTCATCAATTTACCGTCAGACGAAACCCCGACAAACTGGTACAATATACAAGCAGACCTTCCTGAGGCCTTGCCTCCGCCGCTTGACCCTGTAGACAAGAAACCTATTAACCCAATGAAGCTCATGCGCCTCTTCGCAAAAGAGCTAGTTATTCAAGAAGTCGCTCAAGATCGATACGTCAAAATTCCAGACGAGGTTCGAGATGCCTATATGCGTCTGCCTAGACCATCCCCACTGTTCCGTGCGGCTAGGCTCGAAAAGTTCCTAAAGACCCCCGCAGAAATTTACTTCAAATGTGAACAGTTCAGCCCTGCAGGCAGCCACAAAACCAACTCAGCTATTCCTCAGGCTTACTATAACATGAAACAAGGAGTAACCCGTCTCATTACCGAAACAGGCGCGGGTCAATGGGGGACCTCGCTCGCTTATGCAGCAAAAATGTTTGGTTTGAAATGCCGGATTTATATGGTCCGAGCAAGCTACAACCAGAAACCTGGCAGAAGAATAATTGCTCAGACATATGGAGCGGAAATGTTCGCCTCGCCCAGCAGCAACACAGAATTTGGTAGAAAATTACTCAAGGAAGACCCCAACCATAATGGATCCCTGGGCATTGCAATTAGCGAAGCCGTCGAAGATGTCCTTACAGATGAAAACGCACGATACACTCTTGGCTCAGTTCTAAATCATGTTTGCATGCACCAAACGGTCATTGGACAAGAAGCCATGAAACAATTTGACCTTATTGACACAAAACCCGACATATTAATCGGATGTATAGGCGGAGGCTCAAACTTCGCGGGCTTCAGTTTCCCCTTTATTGGGGAGAAGCTCAAGGGAAAATCTGACGCTGAATTCATCGCTTGCGAAAGCAAAGCTGTTCCACACACCACCCGAGGGGTCTACACTTATGACTATGGTGATACGGCTGCAACCGCGCCAATTGTTAAGATGCTTACATTGGGACACAATTACTCATGCCCGCCTATTCACGCAGGAGGACTACGATACCACGGTATGTCCCCTCTTGTCAGCTACCTTATTTGCAAAGGCCACATGAAATCTGTCGCGTATCATCAAAAAGAAATCTTCGAAGCCGCACAAATGCTCGCACAAACTGAAGGTTTCATAATCGCTCCTGAAACCGCTCATGCACTAAAGTGTACCATCGACAAAGCGTTAGAATGCAAGAAGACTGGCGAGAAAAAAGTCATTGCTATGAACTATAGCGGACATGGATTGTTGGATCTTTCGGCATACGAGCAGTATTTCAGCGGCAAACTCGTCGACTATGAACCAGAGAAAATAAACGTTCCTCTGTTCGAATCGTAAAAGGGAAAAACCTTTTTTCCTTTCTCTTTTTCTTAAAAAGCCTGTGATAGCCGTCATTATCTTAGATAAATTGAAATAGTCTTCAAGAGCAATAGTTCCCCAATCGTGAGGCTAAAAACTTGATTCCGATAAACCTCCCTCAAATAGGCGAAGAGGAAATAGACGCCGTTGTCAAAGTCATGCGGACTGGCATGCTAACTAGTGGCTTGGGCGCTGGTCCGATGGTTACCCAATTTGAAAAGGCTTTTGCAAAATTTGCATGTGCCAAACACGCAATAGCCGTAAACACAGGCACGGCTGCCCTTCACGCCGCGGTCGTTGCGGCTGGCGTTAAGACCGGAGATGAAGTTATATTGCCCAGTTTTACGTTTGTTGCTACTGCAGAAGCAGTGGTTTTGGCTGGAGGACGACCGGTCTTTGCCGATCTAAACCCAGAGACTTACAATCTTTCTCCTGAAGATGTTGAAAAGGCTATTACACGGAAGACTAAAGCTATCATGCCGGTGGATCTTTACGGTTTGTCCTCCGATATGAAGCCAATACGTGAAATCGCTGATAAGCATGGTTTAACAATTGTGGAAGATGCAGCTCAGGCTCATGGCACATCCTATAAGGGAAAATCGCCTGGTACTTTCTCCGAAGCTGCTTGCTGGAGTTTGTACGCAAGCAAGAACATGACTACGGGTGAGGGCGGAGTCGTTACAACTAACGATGACAAAGTCGCAGAGGTGACGAGGATGGTTCGAACGCATGGGGAACGTGCCAAATACGCATCGGAAATTTTGGGATGCAACTACCGTATGTCTGAGATTCAGGCTGCTATAGGTTCGGCGCAATTGCAGAAGCTACCCGGTTTCCTAGAAAAACGTCGACTTAATGCCGAGCGGCTTAACGCTGTTCTTTCTGAGAGCAAAAGGCTCTGCTTACCTTCGGAACCGCAAGAAGGCAAGCATAGTTGGTATCTGTACACTGTGCGGATCTATAATGGAGAAGCCAACGAGCGAGACAAACTTCTAGATGAATTGCACAAGAAGGGCATAGGTGCGGAAGCTTACTACGTGAATCCCATTCATACAATGCCATTTTACCGTAGCAACTACGGAACTAGAGAACTGAAAGAGACCGAGAAGGCCGCAAAGCAGGTTTTCTCACTGCCGATTCACCCAGCTGTAACTGAGGACCAGATAGATTTCATAGGAAAAACCGTGCTTCAGTTACTGTAGTTGAATTTGCAAATACTCTCTAAACTCCTATGTACCTTCCTCTCTGGGTTATGCTGCACAGTCTAAATTTAAGAGGCCGACTGCAACAGTTAAATACGAATTTCAATTAATATGACCAGTCTGTCTCGGAGAGTTTGGGGACCATTTTCTCGAAGAGATGACGGAGAAGAAATCGTGACTACCCCGCAAGATGTCTCCCACATAAAAATCAAGTTCCTCATTGAAGGTTTAGGTGAAGCAGAAGGCGAACTTGTGCGTTTCTTAGCGCCTCGTTCAGTTGATAATATAGTTCGAAAACTCCCTGTCGAGGGGCGTGCTGCCACTTGGAAAGAAGAAGTTTACTTCGAAATTCCAGTAAAAATGGGCGAAGAAAAAGCTAAGCCAACTGTTGAGATGGGCACTATTGCGTTCTGGCCTATGGGAAGCGCACTTTGTATATTCTATGGTGGATCTCAGCCATACAGCCCTGTGAGTATCCTTGGAAAGATAACGAATAATCTGGAAATCTTCAAGCAAGTGAAAAGTGGAACCCGCATCCGGGTAGAACAGCTAATAGGCTAGTGCGCTTTCGCGCCACATTTCCAAAAGCCGCTCGCACTCCTCTTTCACGCTCGTATCGGTGGTTTTCAGTTTGAGGAGTTCGAGGAATTCGATTCGTTTTTGGACTGTGCGTTTCTCCGATGCGCCTCCATAGTAGAGTTCCCCTTCTAGGTATTCTTTCATGTGATGGGCCTTTTGGATTAGGAGGCTTGCAAAGTCGACGGGGTTCTCTACAGCGAACTTGTTTGCCCAAATGGCAACTTCGGTTTCTCGCAGCTGAGTTAGGCCGTCAATTTCTTTTATTTGTCTGATGTAAGTGCGCAGAAAATCGTACAAATCTGTCGTTTTAACGAGTTCAAGAGCTTTGTCGACTTTCATCGTGAAGTCAGGTTCTCCATGCACAATAATTTTGTGCTTGTAACCTGAGTCAATGAGGCTTTTGGCTTGTTTATGTTCTTGTTCTGTGTAGACCTTTTCGGGAAACTCTGACAATATCTAGCACTCCTTTTCTGTGATAATGAGAAAAAACTGTTTTGCGCTAAAAAACTTAAGCGCAGGGTTTGTAGACCTTTATGCTGTGACTTGATGAAACTAGCTGTACGTTGCCGTTCTGTTCTAGTTGCTGCAGGAACTCTTTAGCCGCACTTATGCGTACGTTGTATTTTGTGCTGATGCCGTAGGGCGTAAGAACTGGCATCTTTTTGATTTCTGCAACGATCCGATCGTTCTTTGCGTCTGGCGGAATGACGTTAATAGTTGTTTTGTGTTCTTTTTGTGGACCCGCTTTTTTCTCTTTCTTCTCTTTCGCTTCCTTAGCCTCGTCTTCTTTGCTCTGCTGGCGTTCCATTTGTTTTAGGCCGAGCTTCTTTTTTCCACCCATAATTACCACTCGCGTTGCAGTTCTAGATTGGCTGGCTTATTTCAACCTTATGCTTGCTTTGCCAATCTTTGATTGGGATGCCCATTTTCTTTTCGACTTCGGGGCGATGGATGCTATTCATAGTGCAGAAAGGTATTATGCGCCCGTCAGGCACGGCGTAGTGTATGACGCAGCGCTGGACGCGCTCGAGGTCAAAATTGTATGGGTCCATGAAGTGCATTGACGAGAGAAGTATCGATTGTCGTTGCAGGTCACCCAAAGCTTTGTAGCTGCCTTCAGTGAATACTCTCCAAATGTATTTTCGGGTGAAGCCGAATTTTACGTATTTCAAAGAGGGTCCGAGTAAACTACGTTTAGAGACTTTTTTGCCTTCTTTCATGGCTTTGTCGTAGACTTTCTTCACTGAGGCTGAAAACTTTTCAATGTCTGCGTATCGAGTGATAGGTATGATTTTGCCATCTTCTACGAACAGGTACGTTGCCATGCCACAATGAGGGTGTGCTGTAAATTCGACATATCGTTTGTCCTGCATGTTGCCGACGGCTTTGGAAACAGGTACGACTGTGGGAACGGGATAGAAGTCTGACATTTTTATTGTTCCTTTAGTCTGTTCCTCGCAAAGTCGCATGAAGTCGGGGATAGTAATGCGCATGCCTTCGCGTTCTTTCTGAGGTAGTCTGCCGCAGAGCGAAACAGGCTGCACGTTTATGCATCTGATTATATCGAAATTCTTGACAGCGAAATTTATAATGTCGCCTAGTTGGTTGTCGTTCACCCCTTTAACCAGTGTGACGACGAGGACGACGCTGTGGATGCCTGCTTCACGCATGTTTTGGATGGCTTTCATCTTGGTTTCGAGTAAGTCGACGCCTCGGATGAACTTGTAGACTTCAGGTGTCAACCCATCGAACTGAAGATAAATTGTACTGGCACCTGCCTCCTTCAATTTCTTGGCGTATTCAACATCTTTGGAGATTCGAACGCCGTTCGTATTGATCTCCACATGGCGGAAGCCCAGCTCCTTTGCTTTTCGGATAAAATCGAATAGCTCATTTCGAATGGTCGGCTCGCCTCCACTAAATTGGAGGGCCGTTGCAGGCACGGGTTTTGTTGCCCTCAGATTTTCAAGCATTCCTGTAATTTGTTCGGCTGTCGGTTCGTAAACGTAGCCTGCGGCGGCAGCATTAGCGAAGCACACTGGGCACTTGAGGTTGCATCTGTTCGTTACGTCTATGATTGCTAGTGCAGTGTGAGATTTGTGTTCTGTGCAGATGCCGCAGTCGGATGGGCACCCCTTGGTTTTCTGAGTGCGTGGGTTTTCTATGCCTTCGCCGTCAAATCGGAATTTCTCTGCACGCACATACTGGTCGTAATCGGACCAATAGAGTTCTGTGAAAGCGCCGTGTTGAGGGCATTCTTTCTTGATGAAAACTTTGCCGCCGTCCTCGTAGATCTGTGCATCCAGAGCTTGAAGGCATTCGGGGCATATGGACTTGGTGTCTTTGATGGATTTCATGTTAATCACTGTTTTCTGTGTTAATGTCAGCGGTTTTAAAAGTAGCAAGAGTATTAGATAATAAGGTTTCCAAACCACTACAACGGTGAATAAGGGGAAAACGCGTGGCCATTGACGAAAATACCAAGGCAACCTTGAGAGAGTTGGGCTTAAACGCCTACGAAGTCGACGCATACATTGTTCTTTTAGTGTGTGGTCCATTAACCGCGATGGAGATCAGCCGCGAAGCTAAAGTGCCATATTCCAAGATCTACGAAGTTTTGAACAGCCTCAAGGAAAAAAGCTGGATAAAGAGCAGCGAAACCCGCCCCTTCAAGTATTATCCAGTCTCACCCATGGAAGCTACAGCATTCACGAAACACCTGCTTGAAGACAAATATTTAGGCTGGGAGCAGACGGTGGCAGAGACTCTACAGCCCCTTTATGAGAAACGTGAACTTGTAGAACGCCCGGACATACTAATTCTCCATGGCCAACAAGCAGTCATAACTAAACTAGAAGAAGTCCTCAAGAAAGCTAACAAGGAGGTCATGATTGCTGCACCGGTGTTCGCAAAACCTATCATTGCGTCTGCGGACTTGCTCATTTCAGGGCTAAAGAAAAACATAACAGTAAAATTAATGGCGGCGGGCAAGGGAGATGATTGGAAAAACCTCAAAAAAGTCCCGGGCATAAACGAGCTCCGGGTTCGAGATCACATGTTTGGCGGTGGCGTAATAGCCGATGGAAAAGAAGCAATGTTGTTTCTAGGCGAAGACAAACCGAGCCTCGTTATATGGAGTAATCACGTTGGTTTAGTTGGATTTGCCCGCGAGTACTTCCAGTTTCTCTGGGACTCTTCAGCAACAGCTTAACCTTTTCTTGTTTGGCACTTAAACGGAAATTTCCAGAACTTCAAACGCTCATTTGCACCCCATTGAGGATTCTCCATCGAAGAGCAATTAGTTTGAAACATGAGATAAGCTCAATGCTTGTTGGCTAAAAATCGCCCACGAAAACGCGGGCGAAAACAAAAAAGGAAAAAGAGGAAAGTAATTTATTTTCCCATGACTTTTTTTGCTGCAATTTCAATATCTTCGGCTTTGATTGTTTTCCGTCCAGCGTGCATAGCAAAATCTAATGCTTCTTTGGCGATTTTTACGCCGATTTCTTCGAGTGCTTTCGCGAGTTCTTTAGCTGCAGCTTCACTGACTCTGTCGGCTCCAGCTTTTTTGCAAAGCCTGTGCATGGGCGCAACTGCTAGTTCTAAATCGGTCATAGAGACCCTCTGTAGCTTCTTTCTCTAATTCAAGCCGTATTTAACCTTTTTTATTCGATACTTCGTCAAATCATCGAGTAGGCTTCATTCTTAGAATCTGTCTAAAAGAAAAATATTTAATTGCCATCTCCCGCATAATCCGCCTTAGGTTCAACAAATGAAGCTCGTCGATGCCCATTGTCATCTTTCTGACAAAGAGTACGAAGGAAAAGCAGATGTTCTAGTAGAGGACGCCAAAAACGCGGATGTGGTTGCGCTGGTTACTAATGCAATGGACTTCGAAAGTAGCATTGGCGCGTTGAAGCTTAAAGAAATTTATCCAAACTTGATTCACGTAGCGCTGGGCATTCACCCTTGGAATGTGAACGTGCTGAAAGAAGGAGAGCTTCAAAGGACGGAAGACCTAATCCTTGATCAATACCAAAAGAAAAACGTCGCTGCGATAGGAGAAATTGGGTTAGACTGCAAATACGAAGCCATATGGGAAAACCAACTCGCCGTTTTCGACAAAATGCTTCGCTTGGCTGAAAAACTTGACTTACCTGTCATAATTCATTCTCGAGGAACGGCGGCTTTTATTGTAGATATGCTGCCCTCTTACAAGCTCAAACATGTCTTACTTCATTGGTTCAGTCATCCACTGCCCGCGCTTGCAAAAGCGTTGGAACTTGGTTGCTACATCACTGAAGGACCACCTGTGTTGTATTCCGCAGGGATTCGAGAAGTCGTGATAAACACGCCTCTGACAAACCTAATGACTGAAACTGATGGACCCGTGCTTTTTCGGAAAAGCCCCTTTAATGGGCAAATGACCCGTCCAAGCTTTGTTCGCGATGTCGTAAATGCTATTGCGGAAGTTAAGGGGAAAAAGCCACAGGAAGTCTCTGACCAGATTATCACGAATTTTGAGAATTTTTTCAACATAAAATTAGCTTAACTAGTACCTTTGCGAAGTTTTCCAAACTAAAATTTGACCTTAAAGGCGTAAGCTTAAATTAAGCCTCGCTCCTATTGGGAATTGCTTTTAGGTAAAAAGCGCAAGCAATAAACCAGACACATACAAACGAGGAACAAGTATTTGGGAAAAGTGAAGACGGAACAAGTAAAACACCTGGCCAAAGATCTCATGACCAAATTTCCAGACAAGTTCTCGACTAACTTTGACGAGAACAAGGTGCTAGTCAGTAAACTCACTATAGGAGCTACCACCAGAGTTCGCAATCAAGTTGCCGGATATATCACACGCACGGTTGTTCTAAACGAGCAAGGCGTTCCTGAGGAAGAAGAGGAAATAATCGAAGAGGAATAAACCCTCACGGAAACCCGCCATGATGGACGAATACCGCCGCGGATGGGCTCACCGGTACCTTCGTGAAGCCAAAGCCGAGTTGGAAGCGGCGAGAAATATTCCATATATGGCACCTAGCTTGATGCTAGAAGCTATCCGCAAAGCTCGAAGCGCAATCTACTACAGCCTAGGTGAACCTGCTTTTATCGAAAACTTGGTCCGAGAGCAAATTGGTAAACCCAAACCTGAAAAAGACTTTATACTGCGCCTTTTAATTGAAATCGAAGAAACCGTTCAGCAGCTGTCACAGATTGAAGAGGTAAACAGCGATGCCCTGATGAAGCAGGCTGATTCGCTGGTACAGTTGGCTGCCGAGTTTGTTGAAACGTTGACAGAAGAAAAAGCAGATAACTAATCCAGTTTTTGTTACAATCAATTTGTTTTCGTTAAAGGATTAGCTACCAGAACATCGGTATTAACTAGGTTTGGCGGTTTGTGACCCATGAAGAATGCCTTTAAGTTTTCAGCTACCATCTCGGACATTTTGGCTCGGGTCTCGATGCTACCGCTTGATATGTGTGGCGCGACGACGACGTTTTTTAACTTTAGAAGTGGATTAGTAGAGGGTGTGGGCTCTTTCTCGAAAACATCCAAGGCGGCTCCAGCAATTCGACCAGTCAATAGAGCTTGCAGCAAAGCTTCCTCTTCCACAACGGCGCCTCTCGAGTTGTTTATCAAATAGGCGGTGCTCTTCATTAACGCTAATTTCTCCGCGTTAATTAAGTGAGTCGTCTCTTTAGTTAAAGCAACGTGCAACGAAACAAAATCTGATTCGCGCAGAAGTTCATCAAGAGTCACTCTTCTTGCTCCAGAAGTTTTCTCCATCTCAGGTTTTCGAGAACGGTTAGTGTAAAGAATCTTCATATCGAAGCCTTTGGCTCTGCGGGCTACAGCCTGACCTATTCGTCCTGCGCCGACTATACCTAAAGTTGTTCCATAGATGTCTCTGCCCGTCAACATATCTGGGTGCCAAGCCACCTTCCACCTGCCCTCCCGCACGTATCTATCAGCTTCCACGACGCGCCTCGCAACTGCCATCAGCAGTGCCCAAGCGAAATCCGCTGTTGTCTCCGTTAGCACTTCGGGCGTGTTGGTTACATAAACTCCGCGCTTGGTGGCTTCAGTAAGGTCAATATTGTCGAAGCCCACAGCTATCTGACTAACAATCTTGAGCTTGGGTGAGGCTAGTAAAAGTTCTTTGTCGATTTTATCGGCGAGCATAGTGACTAGTGCGTCGGCGTCCTTGGATTTCTCTAGGAGAACCTTTCTTGGAGGCGGTGAATATTCAGACCATATTTCAACGTCAAAGGCTTCCTGAATCTTACTCAAGCCTCTGTCGGATATTTTCCTAGTTAGGTAAACTTTCGGCTTTTGCAAAAACATCGCCGAAGAATGTAACTCAAAACTGTTTATTAGCTTTGCCACACAACTTCAGCGCGAACAAACGGGCTCCCAGATATGGTCAACATTAGAGACAAGTCCAAACTTGTAAACAACGGCGGAACCTCACTTGAGCAAACAGCCCGCAGTATAGTACTCAAGAGCTTGGAATCAGCAGTTGAAGCCGCTGACCCTAAAAAGCTTCTTCATTCTAATCTTTTCTTGGATGGTTCTTTACTTAAAACAGGGTCATGTAGGCTTGACCTCGCAAAATTCAACCATGTTTACGTGGTGGGCGGGGGAAAGGCAGGTGCGGCAATGGTTCAGGCTCTTGAAGAATCCATTGGTGAGTACATAACCTCTGGTTTCGTGAACATTCCATACAACACCAAACAGAGAACTCGTGTAGTAGAGCTTAATGAAGCCAGTCACCCCATTCCTGACCAAGCAGGCGTCAAAGGCACGCGTCGAATGCTGGCAATAGCTAAGAAAGCTAAAAGAAATGATTTGATCATTTGCTTGATTTCCGGCGGTGGATCCAGTCTAATGCCTTTGCCAAGAAAAGGTGTTTCTCTCAAGGACAAACGAGCAGTAACCGAGGCTCTTCTGAGAAGCGGAGCTCCCATAAACGAAGTAAATGTGGTGCGCAAGCACTTGTCAGCTTTCAAGGGCGGCTTGCTTGCCAAAGCAGCCGATCCTGCAACCGTTCTAAACATTGTGCTCTCGGATGTAATCGGTGACCAATTAGCTTCTATTGCTTCTGGACCAACAGTTGCTGATCCTTCAACTTTTGGCGAGGCCGTCAATATTCTTCAGAAGTATGACCTATGGGGTCAAGTGCCATCATGCATTCGCAAGGTCCTCTCGGACGGAGTAATTGGTCTTCTTGATGAAACTCCAAAGCCTTTTGACCCTGCAATTAAGAATGTCTGCAGTGTCGTAATTGGCAACAATAGAACTGCGTGCCTCGCCGCGCTTGATAGTCTCAAATCCGACGGCCTGAATACATTCCTTGTCAAGAAACCCATGGAAGGCGAGGCCAAAATAGCTGGCGAAAAGTTAGCTGCGCGAGCACGCAGGGTTTCCTTATCTGGCAAGCCAGTTTGTAGACCTGCAGGAATCGTGGCGGGTGGAGAAACTACCGTAAAGGTCTTTGGGAAGGGCAAAGGTGGTCGGAACCAGGAAATAGCGCTAGCGAGTGCAATATCAATGGGCGAAATTGAAGGTTGCGTAGTTGCTTCCTTAAGCACCGATGGAATTGATGGACCGACAGACGCTGCTGGAGCCATAGTTGACGGATCCACGTTACGAACGGCGAAGCAAATGGGGCTGAACGCGGAAGTATTCTTGGCAGACAATGATTCCTACAGTTTCCATGAACGGCTTGGAAATCTCATAAAAACAGGAGCAACAGGCACAAATGTTAATGATATAACTGTGATAGTATTACTTTAACATGAGTAGGCACCAATGACAGTTCAGCTCAAGTTTCTGGGAGCATTGCGTCATGCTTCCGGTAAAGACCAGGTCAGCTTATCATGCCAAGACGGCACATCGGTATTTGAATTGATAAAAAATGCCTCAAGAAGAAAGCCAGCATTGCGCAGGAACCTTCTGGACGAGCAGATGGATCCGCCCAAGCCCAATGCTTTGGTTCTGGTGAACGGAAGGGAAATAAGCATTCTTGACGGGCTAGAGACCAAAGTTAAAGATGGGGACGAAATAGTTTTTGTGCCTGTGGTTCACGGAGGCTAACGACTGCCAGTCAAGATAATCACTTTAACTAGTGATTTTGGGTTAAAGGATCCTTACGTTGCGGAGATGAAAGCAGCAATTCTTGGAATATGTTCCTCTGCGATCATCGTGGATGTGACGCATATGGTGGAAAAGTTTGACGTGCGAGAAGGCGCGTTTTTACTTGCTTCTGCGACGCCATACTTTCCAATTGGTTCGATTCATGTTGCTGTGGTAGACCCTCTAGTAGGCACCAAGAGACGTCCGATTATTCTGGAAACTGAGCGCGGCTTCTTCGTGGGTCCCGACAATGGTGTCTTAGCACTTGCTGCTGAAGCGCAAGTCATTGTGCAAGCTCGGGAAATTACAAACTTGAAACTCATGTTGCCTCATGTCTCTGAAACTTTTCATGGTAGAGACATCTTCGCACCCGCGGCTGCGAACTTGGCAAACGGGGTACGCCTTGAAGAGTTTGGTCCAAAAATAAGTGACGTCGTGACTCCAAAGTTCACAAAAGTCACGCTCGCAAAGAACGCTGTATCGGGTGAAGTGTTGCACATCGATGATTTCGGAAACATCATAACTAATATCCCAAGCAACTACGTAGCCCGCTTTAGAAACAGTACTGTGCAGGTTAACCTGTCGAGTCGGAAGGAACAAATGAAGGTTTTAGGAACCTACGCGGAGGCAAGGTTAACCGAGCATATAGTTCTTGTTGGCAGTCATGGATATGCGGAAATAGCCTCGAACCAGGGTAACGCTTCGGAAAAGTTTCATGCCAAAGCCGGAGACAAAGTTACTCTGTCACTGATTTAGTTAAGACGGATTCCAAAACTGAGAGTTTGGTTTCAAGTTTTTTTGTATCTTAACCTTTAATAGCAAAAACCAGAGTGTGCTCAGTGAAGCAATTCACATGACGCGGTATCGTGCTCTAGCTTTAATAACAAAATATTGGATGCCAAAAACTGACTACCTGTCGGCTATAACTGAGGCTGCAAAAAAAGTAAAAGATGGCGATTTCTTGGTGGTTTCGGAGAAGGCAATTTCGACTGCAAGAGGCAATATACTTGACGAAAGCAGAGTTCAGCCAGGAAAGACGGCGAGGTTTCTGGCCACAATTTGGATGCAAGTAATCTGGGGTTATTTTCTGGGTGTTTTGTCCCATTTTGGGAATAGACTTCTTGCTAGAATTCGAAGTTACCCACAAGAAAACGGTAGTCGCCATAAACAAGTTGTTCTGGAATGCTCGGGGTTGTTGCAGGCTCTCATGTTCGGATCAGAAGGTGGCATTGACGGGTCAAACCTTCCTTATTCACTTGTAAGCTTGCCTCTTGAGGATTCTCAAGCAGAGGCGGAGGCGATTCGTCAACGAATCAAGAAACAGTTGGGCAAAAAAGTCACTGTTGTGATTGTTGACACTGACAAAACTTACGGGTTCAGGAATTTCTATTTTACTCCGCGACCCAAGCCTATGAAAGGCATAATTTCAGGGGGTGGTATCATCACCTATTTGATTGGTAGAACACTCAAGTTTAAGCGGCGTCCCACACCATTAGCTTTGGCTGGAGCGAATCTTTCAGTTGAAGCTGCTTTGGCAATTGCCAACGTTGCTGACAAAGCAAGAGGACCCGGTTCAGGGGCGACAGTGTGGGATATGGCTGCACGGTTCAAAGTGTCTGCGACAGGAGTGAGCTGGGACATGCTTACACGGCTAGAGCACAAACCCATCGTTATCGT
>DATJPJ010000129.1:0-4539 GCA_035506455.1 Candidatus Nanoarchaeia archaeon
GTGTGATTGAAAGAGAGTCACCACCTCTAGTTGTTACACTCCATGTATCACTTGAGCTTGCGTTCGGACCTTTTTGTAGGACTCTTGAATAACTTGCTGCATTAACGCCCAGTTGTGTTGCGTTTGCTAAGACTACCGAAATACTATCAGCACCAGTTGGTGGATTTAATAAGTAGAACAACCCATGGTATGAGCTATCTGCTGTGCCTAATCCAGGCTTAACTTGAGAAATAAGTGTAGGTGCCGTTGCAGAGTTGCTGCCTACCAAACCAATCATGATTGTTGGAGAGGTTTGTGCAGTAGGTAACCATTTATGGCTTACAACTTGCAGAACGAGCAAACGGTCACTATCTCCACCAACTGTCAGTCTTAGTGTTAGTGGAGATGCGTGACTGTCACCTGCTGCATTATCATATCGCCAAGCCATTTATGTTCCTAAAAAAAATGCCCCAACCAACTGGGGTTGGCTAGGGCAATAATATGTTCCCTCTACAAATTACGAAACAATCAGGCGCGGCGTACATTTTATGACTCCGCCCCCGCTGGGAATTTTGTATGGTCCATCACTAAAGAGTTCCGCGAATAAGACTATAGAGTCGGCTCCTGCTCCTCCCGATCCTCTTGCTTTTACCCGAGTCATAAAATATCCCGCGACGCTATCCGCCGCTGTGAAAGTGAACGATTGTTGAGCGTAACTCGCCATGCTTGTGTCACCTGTCCCTGCATTCAACGTAGCAACCGTCCAGCTTGTAGGAGCAAGATAAATCTTCGCATATCCTGCCGCCGATGCTTCAATAAAGTATGCTCGGCTGTCACCCTTTCCCAAAACAGGGGCTCCTTTGTAGAGTCTCAACGCCAGAGTATCACCCGCTGTGCCTGTCCATGTACCACTTTGGCTTGACCCCAAAATAGCATAAATTAGTTCTCTATCAGCACGTCGATTTACTGTGATAGCCATTACTGTTCTCCTTCAATGGGCAATTCTTCGATATCTGCCCCAACCATGTTGCCACGTTCATCCCTGTTAACTATAACTTTCCGTCTCCTGCGAGCTTGCTTCACTTCAGGAAGATGGACGTTGACCACTGGCTGAGTTTGTGGGGGAATTGGTATTGGTCCTGTAGGACCGGTAACCTGTGGAGCTGGCAATTGCGCCATTTGGGGTTGCAAGGCTTTCTCTGCTTGAGCCAGCTCTTGCGCTCTTTGATTAACCGGAGCCGCATCTTCCTGCTGCTTCGCTTGCAGAGCATTTTGAATTTCAATCCCTTTGGCTGCAACAGGTGCATTTAGCTCCTGAGCCTGTTCTTGAAGCTTGGAGGCAAGCTCATTCTGCTTGGATTGAAGCGCAGCGCTCACCATCTGCCCTTCTGCCGCATCATCAAACTGCTGACCCTTCATAGTCTCCTTGGTAGCGTTCATCTTTTCGAATATTGCATTAAGCAAATTGCCAAGATTCTTCAACTTCTCAGGAGGAGAGTCTTCAATCTTCAACTTCATCATCTCACGAACCGTTTCTTGTAAGAGTTGGTCATAAGAACCAAGCTCAAGGAAATCGATCTTTCCTTGATTAAGAGCATCACTTATAATTTTCTGCGTATATTCAAAACTGATGGCACCAATCTGGTAAGCCATGCCTTCATCTTCAAGCTCAAGCAAACTAGCTGCCGTTGCACCCGTAATGAAGCCCATCGCCATAAGCTGCGTAACCTGCTGAAGTTTCATTGATGGGTCTTTGCTGAGATTCGAAATATCAGTGAATTGAATGGAATACTGACCCATTCTTTTCTTTAAGTTGCCCCATGTAAGAGGACTATCTTTTGGAAGGAATTTGAGTATCTTTTCATTTTCAGGGTAAACCTCAATGCAGGTTTTCACAAGATCGAGATAGAATTGTCTGTAGTTGTCTTGGTGAGTTTGAAAGCGCTCACTTTCCACGTTTTGGAGCGTTTCAAGTTGCAATCCACTTTGAGTGTTTTTGGGCATCTCGGATTGGGCTGAGAGTTTACTAATTCCCGTAAGCTGATAAGCTTTTTCAATCCAGTAGTCGAGCATTCGAATATATTGCTCATCGATTGCAGGAGGGGTTGCCACGGTAACGGGTTTTCCCGTCTGCTCTGAAGGATTAAATTCATAAACTGATCCAACTTTATTGTCAATTGATTCTGCTCTCAAGAGCTTGTGACCAGGGTTTTTAATGTTGTCGCTTGTTGCAATGAAAATTGCGTTGGCAGGGCTGAGAGTGAAAGCCTCATGGATTTTCATTGCAATAAGGTCAATCTCTCTCTGAATTGTGTAAAGGTCATCCGCTAGGCTCACACTGAAAAACCCCTTGGTCGGCTTATCCCACCAGAATAGCGCCCAAGGTGGACAGGTGTAGCTGATTTTATCCTTGCCCTGCACTTCCCCATTTACAACGTAATATTTGTATCCATTTTCAAGATCGTAATAGACGTAAAATTCAACAAACTTTCTACGCTTCTCTTCCTCATCCGTGAGGCTGACAACCCCTTTCTTGATTTTACAATAATACTTCTCAACAAACTTCAGAGGATATTGCTTCTTGTAGATGTAGCAGCGAGTAATCTCCCCGGATTGGTACTCAAGAGCATCAACACCCATTTCCCATGGACGTAGAATTTCCAAGTGGCCGGTATTGTCATTGACCCAAATGCCGCCGACTTCAAAAATATCTGCCATCGCAATGACTTCTGCGCCCTTATTATAAACATCTTCTACATCAAGATAATTATCAAAATGCTGTCTCGCCGTTCTACATAATTGTCTTGTTTCGAAATCGCCCCTGTCTGCTGAGAAATGTGGACGTGGTTTAAGCTGTGAAAGTTTTGATTGATGAGTAAGGATGCATGATCTGATAATATTAACGGAAGGCAAAATGCCCGTGTCTTGTTGAGCCGTAACGTACCAGTAAGCGTTGATGCTAGAATAGGCACTGTATATATCGCTCCATAGGTTCCCGTTGTTCCAGAATCTATTCAGGTTTCGTATGTACTTAATATCACGCTTCTTCATGTGAGCGGAGATTTGTGCTATATCTTTCGTTACTGACAAGTCTGATAGAGGCATTTTTTAATCCTAAAAGTACGGGCTCGACTGGGTTTGAATAACCTGCTCATTCTTTGGAATGGCGGTGAAAGTGTACACAACACCGTCTTTGTCACGAACAGTGACAAGGACACCTTTTTCAGCCTTCTGAACCAAGGCATCAATCAACTTGGCGTCAAACTTGAACCGCTCTGCTGCTAATTTCTCTGCTTTGTGAGTTTTGAAGTTTTCCCATAGAAATTTCTTGGCTTCAGAGACTAAGTGCTTAATCAAATCCCAAATCATTAATTTCATCTCAAAGTTACCTTTACTTTTTACTGGAATGCAGACATCAATATTACCAGCGAATCTCCCCCTCTTGGAACTTGAGTAGCCTGTTCCTGTTTCATTTGAATAATGTCAGCTACCGTGGCTAGAATCTCATTTGTTCTGTTATCAGAAGACCCTTGTCTCTCTTTTGCTATTGCTTTATGATCTAGTGGATATTTTAGCAGCGTGCGTAGCGAATACAGGACAGCCATCATAAGTTCAGGATGGTAATAATCATCATCTATCTCCCGAACGTACGTCTCTGATTGCTCATTCTTCTTCCAGACGATTTTACGGCACTCATCGGCTACCAAGGAGTCTTTTTTGACCTTCAAAAGCCCCTTATTAACAAGCTCCTGAAGCTGTTCTATACCTAAATCTTTGTCCGTTTTTATAGCACTTCTGATGGAAAGTCGGGGGATAAGCGTATTAAGTTCAGCATTAATTAATTTACCTGCCCCCGCTGGATCGGCATAGGTGTTGAAGTATTTGTTCGGAAATGATCCAAATTGGGCATCAAAGGAATCAAGCATCTGATTCACCTTGGTAGCAAAGTCTGTGATGCTCTCCCTGTGAATTTTAATCTCCCTGATTACAAACATTTCGGGAGAGCTAACCGAATACATGATCAGGGCAAGGGTTGAGTAGTCTTCAAATCCCCAGTCAATGCCGCAAACAAATTCAATATCATTCTTGGAATACTGACGGGCAATCCACGTTTTCAGGTCTTCATCAGTGTAGTAATTCTGCTCAGTCAGCCTGAAAACCATTGCATCAGTGTCATAAATCACCTTTCCCAAGTATTCTCGTTGGAAAGTCGAGTTGGTTTCCTTCCATCCTTTCTCCTTGAGAATATCCTGAAGCTTTTCTTGGTAATTGGGAATATAAGGATTGTCGCTGATGTTGAAATTGTATCTGTGCGCCAAAGAAGATTGGTCCCAACGCTCCTCCCAATAGGTTCCGGGAATTCTTGGAGCGGTGCCGCTCATGATAAGTCTGCCGTTCTGTTTAAGAAGCATCGGCTCACAGATATCCTGAACGAGATACTTGAGTCTTTTTTCTTGTGACTGACACTCATCTATGACAATAAGGCTGTAATTAGGTCCGCGCAAATCGTCGCATTCTTTTATTGAACTATTGCCACGCATGAAGAAACTTGAGCCATTA
>DATJPJ010000130.1:0-7714 GCA_035506455.1 Candidatus Nanoarchaeia archaeon
TAGAATATTGTGCTATTTTGTTAAATTATGTGTGATAGATATATCAGCGTATTATTGTTCAACAGCTATACTGTTTAGAAGTGCGGGGGGAAGATTCGACGTTTGATTTTCACCTGTCGCCATTAGGTTCTCATCAGTCGAAGAAAGAGGGAATGTAACAAACAAATCGCGATTACCCATAATTTGGATTAACATTTACTAAAAGGTTTTCTGAGAAATAATACGATGCAACATATTTTTCCGTTTGAAGGTCAAACATGGTGACATTAGCATTAACTATTCCTAAACTGGCTACTGCTCGCCCAACAAAGGAAGAGTTCAACGATACATCGGCATCAATCGGAATTGTAAAATTGAGCTCAGTTACGCCTGATTGAACGAAAGCTTCAGGCCAATAATTAAAAAACTGATTATACCCTAACTCCGCTTCTTTTAACGGTAACCAAGGAAGAAACGTTGCATACGAACCAAAGAAGTTACTCCCATTAAGCCAATCGTTACTATCAGCTTTTCTGACTGTAATGTTAAATGCTGTGTCACTAAAGTTTATGACCGCTGCATGCGGCGTGATTACAAATAGGCTAACATTCAAGCTTCCATAATCATTAACTTGCCCAAAGTTATCTAATGGAGCATTTGTGTAAATGTCATTCAAGGTAGCTGTAACATAATAGGGAATAATGTATGGTTGAAAATTTGTGGTTACGTTCTGTAGTTGTAGGGTTGTTTGAGTTAAGTTGTTTGCCTCTTGAGCTAGTTTATTTGCATTGTCGTAGTATTGTTTGCTCTCGATAGTTGCTTGATAACTTTGACTTATCGCAATTCCCGCAATTATTATTCCTATTATACTGATGGCTATGGTAATGTATTCTAAGATATTCCGCTTTTTCCGCTCCCGAAAAACTGGTGTTGGTAGCATTTAGTTAAATTAGTATTTTGGGAGTTCAGTCTTAAGCTTTTTCCAATTATTCACTTATTATGGCTAACATGACCATAACGAGTCCTATAATACATTCAAGAATCGCACAATCAATGACAATAGGCATTAGAAGTTGATAGTATGCTAAATTTGTAAGAATATTAAAGATAATCAAGCCCATAATTAAAATGGCAAACACACAAAACAATGAGAGAACTTTCTCAGTTATCCCACGGTTTTTGATTGCACTTTTCCATACCTGAAGGAGTTGACAGAACAACAGACGAAAGTTTACATGGAGACCTGAACAGTCAAGGAGTTGACAGAGCCTCCTTCAGAAGTCGCAGGCAAAGTATCAGCCCTAACTTCACATCACCCTTTGCATTAACGCCAGCAGCCATGGCATGTCCACCGCCTTGCCCTTTCAGCGCCTCACCCAAAGGCTTCGCAATATCTTTACCGAGATGAATGCCAGTTTTTTCTGTAAAATCGCGGGTGCAGCGCATGCTAATTTCGACGCTATCGCCCTTCTTGCCAGCCACTGCCGCTACATGCACGCCTAAGTCAACCAGGGCTCTAGCCGCAGAAGCTTCAAACGCACTAACATGACTAAAGGCCATCATCCATTCTCCGACACGGATGATTTTCGCCCTTCGACAGGCTTTGACCCGAGCAACGCGCTCGCTGAAATCCATAGGCATAGCCAGCATACTGAGAGCTTCAGGAGCGTTAACTCCGCTGTCGACTAAGTCTGCAACAGCTTTGAACGTGGCTGAGCTCGCCAGAACAAAATGGCGTGTGTCAAATGCCATACCGAGGAACAATGCCTTTGCCACGTTATAGTCAGGTTTGAGGTTCTGTTCTTTATAGAATTCGTATACAATGTCACATGTGCTCGATGCTTCTTCTTTAGTGAGGCAAAGCCTACAAATTTTCTGAGTATCAGGGTGAGCAGCATGATGGTCAACCAATATTATAGGAGCAACCGACCGCGCAACTCGCTCAGCCAGTGAATCAAGTTGCTGTATTGTGTTCGTATCTAAGAGAACAATTGCTTGAGCTTTCTCCACATTGGGCTGTAAGTTTACCGTTATAGGAATATATTTGAGCAGATTTTTGGTCAATCTGCTAACGCCTTGCCCTGTGCCGATTTCCACAGATAACTCAGGTCTAACCTTAAGGAGCAAGCTTTGGAAGCCATATGCGCTGCAAACTGCGTCCGGGTCGCTGTTGTGATGGCATAGCAGAAGAACGTTCTTTGCGCCGGTTTCATCCAGCAATTCAATTATTTGTCTGAAGGTCATTTTAGCTTTCTCAAGTACTCTTCTATGGCTTTAAATGCTTCCGCCACAGCTTCAGCCGCCAAAGCTTTCTCGTCAGCGCATTCGGCCTTGGGCAGCAAAGTCAAGTCCACTTCGACTGTAAAGTTTACGGGTTTGGTGCCTTCTGCCTCGACGCTAATATTCAGTTGGTCAACCAGCTTTTGGGTGACTTTAGAAAAAATGTGTCTTCTGGCGGCGTCCTCAGCAACCTGGGTAACTTCCTCAAACTGTTCATCAGTCAACTCAGGGATGCCAAGATCCACAAGGATTCACCACATCGCGCGTTTAAGACGGCGGCGACTGAGATACAGGGTTGAGGTCCGATTGCAATTGATTCTGAAGATCCTTGAGTTGGGTGCGCATCCGTTCTTCTTGTCGCGTCATGACTGTTTGCCTTGTCGAGAGAAGATCTTTGCGTTCGTTAAGGTCAGCGACGACTTTGGCTTTTTCTGTCTTTATGAGGAGGCTACCGGCTTGTTTGTAAATGATGGCTTCATCCGCGGTCTTCTGCAATTCAGCGAGTGTCTGGTCAATTTCGGAAGCTTCCATATCGACTTGCTGTTTCTGTTGGAGGACGGTTTGGAGAGTTTGCTGGAGTTGCTGGAGCCTCATAAGGCGTTCTTGGACTTGAGGTGGTAATTTGGATAGTTCGTCACTCATAACTTGTTCCTTCTGTACGGCAAGGAAAAACACGCCCAATTAAATAAGCATTGTCCAACAGAATTAAACGAAATAAAAGTCGATTATGATTTTCTAGATGCAACATCGAGAACGTTCATGACGGAGTTTATCCATCGCAAATATGCATTTACTGCAGCTCTGAGAGCCACAGTGTCATTTGCCTCAAAATTAAGAATTAGAGTAACCCCTTTCGCATTGAGTGTCGTTTTGGAGCGGACACCAATTTGTCTAGTTAGCTCTGGTGTCAAGGCTTTAAGCACCGCTGTAACTTGCTTCTCCGATTTCAACGAAATGCGAACAGTAGCTCCGTTCAGTAATGAGTCCCCATGTATTGAAGAATAAGCTGCAGGCTAAAATATTTTAAGCAAACAAAATAAAAGAAAACAAAAATTGAAAAAAAAGCTTAGCGGCTTTCTTCTTCAACTGGTTTAGGCGCTTCGACGACAACTTCGCCCTTGGCCGCACGTTTAGCTATGGCACCCAATTTGGTTGCAGGAACGTACGCTCCACCAGTGAATGTGTAGCTGCATTTTCCGCATTGCCAAACGCCTACGCTTTTGCGTTTTACTTTGACGAAGCCACAACTAGGACACTTGTGCGGAGTTTTGAGTCCAGCGATTACTTTGATATATCGCTTGCGGACTGTAGCACCGTATCGAGTGCCTAAGCCTCGAGTTGGACCAACTTTCTTTGTTCTGGGCACTAAATTCACCACTTAAGCTTTTTTCGCAATTCGGCTGCTTTTTCTCTTGCAAGCTTCGAGGCTTCTATTAACTCTTGCGGCGTGAAATAGCCTGACAAACCTTTCTGAATAGCGCAAATGTTACCTTCGTCATTGATTGCCATGCTGAGCCTTGCGTCAACCACTGCTTCTTCTTCTGCGCCGACGTCGACAAGGAGTTTGCCGTTGATTTTTCCGATTGTAACCGTTATAGGATGGCTTCGCATCGGCAGAGGCGTGTAACCTTGTTTGACTTTCAGTTCGCCGTCTTTGATTTCGAAGTTGGGCATTTTGGTGTTCATCAAAGCTGACATAGCCGCTAATGCAGAGGCATCTATCAGATTTCCGTCAGCATTCAATACGTAGACATCAACGAACACGACAAAAACTTTCTTTCCGGCTTCAATGCAGAGTTTTTCGGTGTCTATTGCTTTGGATTCGCGAATTCCTCGGTCAACTATTCTGGCGAGTTCGATACTAGTTTCATCAGGTGGACCTGGTTCATAAGTAGGTGAAGCTAGGGGAACGAGTTCAGCGTTGACTGTCATGACCCCTTCGTTAGGGGTGTCCGGGAAAGGTTCGCCTGTTTCGACTTTAACGCCAACCAGAACTTGCGTGTTTCCAAGGAAAATTCTTGCTGAACCTTCGGCTTTTTCTATTACGCCTTCTTCAATTTTGAATTCTCGGAAGTCCGTCAGTGACCTGCCATCGAGACGTTTGCCAGTTTCGATGATTTGCTGGATTTGTCTTTGTCTAACTTTGGTTATAAGACTTGACATTACTCTTCCATCTCCTCTTTGGGTTCTTCTTCTTTTACCGTCATGTACTTGGTTTTCAACGCTTCTTTTTGCATAGCATAGATTTTTTTGCAGCCATCCATAGCCATGTTTACTGCTTTCTCGAATTCTTCAGGGGACAAGATTCCGTCCATCTGCAATAGCGTCACCGCATTCAAGTTGGGCATATAGGCTACTGGAACATCAGCGGCGCCGAGTTTGTCTTCAGCATCATACAGATCCAAGACTACAGTGTCTTCAACCTTGCCAGCTGCACATGCAACGACTAAGTCACGCATGGGAACACCTGAATCTGCAATTGCTAGCGCGGCAGCAGTTATGCTCGCGCATCTTGTTCCGCCGTCCGCCTGTAGAACTTCAACGTAAACATCTAGACCTGTTCGCGGGAAAAGTTCGGGAAATAGCGCAGGTTCAAGGCTTTCCTTGATGACTTTGCTAAGTTCAACTTCTCTTCTTGAGGGAGCTGGTGATTTGCGTTCTGGCACGCTGAAGGGAGCCATGTGGTATCGGCATTTGAGGACCATTCTATCTGGCCGCGAAAGATGCTTAGGATGCACTTCGCGAGGTCCGAACACGCCAACTAATATCTTGTTCTTACCGTGTTCTACGTATGCTGATCCATCAGCGTTGGGCAAAACGCCTACTTCCAGTTTTAGAGGTCTAAGCTCGTCGGCTTTTCGTCCGTCGAGGCGTATGCCTTTCTTGTCGATTAGTTTTTCATGTTTTTCGCTCATTGTTTTATTTCCACCTGTGGTTGTTTAGCTTTCTCTTCTTTGAGTAACTGTGTGATGCGGTCTGTTAGACCAGTGGTATGGGATTCTTCCTCGATCTTCTTTATGGACCTCATGGCGAGGTCTTCGTCGGCAGTATTCTTACCAGTTACCAAAATGACACCGTTCAATCCCAAGATGATTTGGCAGTTCGTTTCCTGCTTAATCATGCTGATCATAGAGCCTTTCCTACCTATAACACGAGGAATTTTGGTCGGAGTGATACGCATAAGTTGTCCGCGAGTGATTTTTCCCAGTCCTGGTTCGCCCACGGTAAGTTGCGGATCGTGTGCCCTATCGTATGAAGCGATCTTGGCGACGATCAGGTCACCCTGGTCGAGAAACTGACTGAGTTCATCATTTTGGGGTTTAAAGGGCCTGCTAAGCACATCTGATGCTCTCAATATCGCCGAGTAGGGTGCTCTAATATCGATGGTCCAACCGTTAAACCCAACTTCTATAACCGAGCCGATGACTATGTCACCGACTTTGGGTACGTAGAACGCTCTGAGAGCAACCACGTTTACTCTTTTAGTCTCCAGGTCCACTAGTCCGATTCGTGAGGCGAAAATTTTTCCAGCCTCTACGTAGGTGTTTTCACCAGCTTGGTATTCGCCTTCTGCAAGTAGTTCTCCAGGCGTGACCAGCTGTTTTGCTTCAAAATATGTTGGCATGATTTGTTTTTACCTCCATTATCGTGTTGTTTCAAGCTTGTTAACTGATTACCTTGGCTTCTCCGCTGCCCTTGGTGACTTCCCCGAGTTTATTGAGGAAAGAGGCGTAACTTCCAGCAGGCATTTCCAGCACTCCGGACCATGAGCCATCAGTTCGCCATTCTTCGCGTTTGATGACGCCAAAGCCCTTAAGGGCGCCGTAGGCACGTTGAGCATGCTGAGCAGGAATGTGAACGCCTATACTCATTTGTTCAACTTTAAGCGGAAGGATTGGTCTAAGAAGTTTGATTATATCCCTCGCTTGCTCCTCTATACTTTTGTATGGATCGATTGGGTAGCGGATTTGTTCCATAGCATTTTCAATACGCATAGGGGGATGCGGCAAGTTTGTTTTCGGGTCGACTGCCTGTCTGCTTATGTAATCAATGACCTGCTTGCGCTTGTCTTCAACCATTTTGCGCCGTTGTTCCGTTGTAAGTTGAAGCTGACCTTTTTTTATGATTTGGTCTGCGACTTTAAGCGTGTCGGTGGTCCCGAAAGCTTTCTTAATTCCGTCTTCAGGTGCGCGTGTCCCTTTGTTAGCGTCGCTGTATATTGTTTCTGCTACAAGCACTTCGGTTATGCCGGCAATTTTGCCGTTTCTGTAATCCAGTGCCTTTTCTGGTTTGACGAGGATTTCAAAATGCTCGTTATCCTTTGTGTATCGCGCGATGGTGAACTTACCGCTCATCAGATTTTCACTTGCCCGAACTAAACTGCTTGATGTATCCGTCTGCAGCTTCGTCCGAGAGCATTTCCAGCTTCTTTGTATCAGCTGGAATTATGGCGACCTTTATTCTAGGGGGCAACTGTCGGGCTTCAAGGGCTTTGACAAGACATTTTATCGCAAGCTTTTTGGTATCTTCGAGGCTGAGGTTTTCTTTATACTCGTCCTTGAATATGTTTAGCACGGTTTCTCTGCCTGCGCCCAACGCAGTGGCTTTGTATCCTCGATAAGTTCCTGATGGATGAGTTCCAAAGACTCGGGGACCAGTTTTGTCGACGCCTCCAAAGATCAGACTTACGCCGAAGGGACGAACGCCCGCATGCTGGGTATACATTTGTTGGATATCACAGATACGTTTAGTGACGACCTCGGTGTCTATGGGCTCGTCATAGGTTAGCTTGTTGCTTTGGGCGTAGATTCGTGCTTGGTCAATAAGTATTCGAGCGTCGCTGCTCAACCCGACGATGGCTGCGCCAATGTGTTCGTCAACTCGGAATATTTTCCAGCTGTAGCCGGCTTCTTCGAGTGGTTCGATGCTTTCTTCGGCACCCAAAACTATGCCTTCTGGGCATTGGATACCAAGAATGGTTGCGCCGCGGTTGACAAGTTCCATGGCGTATTCGACTTGGAACAGTCTTCCATCTGGTGAGAAAACGGTAATTGCACGATCGTATGCTCCTGGTGCTGCAAATACGGACATAATTTTAACCTCTTTTAGAGACTTTTCGCTATTCGCCATTTCAGATGGGTGAGCCACACTAAAAACCTTTCCTTTTAAAGGGATAACCAAAAATGGCAAAACACAGTCGATTTTTCTTGTCAACAGAAAAAAAGTGAACCTGAAACTGTCCCCGCAAAAATGGATAACTGCTCGTGTAAATGAGAAACTGATGTGCATTTTGATTTTCTTGATTATCAAAAGCCGCACCCAACTCCAGTGGACCTGATAGGATGTCTGACTCGTTTTTTCTCTTTAAAATTGAGTAAACGACCAATAAAGTGTAAAAAACCTAAGCGAAAAATTTTTGATATACAAAAAAAGAAAAGGTTGTTGTTGATTTTTT
>DATJPJ010000131.1:0-6378 GCA_035506455.1 Candidatus Nanoarchaeia archaeon
ATCCTGAATTCATCAAAGAATAGAACCTGGACGCGAGAGCATCGCGGACATGTTGGTTGCAATTGCAGTTTCTGATTGCCTCCCCCAGATCTGCCAAAGTTAGAGCATCACGATCTTTTAGTCCCTTCCATAAGTGCTTGAACTCTCTAGCAGAGGTTCCGGGAAGGTGTAGCGCGTTTACGAGTATGCCAAGCACCACGTTGAGGTGTAGCTGGTCGATAGAGACCTTAAAGTTCTGGCTTGGAATTAACGGGTAAATTTTGTCGTAGTACATGTTGCGTTTTCCATCGTTCGTCATTCCTATGCTTCCATATTCCCCGTTCAAATCAAAGATCACGACAGTCGCCTTGTACCCGACGAGGTTGGCCATGAGAAGCTTACTGAGGTGCGATTTGCCACACCCCTTCTTGCCCGTGATAATATTTAGTGTTCCGTCAATGGCAGACGCGTCTATTGTCAGCAGCGTCGAATCCTTCGTGCCACCCAGTATAATTGGAAGATTGCCCGCCACCTTCGACATTTTCATTAGTTCGGGAATAGATATCTTCTTGATTAAAGACTGAGAACGACTAGGCAACCAACTGCTGCTCGGACTAAGCAAACCGCCCTCTAACGTAGCCCGAATCTTGCAAATGAGCAATGTGGCATCCTGAATGTAACTGATGTGTGGCGCGATTTCAAGAGGATCAATATCTTCACCCTGAATCGGGTCTGCACTGTCAGGCAATGTCCGCAGCAACTCCTCAAGTACACCAGGCACCGCCGCGAACTGCACGTCGATAACTTGAACCACAAGCGCCTTAGCTGCTTCAGCATCTTCGACCAAAAGATAGTCACCTTTTTCTGCACTCTCGTTTGGAAAGCTGAGAATCTGAACTATGTTTCCTTCTTTCCTGTAGAGTTTCATGCGTAGCCCTCCCTGCCAAACGGGCCGAAGAGCAGCCGATGCATGTCCGGTCTATTGATTATTTGAATACCATGCCTACGAGTTATGAAGTGCTGCATCGCCAAAACCTCATTCGCAGTAAACGTGCACAGAATGTGTGCTAACCGTAACGTTTCAGGGTAACCATGCTGAAGCACATCATTGCCCAAGAGTTTCTCGACAGCTTCCAAATGACTCTGAAACGACAAATCATGATCTATGTCCAGGCGGAAAGCCATGTTAGCCTTGTTGAGCCTGGCCACGTAAACGTCACCTAGAAGAATCGTAGGTGGCTTGAAGCGAAGTCCAGTTGTTTCCAGCAAATAAGGAGTTTCTTTCTCAGGAAGCAAATCGGTTATGAGGAAGCCGTTGCTTCGCAAACTTGTTGCCTTGCTAAAAGCTAAGACAGTGTTCTGATTCATGCGGGCGGCAGAGAGGATCTCACGTAACCGATGCACGGGTGTGTCGATGGTACCGCTAGTTAAGCTTCCGTCAAAAAGAATTAGGCCATTCGTCAGTTTTTTTGCCAGAGTGGTTTGGAGAAGGCGTTCCAAAAGACTGGCAAGGCGGGTGGGCATCTGAAATAGAGTAGGCGCAGACTGCCGGCTGCTAGTATTTTGCCCGTTGAAGTAGTCGCGTTCAAGGTTGTTGTAAACTGCGTTCTTATTTTCTTCTGTGATGTGGAAAATGAGCGGTCCGAAGCGTTGGTACTTGTAGTTTCGATTTTGTTTCCAAACAGTTGCGCCGCGGATGGCGATGACGATTCCCGTCGTGGTTTCGCCGATTTTTATGGTTGATGTGTCAACTGCTGAGATGGTGGTTTCTTGGTGTCTTGGTGTGAGTGGGAGCGGCTGACGTTTAAGCTGAATCTGATTAGGTGTGTCTTCTGGACATGCGTATGAGTGTATGTTTTGTGAGTCGAAATGGAAGTTAGCGTCGCGGACTTGGCGCAAGCTGTTTATGCTGAGCTCGATAAATCGTTGCGGAAGGGGTGCGTCTGGCGTGGGTTGTGGAAAGTTATATTTGGGGGTTGTTGTTATTGTGTATTGTTCAATCACCAAGATTCACCAATATGCAATATCTTATTGGTGAAATATATAAGTATTGTGCATGTACATCTTGCACAATACAATATACAATAGGTGCAGCAGTTGACAGAAATCCCGCAAAAACCCCCAATAAAAGTCAAAATGAAAATCGGCGACATAGAATTCGAAATCGAATCCCAAGAAGACCAAATCCAAACAGCCATCGACCGCATACTCACAACTGTCACCGCACGGCTAAAAGATATCCAACTCGCGCAACCAATGCTCGAACGCCAGGCACCTCCACCGCGAGCAGAAACATGTAAAGGGGTAATCCAGAAACTCTGGGAAGAAGGATGGTTCAGCGAACCGCGCGGATTGGAAGATGTGCACAGCGAACTCGCAAGAAAAGGCTTCAACTACGATAGAACGGCTGTGGCACACGCCTTAGTAGATTTGGTTAAAGATAATGTGCTGACAAGAATAGGAAAACCCCGCCGATACCAATATGCACAAAAACGCCCAGCATTATAGCGCTTTCACGTCAGCTCTTTTTTGTTCCATCATATTACGAGCATAGTGCATTTCCGTCGGTCCGTGGCTAACAATCGACGGAACCAAAAATCCCTCAAACAGTTCGAGGTCAAGGGAATCTTTTATGTTCTAACAGCAGCTATCTGAGCGATCTGCGACACATTGGACAGAATGAGGCGTCTGATTCAGTTGCTGCATTGCAGAACTTGCAACTGGAAACTTTCAAATTCTTGCCAAAATGTCCAGCTCCTTTGCCATGAGAAGAAGACGGCACGATTATGCCCATCGCTTCAGCCTTCCTTCGTTGCCTTGAACTGTCAATTCTTCTTGCAATAAATGTGGCAGTTTCAAAAACGGCGATAAATGGCGCCATCATGATA
The DNA here is from genome assembly GCA_035506455.1 of Candidatus Nanoarchaeia archaeon. Lineage (GTDB taxonomy): Archaea > Thermoproteota > Bathyarchaeia > Bathyarchaeales > Bathycorpusculaceae > JADGNF01. The sequence continues at coordinate 2,868 of DATJPJ010000131.1, forward strand.
ACCCCTGTAATGGGCGTCGGGTCCGGTCCAAATATCCAGAACACCATCAAGATCACAACATACACTATGACTTTGTTCCTTCCTCTCAAAAACCTGACGGGCAAAATCCCGATTTGAACAAGCAAGACTATGAAAACTGGTACTGTATAGAATATTCCGCATAAAGCGAACAGAGTGTAGATCCAATTGTAGAAGTCTTTGATAAAAATGAATGGGGCAGCCCCGCCTTGAAGAGTGAAATAGATTAAGATTCTGAAAGACATTGGAATAATAAGGAAATAAGCCATGACTGCGCCCAGCGCCAAGCAGCCTATGAACGCTCCCATGTAATATCCGATTACCTTCTTTTCATTCTCGTAAAGAGCAGGTTTGACAAAAGCCACAACCTCATAGAGCACAACAGGAGACGCGAACAAGACTCCTAAAATTATTGATAAATACGCCATAGCGTAAACAGTGTCCGCCATGCCACCAGCAATCAGGGTAGCCTGGGTTGGCAGAAAAACTGCCTTGACGTGAAGCATTACCAGAGAAAGAAGCGGTTGATATCCCGCTATCGGGTTTGTTAAGCCCGCGATGCTCGTTGGCAACCATCCGATTGACGTGCAGGCGATTAGGGCAACGAGAACTATTTTAAATCGTCTTATGAGTTCGTCAGCGTGTTCCCAGAAGCTCATGAACCAGCCTTTAATTTGCCCTGGTTGCTCTGCGTCTGAACTCATTCCTTTTTGTGTCCTCCGCGACAATTATTAAACGATATTTTAAGCGTTACCTGACTGATACCTGAATCAGTTTGCATCGAAGATGACCTCACCGTTTAACTAAGTTGTCTTTGAAGAGGAAAAGAAAAGAGAAGGTCCGAAGATCCATACGGTTAAGCCGCAGTGCTTCCCAGCAGCTTAACTTTAACGTTTATTTCTTCGGTTATTTGCTCTCGGGTTTTGCCATCCGTTGAAACACCCAGTGTGCGAGCGGTCTCGATTAATAATTCATCTCTTGACTTCAAAGTTTGAGCAGATGCAATAGGAGCGGCTACTGTCACAGTTGGCATGCTAGCCGTTGCAGAGGCTGCGTCGGTGAATTCTTTTTGTGCATTACTGAATTCGCCTTTGGCTCTTCCAAGTGCTCGCGCGAACTCGGGAATCTTCGCTGGACCCCACATAATGATGACTATGGCAACAACTCCGATGATTAACCATTCCCAACCTTCTAACATTGCATAATTCCTCTAGTTTTGGAATCTATTCAGTACTTCACTTCGATCTGAACGCTTAAAACAATTTGTTGTAGTACAACAACAGTTACAATTGCCTAACTGGAATTTGCATGCCCCAAAAAGTCTATTTAATTATGGATGCCAATATTTCAACAAAAGCTTTTAGGCGCAAACTACCAAATTCAAACGGCGATGTCATGTCAAAAATCACCCGCGTAGGGGTAACTTTTCCCCCAGACCTTCTCAAAGATTTTGATGAAATCACCTCCAAAATGGGGTACGAAAGTCGTAGCAAAGCCGTCCAGGACGCTGTTAGGCTTTACGTTTCGGAACGCAAATGGCTCCAACAAGAACCCAACACGGAACAAACTGGAGTCATCCTCATGGTGTACGACCATGACGTACGCGGGCTAGAAAGTGGTTTAACGGAGGTTCAGCACGAACATTCCACGCTAGTAACAAGCACATTGCACGTTCACATAGGAGAGCGAGACTGCCTCGAAGCTATCGCAGTCAAGGGCAAAGCAGCTGACCTCAGACACTTAAGCGACGAATTAGCGACTAAACGTGGAGTAAAAATCCTGAAAACGGTAATCGTAACTCTTTAGTTTAAGCTTTGACTTGGAACATGCGTTCAAGCGAAGCACGAGCTTTAACAGCGACTTTTTCAGGCACCTTTACAAGATGCTTCTCTTCACTCAACGAAGCATACAGCCTATCCAGCGTAGTAAGTTTCATGTTTGGACAAACTGCGCCCTCGTAAGCAGTGAAAAAATGTTTACCCGGGTTTTCCTTTCTCAAACGATGAAGGATACCTTCTTCAGTACCAACGATAAATTCCTTTGCGGGGCTATTCTTTGCATAAGTGCACATTTTGCTCGTACTGCCTATGAAGTCAGCCACTTTGCGCATTTCGCCGCTACACTCAGGATGAACAATCACAACAGCTTCAGGATGTGATTGCTTCAAAATCGTTACATCTTCAGGTTGAAACAGTAAATGTGTAGGGCAAAAGCCCCATTCCGGCAGAGGTATTACAGTTTTGCCTGTTTTTTCAGATACATATTCAGCCAAATTGCGGTCTGGTCCAAAAAGAACCGTATCAGCATCTAGCGACTTTATGACTTCAACTGCATTAGCGCTAGTGCAGCAAATGTCGCATTGCGCCTTGGCTTCTGCCAGAGTGTTTACGTACAAGACTACTGGCGCATTTGGATGAAGCGTTTTAGCCCGTTTTATTTCGTCGGTCGTGAGCATTTGAGCCATCGGGCAGCGAGCGCCAAGCGTTGGTAGCAAAACCTTTTTGTTAGGGTTAAGGATAGCTGCGGATTCAGCCATGAAATCGACAGCGCAAAAGACAATGATTTTTGCCTCAGTTTCCTGCATAGCCTTACGGCTAAGTTCAATGCTGTCGCCCACGTAATCAGCTATCTCTTGGATTTCCGGTCGTTGGTAGTTGTGAGCTAAAATCAAGGCTTTCTTCTCTTTCTTTAGCTGTTCGATTTTGGCGGTTAAGTCTTTCATTGTTTGCGCCTGATGATGAAAGGTTATCATGGCAAGTCAGGAGATATATGTTTTTACCCATTTGCGATGGAATTTTATTCATTGCACACCGCGTTTGGGGCATAGCTACTTTTGAAGAGCACATAATGAGCTAATCAATTATTTTAGGAAAACTTCGAGATGATTTGGCGTAACCCTTTGGCCCGAAGTATGTGTGGAGAGTTAGGGTGTAAAAAGGTTTGCTGGGGCTCTGGCTCAAAATAGGAGAGAGAACGAAACCCAATGAGCAAGTATATTCGTGAATTGCCAGAGCCCTCTCAGCCTCTTTTTTTGTTGCTTTTTTCCTTGACAAAAAAAGGAAAGAGGAAGGATTGTTTTTACTTTCGTCTTCTTAGTGCGATTGCTGCTGCAATCACTACTATTATGACTACTGCTGCTGCGATTGCTATGTATGTTGATGCTGGTATACCGCTACTCGGTTGAGGTGCTGAGCTTGGTGATGTGACTGGTGAGGGTGTTGGTGCAATTGTTGGTGTGGGGGTTGGTGCTGCGGTTGCTGCGCCGGTTGGGGTAACTACTGGAGCTGGGGTTGTTACAGATGATGATGCTGCTGGGGAAACGCCGATTGCAGTTTCTGCGTATGATCCGTAGTATGAGTTTGATCCGCCGAAGGTTGCGACGATGGTGTAGGTTCCTGGAACTGGTGGGGTGAACATGTAGCTGAACAGACCGGTTGCGTCGCTGGTGACCGTGGCAATTGTTTCAATGTTGTTGTTAGGATCGATGGCTGTT
>DATJPJ010000132.1:0-5177 GCA_035506455.1 Candidatus Nanoarchaeia archaeon
ATGAAACTGGAAGACTTTTACTTCAAAATGCCCCCACTAAAAACTGAGCCAATCATAGATGACACTACACTTCGCGACGGGATCCAAATGCCAGGACTAGCAGCAGGACCAAAAGACGCCGCAAAAATAGCAAAACTCCTAAGCGACATAGGCGCCGAAAGAATAGAACTCTTCCACTACCAAGAACCAGACAAAAAAGCCGCAAAAATGATCCACGCCCTAAAATTGCCCTGCAGAGTCGCAGCATGGTGCCGAGCAGTCCGAGAAGACATCGACAGCGCCATAAACCTAGGCTTTAACGAAGTCGGCATTTCACACCCAGTTTCACACATCCACTTCGCCGCAAAATGGCCAGAAAAAACAGCAGACCAACTCCTCGCAAACGTAGTCGACGTTGTCGAATACGCCGCCAAAGACCATGGCCTACGAGTCTTCGTACACGGAGAAGACAGCACCCGAGCAGATTGGGAATTCGAGAAAAAATGGGTAAACGCCGTCGCCGACGCAGGAGCAGAATGCTACCGCATATGCGACACCGTCGGAATCGGACTCTCTGACCCAACAGCACCAGTCATGAACGGAATCCCAGCCAAAGTAAAAGCCTTCAAAAAAGAAACCCACATCAAAGCCCTAGAAATCCACGCACACGACGACTTCGGAAATGCAGTCGAAAACACCATGGCCGCAGTCCGCGCAGCAGACGGCATCTGGGACAAAATCTACTGCAGCACCACCTACCTAGGCATAGGCGAACGCGCAGGAAACGCCGAAACCGAAAAAGTCCTACTAAACCTTTACCTCCACCACGGCGTAATGAAATTCCAAGGCAAAACACAAGAACTCAAAACAACAGCAGACTTCATCGGAAAAGCCACAGGCTACATCGTCCCACCAAACAAAGCAATTGTCGGAGACTACGGCTTCGCCCACGAATCAGGCATCCACATGCACGGAGTCCTAAACGACAGCTGGACATACGAACCATACCCCCCCGAACTCGTAGGCAACACAAGACGCCTAACCATAGGCAAACAATCAGGCAAAAGCGGCATAAAACACAAAATAATCGAACTCACAGGAAACCAACCCACAGACGACCAATGCCTACTAGTGGTCGACAAAGTCAAAGAAGTCTACGCAAACGGCAGACGCGCATCACTCAAAGAAGAAGAATTCAAAAAAATCCTACGCGCACAAAAACTACTCCCCGAAAACGGAAACGGAAACAACCGATAAACAACACATACCATTATTATTTTTAATCTAAAAAAGAGTAGGCGAAAAAAACGCCTAAAAATCTTCAAGTCAAAGCAAATGCTTCGCAATACCAATTAACCGCGGCTTACGCATCAACACCTTAGCCAAAACCGAAAGCTTAGCGCCCCTAGCAAACTCAATGATATCCTCAGGCTTGAGAGCATCCACCAAATCATTCAAATCACGATCGCTAAGCTTCTCAAGAGTCTCCCGAAGCTTCTCAACACGCTTCAAATGATTGCCACGCTCCTCCCACCACACATCATTAAACTTGCTCAACGCCAACTTAGACACATCATCCTTCTTAATGCACTCGCATATGACATCGGCAGCCATTAACCCAGACATAACGGCTTCCTTAATGCCCCCGCCATGAATCGGGTTAACATGATTCGCCGCTTCACCACAAAGCACGAAACCATTGGAAACCATGTCCTTAACCATACCACCTACCGGAACACATCCAGCATTGACCTCCAATATGGAACCTTTGCTGATTTCAGGATGCTCCTTGAAAAACAACTGCATAAACTCGCCCGGTTTCTTTTCCTGTGGAACAATGCCCAAACCAACGTTTGCCCGATGTTCACCTTTCGGAAAAACCCAAACATAGCCCCTAGGCGCCAAGACACTGGACAGATAGATGTGAATCATATCCGAAGCAACATCGACATTGGTCATCTCATACTGAATACAAGAATCTACCAAGTTCACCTTGGAAAAAACACCCAAAGCCTGATTACGCAAAGGCGACTCAGCACCTGTCGCACAAACAACAACACGCGCTTTCTCATCAAACTCGTTACCCATAAACTCGCCCTTGATACCAGTGTAATAGCCAGAATCGTTCTTCAGCAAACCGGACACAAACGTACCCGCCTGAACCGAAGCGCCAGCTTTAACAGCTTCTTCCGCAAGCCACTTGTCAAACACCTTACGTTCCAAAACAAAACCACCCTCAGTCAAAATCGCATCCAAATAACGACCATCAGGCGCGTATAGCCGGGCTCCCTTCATCTTCTGGGCGATACAACGATCAGGAATCTTTCCAACAAACTGCTGACTCGCCTCACTCAAACCCTCACCACAACGCTTCGGAGAACCAATCTCCATGCGCTTGTCGAAAACTTTCACAGACAAACCGTTCTCAGCAAGCTTCTTGGCACAGCACGTACCAGCTGGACCAGCTCCAATAATCACAACATCTATCATGGTTTAGTCACCTTAATCGCCGCAACAGGGCAAGCTTTCTCACAAACCCCACATAACGTACAAAGCTTAACATCATAAATTACATTATCTCGCAGTTCCAACGCCGCGGTTGGACAAACAGAAACACAACCTCCACAACGAAGGCACAAATCATTATTAATTTTCCAAGTCACGAACAACCAAACCTCTTCAGATTCGATATACTTTCTATACCTTGTTGTATAAGTAAACCCATATAAATTATGAAGTTACCTAAAACACACCAAGTGTGAAACAACACATGGCAACCCAAATCCGACTAAGCGACGAACTACGCAAACTCGTAGAAGCACGCCTAGAACAAACACTCAAGGGAATCGAAGACACCCTCGCAAAAATCATCGAAAACCAAGAGCAAACCCCACAAGCCCTGCAAGACGAAATGAAAAGCCTAGAAGAAACATTCAACACCCTCTTCCAAAAGTGGAACCTAGAAATCCTCTACTCTCTATTCCTCAAAAACGCCGTCGGATTCGCTGACCTCAAAAAGATCATAGGTGTCAACAGCCGAACACTATCAGACAAACTAAAACTACTGACAAAAAACGGCTACCTGCAAAGAAACGTCACATCAGGCCCACCACTCCGAGTCGAATACAAATTGACCCAAAAAGGCAAAAACACCGTCCTACTCGCCCTACCACTACTATACTACACCGCAACCTAACCCCGAAAACCCCGCTTCAAAGGCAAAGGAACAACAGTCGTCTCCTTAACAGTCTCAAAAACCATACACGTCAACGTCTTCTCCAACCCACTAATCAAACGCAACTTGTCAACCACAAACTTTCCAATAGCATCCACACTCTCCGCCCGCAACTTAACAAGTAAATCCCAATCACCAGTGATTATGTGAACCTCCTGCACCTCAGAAAACTTGGCAATTTCCTCCGCAACAGTCCGCTGAGAAACAGGAGCCCCATCCGCCACAGAACGGTATGAAACAGACGCCAAAATAAACGCCGAAGTACCCGCACCCAATCTATCAGCCGCAACAATTGCCCGATAACCCAAAATAATACCCTGATCCTCCATCCGTTTCATCTTAGCAAAAACCGTAGTCAAAGGCGCCCCGATCTTTCTCGCAATCTGCTTCGCAGTTAACTGACTATTTTCCTGAAGAACAGCAAGAATCGCAATATCCTTCTCATCTAACTTCAACGACATAATTGTAAATATTACAACTTTCACCTATAAACCATTGCATTTTTCGGATTTTTTACCACAAAAATCATAAAAAATTTATAATCAAGGCCATACACTTAAGGAACCAACAATCAGAAGTGAACCAACATGAAAGTCAAAGAAACAACTGCACCATGCATATCGCTCGCAGACCTACCCAAACCCCTGGACCAATTATCACCTACCGAGCTAGAAAGAAAAGCCTGCATAGGCAAAGTCATGACCCACACCCTACAATCACTAACAAATACCTTCATAGAAAGCGGCTTCCAATGGCTCCTCCCAGTAGCCCTCTCACAAAGCACAGACCCCCTTTGGCCCGACCCAGGCGCATCCATAGATAAACGAATCGAAGTCGACATCTACGGCAAAATAGTACGAACCACAGCCAGCATGATCATCCACAAACTCGTAGCCTCCAGCCTAGCATACCCAAAACTCTTCATAGTATCACCTAACGTCCGCATCGAAAAAGCCGAACGCGCAAAAACAGGCAAACACATCTATGAATTCACACAACTCGACTTCGAAGCACGAGACGCAACATCCAAAGACATCTACGCACTAGTCGAAAAAGCCCTAATCACCCTAGTGAAAAGCATAAAGAAAGACCTCAAACCAGAACTCGAAGCCCTAAGATGCGAACCCCTAAAACTACCCAAAGCTCCCTTCAAAATTATTGACAAAGCCGACCTCGAAGCCAAATACGGCGCAGACACATGGGAAACAGGCCTAACAGCAGACATAACCGAACCCACATGGGTAACCAACATACCCAGAGAATTCTACGACTTCGAAGACTTCAAGACAGGCAAATGGGACAACTACGACCTCTTCCTACCCAAATTCGGAGAAGTCCTCAGCGGCGCCAAAAGAGAATGGCAATACGAAAAAATCTCAAAGAAAATCGAACGCGACCAAGTCAAAAAAGAAAACTACGCACTACTGCTTAAACTAGCAAAAGAAGGAAAAACCAAACCATCCGCAGGCGCAGGCATCGGAATAGAACGCCTCGTAGGCTACGTCACAGGAGTCAAACACATCGCCGAAACACAACCCTTCCCAAGAGTCCCAGGAACCGTAAACGAACTCTAAAATTGTGTCAAGGTCTAACACAAAAAACGACACAATCTTCACCTTTTTAGTTTATATGCACAAAGTTTATCATTTACTAACGCAACATCAACAAGGAATTAATTTAACGTGCCCAAAACACTGGCAAAATGCCAACAACCCAGCATCAGCCAAAAAGCACGAACCAAAAAAAAATTGATAGGTAGAAAACAATGAACCCATACCTCGAAACCCTTCAGCCCAAACTGACCCCCGCAGACTTTGAAAAGCTGGGCGCCATAGATAACCCCACAGTCCACGAATTCATAGCAAAATGCAGCGACCTCTGCCACGCAAACACCATCTTCGTTTGCGGCGACTCCGAAGAGGACCTCGCTTACGTCCGACGACAAGCAATCGTCATCGGCGAA
>DATJPJ010000133.1:0-6076 GCA_035506455.1 Candidatus Nanoarchaeia archaeon
ATACTCTAAATACATGAGGTAAATAACTATTCACCAAATCGATCATATAGCAATTTCGACGCTGCGATTAGATGTTTCAGGTTTAACTGCTCATCTTCTTTTCTCCATTTATAAATGTGAAAACTTCACCTATGAAGGTCAAAGCGCCGTTTTCATCGTTATAGATGAGGGCAGAACCGTGTGGAATAGCATAAGTTTTCCCTTTAGCTGAAAAACGCTTCAACAAAGCGTCCTGAGACGGCAAATAATGCGCTTTGATACTAAAGTCGACAAAGCCCAATCCTTCCACGATTTTGCGAGAGCCACTGTATCTATTCGTTACCAAGCAATGCTGCCCCATAACCATAGCCCCAGCACTTCTTCCAACAATCACTCCTCGATAACTCCTTAAAAGATCGGTTAGTCCCTTGTCTTTCATTCGAGAGGCAAGAATGCTAACCTGTCCACCAGTCAAGTAAACTATGTCTGCATTGGCAATTTTGAAAGCAATTTCCTCTGAAGAATCGGAGTAATCCGAAAAAATAACTTCCACGGCGCCTAGTCTTCGGAAGTATTCTAAAAGTTTTTTTCGGCGAACGTAACCAGTGTCAAACGATGCCCTCGCCCATGGAAAAACTAGCACGTTCGGAGTGCCTCCTGCATCTTGAAACGCAATGGAGTTGACGTTTTTAGCATCGTGCTTGGCTACGTTTTCTCCACCTAGGAAAAACAGTTTCCTCATGCATTAAAAATTGTAAAAGGTCACTTAAAAACCGCGGTTTGGCGACACGTTTGTTAAGTTCTTTCCTTGATGATGTCTTCCATGACATCTTTTACAGGCATGTGTAAAACAGTTCTCAAATGACTAAGAAGCTTCTGTCCGCTTTCGGTTATCTCGTACTTGTTGGTTTGCGGTCGCCCCTTTGGTATCTTGACCTTTTTCAACAAGCCTTTGCGCTCCATTTCATATAGCAATGGATAGATTGTGCCCTTATGAAATTTCTTCTCTGTTAGCCGCTCCAACTCTTCTATTATACACGAGCCTGACATGGGGGTTTTGCTAACGAGCCATAGTATGATTGCTCGGTTGAACCCTCGAAGTGTGGATTTAACAATCTCTTCGTAAGCCTCGGTCAGAGCTACCCCTCTTGCAGATAGTTAAGTTTATGCTGACTTCATGCTTTTAATATTTTTCCAGAGACAAAAATTGGAACCGTAGCCAAAATCAAGCTCTTAAAGAATTTGCGCTAATAAAATTCGTACAAGTAAACAAAGAAAGACAAATATCTGCCAGTGTACAAAATCCGTCGAAAACAAAAACTTGATATATCAAAATCTAAAATACATAAAGTTGACCCCCTATGGTTGACGTTGTCGCCAGTTTTCTGCAAGGACTAGATCGCCCTCTCATACTGTGGCTTATCCAACAGAAACCTAAACATGGCTATGAGCTCATGACAGAGATTAAACGGCTAACCGGCAGAAAACTTGGGCCTAGCAAGCTCTACCCGTTACTTTACTGGCTCGAATCCAAGGGCTATGTTTCAGGTGAATGGGTTGAAAAGGGGGCGCGCGACTTGAGGCAATACCGTATTACAACTGAAGGCAAATTTCTCCTCAACAAGGTTTCTGGCTTGCTGAACAAGCCGTTGAAACATGTTTTGGATGATTTGCTTAGCGACCAGGCGTCATTTAACATAGGCGGCTCGTAATGTAATAATTGAACACGCTTGAAAGGAGAGAAATATTTTGGTTAAGAAAAAAGCTGGCGGATACAAAGTAGTTCTAACAGCAGATCGAACTCTCATGAGCGAATACGCCGGAGGCATATTCTTGGGATTTAGCGCGTGCATTCCCCGAGGGCTGATTCCGGATAGTCTATACTTCTCGCTATTTTGTCCCTCGGTTCCCGTGAATCCTGACGGTTCAGCAAAATATGCGCCTTGTGGCATCAGAAAAACAGAAGCGCTTCTCGTAAACAATGGCTTCAGTCGAGACGAAGTAATAGTAGCTCACCCTGACTACCTCGATAGGGTAATCGGAAAAAACACGAAGGTCATAGGCATAAACGAGACAGACCCTTTAGGCATGGGCCCAGCGACTAGCACTTTCACGCAGCTCTTCAAGCTTGACGACGCGTATATGGCGATCAAATTCAGAGATATAGTAAACCACCCGGCTGTCCAAAAGTTTAAGCCACGCATAATCGTGGGTGGACCCGGAGCCTGGCAACTTGAAGACGATGCTGCAAGAAGAAACCTATGCGTTAGTTGCGTGGTAATTGGTGAAGGAGAAAAAGTAGTTAGCAGCCTTTTTGACAACGCAGCAAACGGTTTACCTATTCCCGAGGTTGTTCACAGCCAGGTTGCCGAGGAACCAGAAATACCAATAATTAAGAACGCCACCATTGACGGCATAATTGAAATTGCCCGAGGCTGCGGCCGAGGGTGTGCCTTCTGCGTTCCAACTATGCAGCGATTCCGCTGTCTATCAGTTGAGCATATCCTTCAGGAAGTTGAAGTTAACATCAAAGCTGGTAGACGACCACTTTTGCATGCTGAAGATGTACTTCGGTACAAGGCAAACGGATTCGAAGTTAATGAACCAGCTGTCAAAGAGTTATTTGACAGAGTTTACCATTATCCCGGCGTAAAAGCCGTAGGCGTAAGCCATTTGGCGTTGTCAAGCGTGGTTTGTGCACCTAAACTCATCCCCTCGCTTTCAGAAATCCTCGAAGTCAAACCGGACGGCGAATGGATGAGCGCTCAAACAGGCGTCGAGACCGGCAGCCCTAAACTCATCCGGACACTCATGGCAGGTAAAGCCAAGCCATTTACTCCAGAACAATGGCCAGATGTAGTAGTCAAAGGTTTCAAGATCATGACAGAAAGCAACTGGGTACCCTGCGCAACTCTCATAATCGGATTGCCCGGCGAGACCGAAGAAGACATAGACTTAACAATTGACCTTGTAGCGAAACTGCATGAATACAAAAGCTTACTAGTTCCGCTCTTTATGGTAAGTGAAGGCGGACTCAAAGACAAAGTTAAGTCATTTAAAGTGGAAGATATTAGTCATAAGCAATCGGAACTGTTTCTTGACTGCTGGCAACACAATCTGGACTGGGCAAAAACCTTCCTTGACGAATATTACCTCACAAAAGTGAATTTTGGGAAGGGCTACGGCATTAAGCTCGTCTTCTCCTACGGGCTCAAGCAGGCTAACCATCTTATGAAAGTCTGCAGGGAAGACTACAATTGTGACATACCCGCCATGGTGAAGGATGCAAGCGAAGGCAAGTTCCCTGTTTCTCTGCCTATACGTCTAATCACCAAAGCGATGAGTATTGGCAAGAGGACAAAAAAGCAGGCGCTCGCTGCTTAACTTTTCCACATTTTTCGTAACACTTTTAAGTTTTCTTCGTGGCAATAACAGCGATAGATATGTCAATTAAAGGCTACACCGAATACAAAGCACGCGAATTTTGCAATGACGTCAACTGCCCTGTGCAGGCAACCCTTAACACGCTTAAAGATAAGCCCAAAGCCTACGAACTAATCAGACAAACATGCCGCACGTCTTGCCGTTACAGTACATGGCAGTTTCACCATTGGCTCATCGAAAAAGGTTATCTAATCGTGAAGCCACAGGAGAAGCCGGAGCGATAACACATGATGGATTGGGGAATGAAGAACCGATTAAGCCAACTAATTCAAAAAGATGGCAAAGCCCTGTATTTACCGATTGATCACGGATACTTCCAAGGTCCAACTCACTGTCTTGAGAAACCTGGAGAAACGATAAAGCCACTCTGGCAGTACGCCGATGCATTAATGCTAACTAGAGGAGTCCTACGAAACTGCATTGACCCCGCGATTCCAAAACCCATAATCATGCGCGTTTCGGGTGCAGTCAGCGTAATCGGCGACATGACAAGTGAAAGCATTGTAACCTCCATTAAGGAGGTTATTCGACTTAACGCATCAGCCGTATCAATGTCAGTGTTCGTTGGAACTGCGGGCGAAAATAAAAGCCTCACCAACCTAGGGAAACTTGTAGACGAATGCGAGGATTATGGCATTCCCGTCATGGCCGTAACTTCCGTAGGCAAAGAACTGGAGAAACGCGAAGCCCGTTACCTAAAACTAGTGGCCAGAATTTCTGCCGAAATAGGTGCACGCGTCGTTAAAACCTATTATTGCAAAGAAGGCTTCGAAAAGGTCGTTGAAGGATGCCCCGTTCCAGTAGTCATAGCAGGTGGACCAAAAACAGATACGCAAAGAGAAGTTTTCGATTTTGTCTACGACGGTCTTCAGAAAGGCGCTATAGGCGTTAACCTAGGCAGAAACGTTTGGCAAACCGAGCATCCTGTCGCGGCCATACGCGCCATCAAAGCCATCATCCACGAGAATTATACTGCAAAAGAAGCAAATGACCTCTTTGAGCAGGTAAAGGCTGGAAAAGCCTAAACCCACAATTTTTTGGGTGTTATCATAATGCTCGTCGCCGTCTACTACAACAACAAGGATGTTCGTGTACAAGAAATGCCTAAACCTGCCGTGGGCAGGGACGAGTTTCTCCTCAAAGTTATGGCTTCCGGGATATGCGGTAGCGACGTCACTGAATGGTACAGAGTTCCAAAAGCACCGAAGGTATTGGGGCACGAAGCCACTGGAGTCATCGAAGAAGTCGGAGAAGCAGTCACAGACTATAAAATAGGTGACCGAGTTTTCGTTTCACATCACGTGCCTTGTAACAAATGCCGTTACTGTCTTCGTGGACACCACACCGCGTGCGAAACACTCCACACAACAAATTATTATCCAGGCGGATTTGCACAATACATTCGAGTACCCAAAATTAACGTAGAAAAAGGCGTATATCGACTACCTGAAAATATGTCCTTCGAAGAAGGCACATTCATCGAGCCCCTAGCATGTGTCGTCAGAGGACAAAGATTGTCATCTGTCGGAAAAGAAGACACAGTCCTCATCATTGGCGGCGGACTCGCAGGAATATTGCATCTTCAACTTGCAAAAGCAAAAGGCGCCAAAAACGTGGTCGTCTCTGACATTAACCCGTTCAGACTGCGCCAAGCAGAGAAATTCGGTGCAGACCACACTATAGACGCCAAAGGTAACATTGCACAACAACTGAAAAATGTAAACGAAGAGAGACTAGCAGACCAAGTAATAGTTTGCACGGGTGCGACTCCGGCTGCGCATTCAGCGCTAGAATGCGTAGACAAAGGCGGGTCCATCCTGTTCTTCGCCGTGCCCGATCCCACCGTACGAATTCAACTGCCTATTACAGATTTTTGGCGCAACGAGATAACACTTCGAACAAGTTACGGTGCTGCCCCACAAGATTTGGAAGAATCGCTGGAACTATTGTCGCAAAAAAAGCTAAATGTTGTAGACATGATTACGCACAGGCTTCCGATAAAAGACGCTGCCGAGGGCTTCAGGCTAGTAGCAAACGCTGGCGAATCGCTAAAGGTTATCTTAGAACCTAACCAACTATAGTGCCCGGCCAAATGTTCCGGAACCGATTTAGTCTAGTTTACGGCTAAGTTTCTGCCAGACTATTTATGCTAACAAACCTTGTCTTCACGGAACACCACAGAATCCGAAGTATTCTTGTTGATTCGGAAAATGTTCTCATCCACATATTCTCAAAAAAGATCACTTTCTCTTGCTGTCTCTTTGCAGTTTTTTAGTCGATTAGATATAAATCAAGTTGCAAGCTATGTCCAAATTCCAGGGGGACAATTATTGCGAGTTTGGAAAATCATGGCAGGAGAAGGTTCGAAATTTTGGAAAGAATTCGTTTCTGAAAGAGTCGTAGCAATAAGGGCTAGAGAGGAAGGCGATCTTGATGGTTACTCAAGTCAAGATGAACTCTTGGAAAAAACTGGAACTTATCACATCTCGAATAGAAAAAACTCCGGAGAAGGATATGTTTGGGCATGGAGCTTTGTCAGCCAACTAGAACAAGGAGACCTATTGCTGCTTTACAGAAGAGGCTACGTCTTAGCACTAGGTTGTGTTACTGGAGAATACACATACTCTGATGGCAGGTTTTGGCGAGGACAAAA
>DATJPJ010000134.1:0-2770 GCA_035506455.1 Candidatus Nanoarchaeia archaeon
CGACTTGGACCCTGAAAACGTAACATGCCCGATACATGGCACTTTAGCTGATAAAATGAAGCGGAAGCAAGGTTTGAGTTTCTGCGAAATCGAATTCAACATCGTGCAGAAAAAAGCTATAGGACTCTACGAGTACCTCTCTAAGCGTTACTCAGATTTGAGGGTGACTTATTCTGGCAGAGGCTTCCACATTCATGTAATGGACAAAGATGCTTACAACCTCACCACTCAGCAGCGGCTAGAGCTGGCTAGTGAAGTGAAGAAGTGCGGGTTCCAAATTGACGAATGGGTGACAAGTGGCGAGTTTCGTTTGATTCGTTTGCCCTACAGTTTAAACGGGTTGGTGTCTCGGATTGTGTTACCACTAAAAAAGGAAGAGTTAGAGGGTTTCGACGCCATTCACGACAGGCGTTGCCTTCCAAAGTTTCTAAACCAAGCTACTTCTTGACGGCCTTAGCTTTCTTTTCGCCTTTACTGTAGTAAGCTTGCTTCTTTTTTTGTTCTTCAGCTGAAGTTTTTTTTGACAAACAAAATCCCCATTAAATGCTATAGTCGCTGCTGCTTAAAGATTTTTTTAAATCAAGCGCTTGCAATTGAAAGGTTTATTTGCAGTGAAATCTCCATTTTAATGTGTAAACTTCGAGGTTTGCTTTATGGAAGAATATGATGTTTTGGTAATCGGTTCTGGCTCTGGAATGCTTGTTGCTTCGGCCGCAGTCGAAGCAGGCTACAAGGTTGCCTTAGTGGAAAACGGCAAGATAGGTGGCACCTGCATAAATGTGGGTTGCGTGCCCTCAAAAATACTCATTTACCCCGCCGACGTAACCGCCACAATCGCTCAAGCAGAAAAGATCGGGATAAAAGCAACCCTCAACACCGTGGACTTTCAAAACATTATGAGCCGCATGCACACCATAGTTAACCATGACACGGCCCAGCAAGCCGACGCAGTCGAAGCTACCCCCGAAATGAAGTGGTTTAAGGAAAGCGGCGAATTTATCTCGGACTACACCATGCAAATCGGCGACAGCACCATAAAAGCAAAAACTATCTTCATCGCCTCAGGCGCACGACCTTCAATTCCACCTATAAAAGGTATAGAAAAAGTCAACTACCTAACTAGCGACACCGTACTGCAACAGCAAACTCAACCCAGAAGCATAATCATTGTAGGCGGAGGCTACATCGGCATGGAATACGGCCATTTCTTTTCCGGCATAGGCACCAAAACCATCGTAATCCAGAGGTCCGAGCGGCTCCTGCCAGAGGAGGAACCGGAAATCTCCGAGTTACTCAAAGCTGAAGTGGAGAAACGCATGGAAATTCACCTAAACTATGACGCACTTGAAGTCAAACAGGAAGACAACCTAAAAACACTCATAACCAAAAACCGCTTAGACGGCACAGAAAAAACCTTCATCGCAGAAGCGCTTATGATTGCCACAGGCAGAGTCCCAAATGCAGCTAGCTTTCACCCTGAGAAAACAGGCGTCCAGCTTGACGAGCGCGGGTTTGTGGTCGTAAACGAATACTTAGAAACCACCAAGAAGCACATATACGCTTTCGGTGACGCCATCGGCAAACAAATGTTCAAGCACGCCGCTAACTACGAAGCCGGCGTCGTGTGGCACAACTTCTCAAACGACAAACACAAAGCCCAAATGGATTTCTTTGCTACACCACACGGAGTTTTTACACATCCACAAATCGCCTCCGTCGGCTTGAAAGAGGAGGAGGCAAAGAAGCACTACAACATCTTGGTTGGGCGCGCAGAGTATAAAGAGACAGCAATGGGTGCAGCAATGGGTGAGCCAGAGGGCTTTGTGAAAGTCATCGTTGAAAAAGAAACCAGCAGGATTCTTGGAGCACACATCATCGGACCCGAAGCAGCGGTTCTTATTCAAGAAATCACCAACGCGATGGCAACAGGCAATGGCGACTATGGACCAATAGCTCGGGGAATGCATATCCACCCTGCTCTAAACGAAGTTGTTCAGAATGCTTTCGGCAACCTCCACGAGCATGAGCACGAGCATTAAAGCAGCAATATCTAAACAGTTATATTCGCCTGACGCAGAACTCTAGTGGTGAAGTTTTCTGATGCAATTTTCAAAGGTTTCTGGAAAGAACAATATCCACAAAGTAACAATCTACGCATTAAGCACTTGTGTCTGGTGCAAATTGACAAAGCAATTTCTAAGCGACAACAACGTCGAATACGAATTCGTCGATGTTGATTTGCTAAGTCAAGAGGATAAAGGCAAAGCTCACGAGGCAA
Source organism: Candidatus Nanoarchaeia archaeon (assembly GCA_035506455.1). GTDB lineage: Archaea > Thermoproteota > Bathyarchaeia > Bathyarchaeales > Bathycorpusculaceae > JADGNF01. The sequence continues at coordinate 2,279 of DATJPJ010000134.1, forward strand.
TCCTCAGTAGAGGAGGCACTCTCGCGTACCCGACAACGATCGTTGACGATAAAACCATCATCTCGGGCTTTCGAAAAGACCAACTGAAAGAGGTCTTGGGAATTTGAGCCAACAATTAACAATTGAAAAAGTCAAAAGGCGCGCAGAAACAGACGCAAAAACATACGGCCTCTACCTGACACCTCAACCGGAGCTTCTTCAGATGTTTCTGGAGGGCCTAAAAACCAACGAGGAACGTTATGGCTACCCAGTTTGCCCATGCCGACTAGGCACAGGCAATTTGGATTTGGACCGAGACATCATTTGCCCATGTGATTACCGTGACCCAGATGTAGCCCAGTACGGTTCATGCTACTGTCGATTATACGTCACAAAAGCAGTCTTTGATAGCCAAAACCTGCCCGAAGTCCCTGAACGACGCCCAGCAGAGAAAATGGAACGCGCCTACGGAACACCAGGCCCTTTACCAAAAGAAAACACACCTGAACCCAA
>DATJPJ010000135.1:0-7348 GCA_035506455.1 Candidatus Nanoarchaeia archaeon
GTTAAAAATGGAAATCAAAACTATCCACGAAAAGATAGCCCCTGCAAAAATCGCTGAAACCGACCTAGCCTACAACCTCGGAAGGTTCGGGTACCACGAATTCGGCCGCCCCTCCAACAATGGCAAAAAGATATGCATAGAATACATAACAACCGCGCTACTGCTCCAAGACGACATCAGGTTCAGAGAGGCAGCACCAGTTATCCTTGCCAAAAACAACTTCAACAGCAACCTGCTTGCATTCTTAAGCCGAAAATTCGGAACAGCCGAAGACCTTATGAGCATTCTGAAAATTCTTCAGGAACTAAAGCCCTCCAAAGAAATCAAAAGGACAATAGACTTCTTAAGCGTGTTCAACACACAAGAGACTCTAACCGACAAACAAGGCATAGAGGCGAAACTGAGGCTGTACAATGCCCTGTGACAAGAAAGCCCTCTACGACTTTCTAGAAATCATAAACGAGAGCCTATCTAAGAAAATTACCTTGGTGGCAGCTGGCGGGACAGCCATGACGCTACTCGACCTAAAACCCTCAACCATCGACATCGACTTCACCCTCCCAAGCAGCGATTCGGAAGAATTTGAAAAAGCACTGAAAAGCAACCCGTCTGGATTCAAAATTGACCGATGGACCGACGGCTACATCTTCTGCCAAGCGTTGCCCAACGACTACCTGGAAAAAAGCATCAAAATAAGAGAATTCAGCCAAATATCACTTAGAGCACTTCAGCCTGTAGACATAATTGCGACCAAGATCGGCAGGCTAAACTCAAGAGACATTCAAGACATAGAAACAATCATCAAGGTCTGCAACGTTCAAAAAGCAGAAATCAAAGACAGAGCACTCCAGGTGAGCCCTACTTACGTTCCCAAAGAGGAAGATTACCTCTACCACTTAGACTGGGTTGTTAAACATTTCTTTCCAGAAAAAGGGTGAACGCAGGGTTCGAAAAAAGGGAATACGCGAAGACCGGTGAAATCACCTTTTAGAGACGACTACGAAATAGTCCCGTAACTTGCTTTACATAGTTGTCAGAGCTCTAACTACCTTTTCACAGTCTCGTGCTTGCGGTTGCGCTACGCAAAAGAATCAAAAAAAGAGGGGTTTTGAGTTTCGCTGGGATAAAAATAGGAAGAGAAGTCACTTTCTTGAGAATATGCCGTGCTAGGCTAATTGTCATCAGTTCAAAGTAACCAGAATCCACCGTGACATTAGGGAAGGCAGCTATCCATTCGGGAACTATAGGCAAAGTTTGGAAAAGTCTTTTAATGATTTCACATCAAATAATATTATGCAGATTGATCTTCTTGGAAGCGCGGTAACGGCACTATTGGTCGCTGGTTTTGGTTTGCTTCTAATAGGAGTCTACCCATCAAAGGCCAGAGAAAACACTTTGAACCTGGTTAAACACGGAATATTTTCAACCATAGCCACCGTAGTGACTTTGATTTCTGTTTTCGTTTTTATGATTCCAACCTTCGCGAAAACTATCAGCTCTACCTTTTTTACCAGTTTTTCTCAGCTTCCAGTAATGTGGTTGCACGCTGGGCTCGGAGTGGCAGCGCTTGTATCAGCTATTGTTATGATAGCCTCATGGGTAAAAGAGCCAATAAGCGAGTTAGGTTGCGCGAAAACGTTTAGACTTATGAAGCCTGCTCTCGCCATTTGGGCGGCAACTATTGCACTTGGAATTCTCATGTATTTTTACGTCTGACAGTTGGATAAAAATTTGTGCATCTTTTGCAAAAACTTTAGCCAAGCAAGTTGCTGAAAACTCGAGTTTGTATCTTGTGACGATAATAGTCTTTTTGTTAATGAAAGACTGAAGAAGGAAGAAGAAAACTGCAAGAAACTCCTTGGCCGCTTATTTTTGGCAAAACAGGGAAGAGCTTAAAAACGAATCAGGGCAGAATAGCAGCCATCCTAAAATCGAAGAGGAAATAGGATTACTATGATCTCAGCGATTTTGAATAAAGGAAGAACAAGCGGGAAACAAACGGGGTTTACTGTTGCTTTGATTGCGATTTTAGCCATCTCTGCTTCATTGGCTGGCATAACAAGCATCAGCGCCCATACTCCTGCATGGAACATACCAACCTACAGTTACGTTAGTGCTGCACCAGACGTAATCGGGGTAGGTCAACAAGTAGAAATAGTGTGGTGGAACGGTCTAGCACCGCCCACAGCAAACGGAGCGTATGGTGATCGATGGCAAGGCGTTATGATAAACATCGTAAAGCCTGACGGCACCAACACTACACTTGGTCCCTTCACATCTGATCCTGTCGGCGGCGGCTACGCAATTTACACACCAACCACAGTTGGCAACTACACTCTGCAATGCTTCTTCCCAGCCCAAGTTCTAGCTGGCGCCAACCCAAACCATGACCCCTCAGCAGCCTCCTACACCAACTCCGTATACGTCAACGACACATTTCTCGCTAGCATGAGCGATCCAACAACCATGGTCGTCACCCAGCAAGCGCTCCTGCCCTGGGTTGCTTCTCCACTTCCAGGAAACAACTACTGGAGTCGCCCTGTAAACGGTCAAAACAGAGAATGGTCCTTCGTGGTCAGCGACTGGCTAGCCGGGAACAGCTACGACATGGCCTCAAAGTACCAACCCTATGGAATAGCACCCAATAGCCCACACGTCGTATGGACAAAACCCATAACCTTCGGGGGCATCGCAGGTAACCAGTTCCAAGACGAATCCTACTACGAAGGTTACACCTATGAATCCTTCTGGAACCCCCCAATAATCATACAAGACAAACTATACTACAACGTTCCCACACCGCCCATCTACGGATGGATGTGCGTGGACCTCAAGACCGGCCAACAAGTTTGGTACCAAAACAGCACAGGCCCAATCCAAGGAACCACCAACAAGTACCCGCAACTATCCTTCGGCCAACTGCTAAACTACAACGAACCCAACCAATTTGGAGTAATCCCCTACCTATGGTCCACGTACACAGTGAATGGCCAAGCAACATGGTCAATGTTTGACGCATTCACTGGAAACTGGATATGCAACATAGTAGGCGTCCCGTCAGGAACTGCAGCCGTGGACCAAAATGGGAACATCCTAAGATACCAAGTAAACACTGCCGCAGGGTGGATAGCCCTTTGGAACACGACCCAATGTCTACAATACACCTCACCCTCCAACGTAACCGCGAACGGCTACTGGGAATGGAGACCCCCACTGGCTCAAACGGTCTCTGCAATCACAACAGGATACTGTTGGAACATAAGCTTGCCCTCACAAATACCAAAGAACGCAGCCGCCAACGGAATTGATGAAGCAAACCAAATAATGCTTCTCTCAACGGGACTTCCAACAATGTCAATAGGCAACCCTCAATTCCCCACAGTTGGCACATACACCGACGCTGCAATCAGCTTGAAACAAGGACAAGTCGGCCAACTACTATGGTCAAACGTTAGGAATTGGCCAGCGGGCAACGTAACTCTCATGACAGGAGCGATAGACGGAAACGCATACGCCGTATTCGTAAAAGAAACAAGACAATGGTACGCCTACAACTTGACAACGGGAACTCTCATGTGGGGTCCATCAGCATCTGAAGGCCCATGGGACATGTACCTAGCAGGCGTTCCAGGATCTGCCATCGCTTACAACACACTCTTCACGAGCGGTTACGGAGGCACGCTCTACGCATACGACCTATCTTCCGGAAACATCAAATGGACGTACTTCAGCGGAACTGGCCCCTACGGTGACCTGCCCTACGGTCACTATCCGCTCTGGATAGGCGCCATCGGCGACGGAAAAATCTACGTGTACAACACAGAACACTCGCCAACGCAGCCATTCTGGCGTGGTTCAGCAGTACGCTGCATCGACGTCACCTCTGGCAAGGAACTCTGGAGACTTGAAGATTGGGGAGGTAACACAGCCGGCGGAGGAGGAAACATCGCTATCGCAGATGGCTACATCGTCGACCTCAACTCATACGACAACCAGATATACTGCATAGGCAGAGGACAAACCGCAACCACCGTAACATACTCACCAGTCGTAAGCAGCAGCAACACAGTCCTAATCCAAGGAACAGTCACAGATCAGTCACCAGGCGCAAAAGGCACCCCAGCAATATCAGACGCCTTCATGGAACCATGGATGGAATACATATACGAACAGCAAGCAATGCCCACAAACGCAACAGGCGTTCCAGTCATGATTACCGCGCTTGACCCCAACAACAACGTCGAAGTCATCGGCAACGTCACCAGCGACATAACTGGCAACTACGCAATACAGTTCACGCCGCCAGTCCCAGGCATGTACGCAATCACTGCTTCGTTTGGCGGATCAAACTCATACTTCTCTTCATCCGCAGAAACGCACCTATACGTAGCAGCCGCCTCAGCATCACCAGCTATTCAGCCCACAACTCCTGCAACCGCACCGCCAACCGTCGCACCAACCATTGCTCCGACGACCGCAGCACCAACCATACCCCCAACACCAACACCCTACGTCGCACCACCACCAACAAGCCAAGCACCAACAATGACATACATCACCATAGGCGCAGTCATCGTCATAATCGTAGCAGTGGCTGCAGCAATAGCTTTGAGAAGACGCAAATAACCGACAAAACAAACAACCCTTTTTCTTTTTTTGTAAGAAACATCTTTTCCAGCAACCCAAAAAACTAGTTAACCATAATAGGCTGAGTGGCACGTCTTGCAACGCTGTGCACCGATCTCATCGTGACCAAGATCCGACAGAAATTAAACAAATAACTAATCGAATACAAACTAAATTTCTTCCGAAAAAACGCAAAGCGACAAATGAAATCTGCTATAAGGGTCAAAGTTGAAAAAAGAATGAATGCTGCTAATGTGAAAGTCTTTGACCCATTTGCAACACTATAGGAATCTTGGAAAGAGGAAATTCCAAACAAGTTGCTAATTACGCAGGGTTTAAAAACCAGAAACGAGACTATCAAAAGCACTCTCTGGAATCAAAGCCATAGGGTATAAAAATGTTGAATTTGGGAATAAACCGCTGGGTATAAAAAACCCTGCCTTATCCTCTAATTCACAAAACAGCTCAGGGCCGGTAGCTCAGCTTGGCTGGAGCGTTCGACTGATAATCGAAAGGTCGCCGGTTCAAATCCGGCTCGGCCCACTCACTCTTATCCCAAGAGGGGCAATACCAAATTCTGCATTACTTTAGGACACTTTCGATCCAAGCCAGATAGGATCTGGAGCCTGCAAGAATAGGTATCGCAATTATTTCTGGAACTTCGTAACTATGCAACTGTGCCACCGCCTCGGAAAGTGGCTCAAACAAGTCTGAACGCGACTTCATCAAAATTAAAAACTCTTCCGCGTTCTCCATTTTTCCGCCCCAGTGAAAATGTGACGCGACCGGACCAATGATGTTTGCACATGCAATTAGCTTCTTTTCCAGCAAACTCTGACTTATTTTTTCCGCTTCCTGCTTGCTAGCAGATGTAACGAAAACAATCACATATTGGTTCTTCAAGAGACTCGCCAGCCATTGAGAGTGATCTCACAGAAAAAAGGTTTGTCTTCTACCTCTGTCTGAACTTGAGAAGCGTCATATTTATTTTCCAAAAGGGAGTACTCAATGTCATAACGATTCAAAGGCAAGGAGCTCAACAGAAATGAAAACTATAGGCGTCATCACCACCGGCGGAGACGCACCAGGCATGAATGCAGCCATTCGCGCGGCCACAAGAGTCGCCCATTGGAAAGGATTAACAGTTTTAGGCTTCGAACGAGGATGGGAAGGACTCATCAACAATAACTTTCGTCAACTAACCCCGCGCAACGTGGGCGGCATCATACAGCTGGGAGGCACGATACTACATACGGCACGTTGCCCTGAATTCAAAACTGCAGAAGGCCAAGCTAAAGCAGTAAAGACACTAAAAAAGCATCAAGTAGACGGGCTGGTGGTCATCGGAGGCGACGGCTCATTCAAAGGCGCATTCGAACTAAGCAAACGGTGCAACGTCAAAATGATGGGGATTCCAGCAACCATAGATAATGACGTGTATGGCACCGACGAAACCATCGGATTCGACACTGCAGTTAACACAGCGGTAATAGAAATAGACAAAATCCGTGACACCGCCATTTCACACGAACGCATATTCATCGTCGAAGTCATGGGCAGAGAAAGAGGCTTCTTAGCTTCAACCGTGGGTCTTACCGTTGGAGCCGAAATCATCCTTGTTCCCGAGAATCAATGCGACACCGATGAAGTCGTAAAAACGCTAAAAGAAAATACTAAAAAAGGCAAACGAGCAGGCATAATTGTCGCAGCAGAAGGCTGTGGAAAAGTCAGTGAAATCGCCAAAACCATCGAGGAACAAACAAAATCCGAAGTCCGGCTAACAATATTAGGCTATGTTCAACGCGGCGGCAGTCCCACAGCAAGAAGTAGGTTACTTGCTAGTTTATTCGCGGAAAAAGCAGTGCAAACACTTTGCGAAAACCAAGGAAACCAAGTTATCGGGCTACGGAACGGCAAAATCCAAAGCATCCCCCTAGAGGAATCATGCACAAAATCCAAGCCTATCGACACTTCGCTTCTAACGATTAACGAAATGCTTTCAATATAGGCACACTTATTTTTGCACTGACTCATAAATTTTTATCGTTTCATCCGCCACTTTACGCCAAGTGAAAAAGTCCAGTACCCGTTTGCGTCCGTTTTCACCCCAATTACGAGCTTTCTCAGGATTCCTCAAAGTCTCCTTTATTCCCCAAGCAATGTCCGCCGGATCTTCTCCATTTACATGGAAACCCGTTTGGTCCACCCCCGTGCTAATTACCTGCTCACGAAAACCCACTACCCCTCTGGCACCCACAACGACTGGTTTTTCCATAGCCATTGCCTCAAGACAAACTATGCCAAAGGGTTCATACGTTGAGGGAAAAACGCACACATCAGAGGCTGCATAATGCAAGATACGTTCGTTCTCAGGAACAAAATCGAACCGATAAACTATGTTGTTCTTAATGTTAAGTCGGCCGGCTGCTTCCACAATATCTGATTGCTCCTCACCTTTTCCCAAAATAACAAGCGTGGTATTGGGAAATTCCTTCAGGATAAGAGGCATCGCCTGCAGTATATTGCGTACGCTCTTGACCCAAGTAAGTCTTCCAACAAACAGAATCATGTTCCAATCTTTCGGAATGCCATATTTCTCGCGAACCGCGTCAACATCTGCCTGTTTGACTTTTTGAGGGTCGTATCGGTTAGCATCTACACCATTCCAAACGACGCTGATTTTTGTTGGAGGCCATCCGTGTTTCACGAGATCTTGCTGCAT
>DATJPJ010000136.1:0-7754 GCA_035506455.1 Candidatus Nanoarchaeia archaeon
GTCCGGGTTGAAATCCTGCACGTATTTGATGAAATTCTGCAAGAGCTTCTTGTCATTCTTGTCTTCGTCAGCCAAGAATTGCTTTTCTTCGCCCGTGTTCGTGGCAACAGAAATCATAATTATCGGGTTCCGGTCAGCATAAGGGGAACCCTCCCGACTGTAGCACGTTAAATAGAGGCTAAGCACTCGCAGGTAAGGTGTTTGCGTTTTTGATAGGAATTTAGGAGGTTCATTCGCCAAAAACAATTTGTCAGCTCGCACTTCGTAGCCATTTGTGTCTTGAATTTCAACCTCGTGCCAACCGCAAGGCACTACATTATTATCGATTAGGTACCTAGTGGACAAGCGAATATCATCTTCGAGGCAAACCTCAACACCTTCGACATCTCGAAGCCGTTTGGCAAGCTTGGATTTTTCGCTGCAATATACCCTGAGAGTCTGCACAGGCTTGCCAAAGTAACGTTTTTGAGAAATCTCCAAATTCTGCACTTCGTCACCATACGCATTCCTGATGGCGTCAGCAACTTTCGCTGGGTCACAACCTTCTTTTAGCAAAACATAGAAATAATCCTTGAAAGTCCTGTCGACTATAAGCGCTCGTTTGCCTTTCTGGTCAATTCCCCACAACCACAGTTCCGGCACATCGCCTTTTTTTTCAGAGTTAATGTCAAGAAGCCAAAAAACCTCTTTCACGACAATCGCCAATTAAAAAGTGGTTGCAGCGGACTTTTAACTCTTGAGGAACCACAGCTAGAACAACTACCAAATCACTTCTCAAGTCAGGGTTTGCAATGTTGAGGTTTCATTGGTCGAACACACAATAACTGTTGTGTTTGAAGTCGGATCCCATTCGAACGAAAGATATCTGCCATTAGCGTACCAATCGCCAGTAACTTGTCGTGTTGCATTCGTTGCAGTCATCATCTTTCCAAATGCAGTTGCAAAAGCAGAGGCAGCATCTGTTGAATTCCAATGAATTTTCCACGTGAAAAGATAATCATTTTGGCGCTCGTAATAATTGAGCTTGTCTCCGCTCCAGCTTGAAGCTACAGTTTGAGCGTCAGTTTTGGGAATCCAATTGCCAAGCATATCTTGGATAAAGTATTCCCCGTAAGAATCGGCCTTCTCTTGAACCCAACCAGTTTCTGAAAGCGTTGGCGACTGAATCTGCTGAGCGCCCATACCTTGGAAATATTTCTCTGGTTGGAGAATTTGCTGGGTTGTGTTGGGCGGGTCAGAGTATGCCTTGTTGACAAATGACCACCCTCCTTGATCATAGAGCGCACCTATGAAGGTAGGGCCATAAGTGTACGGAAAATAATCGAAGTCGGCAACCGAGTTAGGTATGCTTGCTTGAATAGTCACGAGCATTGGGTCACCAACAAGGCTCCAAGGGACTACTGGCTTGGTTTGAGGTGAGGCTGCAGTTGAGGCTTGTGTCTTTGTCGCGTTTTGGAAAAGGCTTTCCATATAGTTTGCGTCACCCTCGATAAGCGCAGTATGGGCGTGAGTAGCGTCAAACGTATACTGATATTGCGGAACGTTTCCGTAGTATTGTCCTTGCATAATATGGGTGAGTTCATGCGCAAAAGTCGCCGCCGCATCCGTACTCCAAGGATTGAAGTTCTCCGTTATAACATAAATCTGTCCATTCCAAACAGCTGATATGAAATATCCCGCCCAATCTACAGTTGCCTGATAAAGACTAGCATTTTCGGGCATTAAGAAAAGACCTTTGTAAATTCTCTCCGTCCTGTTGATGTCAACTATATCAGGTGCAGCGCCACCTTCACCCCAAGTCTGAATAGCCCAAGCCTGGCTTACCACAACCACATTAGCATCATTTAGAGTGATGTTTCGGGTTTTTTCATCGAAGATTTTGGCTTCGGCAAGGTCTTTTTGACATTGAGCGAGATAGTCCGCCGCGGAAGCGGTAGCGGTTGGGGACGGAGACATCGAAGGAGAAGGAGAAAACGTCGGTTGAGAAGAATAGGACGGAGAAAGGGTTGGTGATGCTTGAGGTGTTGACGTTGAACTACTTGCTGGCAAACTCGTTCTGCCAATAAATTCTTTAGCGGCAAACGCAGCTAAGAAAAGACTCACTACAAGAATCGCAACTATGAGTCCGTTCCTCGTCTTTTGACTCATCAAGGTCAAACTAATTGCTGTAATCGAAAGGAAAAGCTTTGCGTTTTTCAAGATAAAACTCATTGCTTGTCAAAGGAAACTGTTTGCTGAGCGTCTACAACGCGTATTCTTGCTGGCGAACAGTTGCGAATTAATTTCCATTTTTCTTCATAAGTTCTTAGTTGTCAGTTGAGGCTCAATTTGCAAATGTTTTAAATACAAACCACATCATAAAATGGGAACCAGAATATTTAGGAGAGTGAAAAAATAAAAATTCGAACAAACAAAATAGCATTAGCACTTGTTCTGACCTTTCTAATGGCTGCATGGACATTTGCCGCAATACCAAATTCTAGCGCACACACACCCGCATGGAACGTTCCAACCTACGCATACTTGTCTGTTTCACCGATGTCTGTCGGGGTAGGTCAAACTGCCCAACTCGTAATGTGGCTTGATACAATCGTACCAACATCAACAGGCGTTGAAGGCGACCTCTGGCACGGATATTCAATCTCAGTCACAGCACCTGACGGAACCAAAACAACAATGGGCCCCTACACATCAGGCTCAACAGGAAGTGCATGGGCTTCATACTCACCCACGCAAACAGGAAACTACACATTCGTATTTAGCTGGCCAGGACAAACGCTCACAAACGGAACCGGAACACCTTATCCCACAGGACTACCTTGGGTAGGCGACTTCTTTATGCCATCTTCAAGCGACCCAGTTACACTAGTAGTAACGCAGACTCCACTAATCGCTTGGCAAGAACCACCCGCGCCAACTGGATACTGGAACCTTCCCATAAACGGCGCAAACAGAGGTTGGTCTTCGCTGGCAAGTAACTGGCTAAAAGGCGCATGGCTAATCGGCAACTATCAAACAGAGGGACAAGCACCAAATAGCGCTCACATACTCTGGTCACAACCCATAACTCCAGCATATCCGGGAGGAATCCTTGACGCACAATGGCCAGGCATAACGTCAGACTCAAACGACTACTACTTCACCACATGGGGAGTCCCCATAATCATGAACGGAATAGTATATGCAAACACCCCTGTTGACAGTAACACCGCAAAATACGGTTATTACGCCTGGAACCTATACACTGGACAACTGCTCTGGTCCAAGAACGGCACAGACAACGGCCTCAACAATCCAGTAACTATAGCCACACCAGCATTTGGAACCAGTCCAGCGCTAGCCCAAACATTCCCAGCCTTGTCATTTGGGCAACTATTCCACTACTACTCAGTAAACGGCCAAGGAGTGGACTCGTACCTATGGATGACTATGGGAACCACATGGTACATGCTTGACGCAACCAGCGGAAACTGGATAATGTCATTAATCAACGTGCCTTCAGGTACGCAAGTTACAGATCAGGACGGAGACATACTACTGTACAGCTACAACGCAGCCACCGGACGAGTACTAGCCTTTAACACAACCCAAGCCATACCATTCGGAGCCCCAGGTGACTCCACCACTGCCCAACAATGGAGACCCCGACAAGGCGCAGTCATCGACGTCTCGAACGACACTTCATGGCTAACATACGGCGGCGGACCAGGAACAACCACAAACACAGGCGGAGGAGTATGGACAGTAGCAGACGAATACCACACTGCCTACTCGATGAACACAACTCTCCAAGCCGGACTTACACCAGCATCCATAACTTCAGTAATTGAAGACGCTAATCGCGTCCCACAATTGCTCTTCGGCTTCTCCAATCCCAACGCCTCAAGCGGCATCAGCGGCGGAAACGGCATAATGTACGCATGGTGTGCACAAATCAACTACCACGCAGTACCATACTACGGCGGTCCGCAGAACAACTCCAACCTCGGATACACCCTCACAATGCTCTGGAACAAGCAAATTCCACCTCCACAACCAACTGGCAACCTAACCTACAGCTTAGGCCCAGTAAACTATGAATCAGGCATCTTCACCGTGTTCGCAAAAGAAACAAGACAATGGTATGGCTACAGCCTCAAAACCGGCTCACTAGTGTGGGGACCAACCGCTGACCAAGGAGCGTGGGACATGTACGGAGGAGGCGGAGTATACGCATTCGGCTGCTTATTCTCAAGCGGCTACGGCGGAGTACTCTACTGCTACAACATGACAACCGGCGCTCTCATGTGGACCTATACGGCAAAAGGAATCGGATTTGAAAGTCCATATGGAAACTACGACCTAAGCTTCAGCGGTTCGTACTACGCTGACGGAAAAGTATACCTAGGAACAGCTGAACACTCCCCAACAAAACCCCTCATCCGAGGCTCATACACCCGATGCATAAACGCCACCAACGGAGCAGAAATTTGGAAGATACAAGACTGGTACGAAAGCATAGCAATCGCTGACGGCTACCTCGTAGACGGCAACCTATACGACAACAAAGTCTACTGCTACGGAAAAGGACCAAGCGCAACAACAATCACAGCAACTCCAGGCATAGGAAACATAGTCACAGTCCAAGGCACCATAACCGACCAAAGCCCCGGCATGCTCAACTCAGGAATTACAACAAAAGGCACTCCAGCAATATCCGACGACAGCATGAGCGCCTGGATGGAATACCTCTACATGCAACAAGCAATGCCAACCAACGCAACAGGCGTCACAGTACACTTAACAGCCTTTGACCCCAACAACAACACCGAGGACCTGGGCTACGCCACAAGCGACATGTCAGGCAACTACGCAATCTCCTTCACACCACCAGTTCCAGGACTCTACAAGATCACCGCAACATTCGCAGGCACAAACTCCTACGGCCCCTCAGCAGCCACAACAGCACTAGCAGTTGCTTCAATCGCAGCATCCGCAGCCCCCATAATCACACCAGCACCAACACAAAACCCAACAGTGGCACCAACAAACCCGACAACTCCAACCCCAACAATTCCACCAACACCCAGCCCAGTAATTGTTCCACCAACAAACGCAGCCCCAACAGCAACCTACATAGCAATAGGCGCAGTAATCATCGTCATAATAGCAATCGCAGCAGCGCTCACCCTAAGAAGACGTAAATAAAACAAAAATCTCTTCCTTTCTTTTTCCTTTTTTTGTCAATTCAAAATCAAAAAGCATGAAGCGACTCTAAGAAAGATAACTCAACTTTTCCTGCAAATTCATCGACTCTCAAAACCTTCAGCCAAAGCCAAGCAGCAAACATTATGCCTTCGCAATCTGTTCAAGTTACTTAAGAGTTGTAGATTACTAGTAAACCCCGGAAATGTTACTAACCCTAAACCCACAGTCAACAAAACTGATTCAGCTCGACGCCAAATAGGTTACCGTGAACCCCGAACCGTCGAACGTCAGGTCAGACACACCAGCCAACTGCACGGAGCCTCCGCCTGAAGACGTCGACGAATACATGGTAACCTCAGTCGTAGAAAAACTGTCAATGCTGCCAGTAACAGACGAGATTGTTGCAGTGCAATTTGTCAAGGTCAGGTTCCCAAAATCTGCCAGCGGCGACACAACATGGTTCACAGTGGGTCTTTCAACGATCCACTCGGCAGATAACTGACTCGAAGCGTAGCCTACGTTGCTTTGAAATGACTGATTTGAAGTTAAGTCGGTTAAGTTGATTGTCCAGGTGTTAAAGAAAACATTTTCAAGCTGAATAGACGCCTGAATTTGGTCTCCAGGAGAAACTGTGATTGAAGTTATCGTACGGGAACTCCTCGGAAGGAGTTCGTACCAGGCAGAGTATTGAAAATTGCCCCCTACGAAATCTTGCTCAGTCCCACACTGTATGAGCGATGTGTCAAATTGCCCACCTATTCCAACCCACGCCGCAGAAAAAGAATCGCTCGCTGTGGCCACAACGGAGGGCACTGTCCAGGTTGCGCTGACGCCTGTTACCATGGGTTGAGGATTTTGGAAATCAGAAGACACAACATAGCCCGCCCAGTTTACGGCTTGGCTTTGGTTAATCTTTGGAGATGGAGTGGGGCTAGGGGTCGGCGCAGGGGTCGGGGTCGGAGTTGGTGTTGGTGTAGGGGAAGGTGTTGGGGTTGGCGATGGGGTAGGAATTGGTGAGGGCGTCAGAGTAGGTGAAGGGGATGGTGAGGGAGTAAATGTTGGCGATGGGGACGGCGAAGGACTAGGACTAAAAGTGGGAATAGGCGTAGACGATGGCGTCGGCGATAGAATAGGGGATGTTGAAGAAGTTTGAACAGGAGTAGGAGTTGGCGTAGGCGAGGGGTTAACAGTTACGGTTACTGAAGGTAAAGGCGTTGATTGTTCGCCGGTTAGCTGTGTTCCCGATTGAATAACGATGTACGTTACGACGGCTGCAATTATTATTACTACACTCAATAACAACGCAAGGTAGGCTTTTGCAACCGCTTTTCTGTTCAAAAGTTTTTGATGCTCCTTTTTTTTTTCGTTGCCACAGTAAAAAAGACTGATTCACGATGAAAATATTGTTTACGCTGACTGGTTTAAGAAACCTTGTCAGATTACTGTAAGCAGACAATAGTATTTTGAGCAGTGATTCACAGAAAAAGAAATGATGATTAGGTTTTCTCTTCAACCACAATCATAGTGAGCGTAGATCGAACCTTGTCAAGTCGTCTGATACGCCAGGTAACAATTTCCTTTAGCCTATCCATCGTATCCGCTTTAACTCGCGCAACGATGTCATAGACTCCGTAGACCGCTGAAGATTCTTCTACACCTTCGACTTTTCGCAGTTCTTTCAAAACGTCCGTTTCAGAACCAATTTCCGTGTTAATCAACACAAACGCTGTTGGCATAACTATCCTCGTATACTAGTTGGCAAGTCAGCATTAAAATATTTTTCTAAGGTCCGCTAGTTGTAGGCGCTGATTTTCCGTCAACTCTGCCCATTGATACGCCTCGACGCTTGTTAATCATGATGCTGATGCTTGCCCATTGAAAAGTGACGTACCCAGCGATTAGCTTGAACCATAACGTGACGATGCGCGTAAGCAACGTGACTGAGAAGCTAACGGCAAGAGGGATAGAAAGCACCTGATACGCCGTTGTCATTATTATCTCCGTTAATCCAACAAACGAGACGCCTATAGACGCCAAAGTGCCAGTTAACGCATAAACAATCAAAACTCTGTCCACTGGAATGGGATAGCCCAGCGAGGCGAAAACGAAAAAAACAATAGAAATATCAAAAGTCACACTCACAATGTAAAAAGCGATTGGACGCACTAACACTCGCTTCTTTTCACTTAATGTCTTGATACCGTCGTGAAATATGCCCAAGAAATGCTCCGCGTCCCCGCGAAACTGCACCTCATTGAAACGTTTTCGAAGAAAGAAAGACAGGAGCGGAATCAGCAGACCATTAAGCACAGCTTTTGTCGCTTTCGAACTTCTACTCATGTAGAAAACCACCAAAAAAGACGCTACAGAAAGTGCCATAAGCAAACCAAAGAAAATTAGAACCTGGTCTGGAAGCTTTACGTTTACAGATAATAACCCAAAACCAATAACCAAAATTACAATCGTTACAGCCATACCTATAATTTTTTGACTAACAACAGACGCCACGGTCTTTCCAGGATCTGCATCGTTCTTCTTACTTAGCATGTAAGCCTTAGAAATATCTC
>DATJPJ010000137.1:0-2609 GCA_035506455.1 Candidatus Nanoarchaeia archaeon
CACGCTAGTGAGAAAGTAGGATATGTCAGTGTAGAACATCCCGTAGGCAATAGCAGGAAGAACCCCTGAGTAAATGAGGTACTTCGCCTCTTTATTCAAGCCCCGGTAAGCATCGAACAACTGTTAACCTTCCATTCTCCCGTCATTTAGCCAGTTTGCAATCTGCTCTTAGCGATGTAATGGTTTATGGTTTTTGCCGTTGCTTATTTAATTTTTGAAAGAGCCAAATCCAATACGCTTCTTGCAACCCCGGTTTGAAAGCCGTTAAATAAGACAAGCACCGTTTTTGAAGCGGAGATAAACATGCAAATCCGAACAAACACATTTTATATGGTTGACGTCTTCGCGGAAGACAAATACGCTGGAAACCAACTCGCCGTCATAACCGACGCAGGTTCACTTTCAGACGAGCAAATGCAAAAAATTGCCAACGAAATGCACTTCTCCGAAACAACGTTCATTCTCTCTAACAAAATGCGAAAAGGCGGCTACGACGTTCGGATATTCACGCCCAAGAAAGAGTTGCCGTTCGCCGGACACCCAACACTTGGGACAGCTTACATAATCAAACACTTTATCGCCGATAGTAAAGATGAAGTGTTGCTTAACCTGAAAGTAGGACAAATCCCCGTGCACTTCGAAAAAGGAGGTAAAGTCGGTTGGATGAGGCAAAACCCTCCCGTCTTCGGCAAAACATTTGACATACCACGCTTCGCGCAACTGCTGGGACTGGACATCTCCGATTTCGACGCCAAATTCCCCATTCAAGAAGTCTCCACAGGACTGCTTTTCATAATCGTTCCCCTCAAAACTTTAGGCGCTGTAAAACGGGCAATTGTAAACCAAACTATCCAAACTGAGTTATCGAAAGAAAGTATGGCTGGCATCTTAATTTTCTGTCCAGAAACCTACTCAAAAGAGAACAAATTGAATGTGCGCGTATTCGTCGACGCATACGGCATATCAGAGGATCCCGCAACTGGTTCCGGCAACGGCTGCCTAGCAGGATACTTATCGCAGTACAGATACTTTGGCAGCTCCGACGTTGACATAAAAGTTGAACAAGGTTGTGAAATTGGACGACCGTCACTTCTCTATCTAAAAGCAAAAACTGAAGACGGAAATACCCAAATCGACGTCGGAGGCAAAGTTGCCCAGATCGCCAAAGGTGAGCTTCTCTAACCCACCTTAGGGCTCGACGCAACTAACGAAGTGACCTTCTCTAGCCTCGTTAAAATCGGGTCTCTTTTCCGCACACGCAGCCTTGGCCCGCGGGCAACGGGAACGGAAGCGGCACCCCGACGGTGGAGTAATCGGGCTAGGCACTTCGCCTTTCAAGCCTGGTTTGAAATTTTTAATTTTGGGGTCTGGAATAGGCACAGCCTCGATGAGGGCTTGAGTGTACGGGTGCATCGGATGGTCATACAACTCATCAGTGTCAGCCATCTCCACGATCTCGCCTAAGTACATCACACCTACACGCTGACTAACTTGCCTCACAGAGCTCAAGTCGTGGGAAATGTACAGGAAAGACAAACCCATGGTTTTCTGCAGGTCGCCTAGTAGATTAAGAATTTGTGCCCTTATTGAAACGTCCAATGATGAAACTGGTTCGTCAGCAACTATAAACTCTGGCTCAACGGCAAGCGCACGAGCAATACAAATTCGCTGTCTTTGTCCGCCGCTGAACTCATGGGGATACCTCTCAGCATGGTACTCTTCTAAGCCCACCAGTTTAAGAAGTTCGTAGACTCGGTCTTTCCATTTCTCCTTCGCAATGTGCTTATGAATTACAAATGGCTCAGATATTATGTCGTAAATGGTCATACGAGGATCCAAGGAGCCATAAGGGTTTTGGAAAATCATCTGCATCTTTCTTCGAAGTTTCAGTTTTTCACTTTTTTCTGCTGACTTGAATTTTTCGAAAATGTTTTCTCCATCGACGATGACCTCGCCTGATGTAGGCTCAATCAAGTTTAGGATTACCCTGGCCGTTGTGGTTTTTCCGCAGCCGCTTTCTCCAACCAACGCGAAGGTTTCTTGCTTATTGATATCAAAGCTGACACTGTCGACAGCATGAACTTGCCCCACTTGCCGCTTAGCCAGTACTCCTCTTGTGTAGATTGGGAAATACTTGACCAAGTTCCGAACCTGGATAAAACCTTGGTCTGTCAATTGGAGGTCTCCCCCTTCAACGTAATGTTCTTCCACTCGAAACAGGCAACAAAATGATCCGGCTCAACCTCTTCGAGTACAGGAGGCGCTTCCTCACACTTTTTCGTGGCAAATTCGCATCGCGGATGGAAACGGCAACCTGAAGGTGGCTCGATCAGATTTGGAATGTTACCCGGAATTATGCTCAGAGTTTTCCGCCGATCAAGACGAGGAACAGCAGCAAGCAACGAAGCCGTGTAAGGATGCCGCGGATGATCATAAAGATCCTCGGTCCTAGCAATTTCGCAGGTATTCCCTGCATACATCACAACCACGCGAGTAGTCATCTTTGCAATTATGCCCATGTCATGAGTAATCATAACCAGAGACATGCCCAACTTCTTCTTGAGATCCTCAAGCAGATCTAGAACCTGAGCCTGAATAGTTACATCCAA
>DATJPJ010000138.1:0-7613 GCA_035506455.1 Candidatus Nanoarchaeia archaeon
CAAGGAAACGACAATTGCTATTCGCCTTCTGAAGGACTTCCTGAGCTTCGAGAAGCGATTGCTAGCAAGGAGAAACGTGTCAATAATGTTGACATCTCACCCAACAATGTGTTGATAACTGAAGGCATTTCTGAGGGTATACAGATGGCGATGGCTGCCATCGTTGAACGGGGTGATGAAATTCTCTTCCCAGGTCCAACTTATCCGCCGTACATCTCGTATACTCGTTTCTTCGAGGGTACGCCCGTTTCCTATGAGACCGTGGAGAAAGAAGGGTGGCAGCCTAATGTTGATGATTTGCGCAAGAAAATTTCCAAGAAAACCCGTGCTCTGGTTATCATCAATCCCAACAATCCTACTGGCGCCATTTATAGCCAAAAGATGGTTAAGGAGATGCTTGATGTCGCTGCGGAGCACAATCTGCTTGTTTTGTCAGATGAAATTTACGATCAAATAACGTACAATGGCGAGTTCTTCAGCACTGCTCGTTTGGCTAAAGATGTGCCTGTTGTGGTTCTCAATGGGTTCTCTAAGGCTTTTCAAATGACTGGTCTTCGTTTGGGTTACATGTACTTCAAGGGGAAGAATGGCGAGTTGGATGAGCTCAAACAGGGCATCGAGAAAGAATGCCGTATCCGACTCTGTGCTAATACTCCGGTGCAGAAAGCGGGAGTTGCAGCGTTAAACGGGCCTCAAGACCACATTAAAGGTGTGGTTGAGAAACTTCGGGAACGCCGTGACTATGCTTGGAAACGTTTTAACGAAATCGACGGGATAACCTGCACTAAGCCTATGGGTGCATTCTATATCTTCCCGAAGATTCGCGACGTCGGTACACGGTGGAAGACTGATATGCAATTCGTAATTGAGCTTCTTAAGGAAACAGGCGTTCTGCTCGTGAACGGTTCAGGCTTTGATCCTGTTTACGGTGCCGGTCATGCGAGAGCCGTTTTCCTGCCGCCTATTTCCATGTTGGAAGAAGCGTTCAATGAACTGGAACGGTTCATGAAAAAGAAGAAGTAAAAAAGACCTTACCCTGGCTAGGCGTAGGCGTTTACGCCATGCTTGGGGTCAAGGGTTACTTTTTGGAATTCCATCATTAGCTTTTCGGTCACGGGTCCACGGGAGCCTTTGCCTATGGTTCTCCAGTTGACTTGGCGAATTGGTATGATTTCTGCTGCGGTTCCAGTGAAGAACATTTCGTCAGCGCTAAACATCATGAAGAGAGTGATGTTTTCGACGACAACTTTGAAGCCTAGTTTTTCGGCAAGCTGAACAACCATCTTGGCTGTGATGCCCTCCAATGCGCCCGTGGATGTTGGGGGTGTATAGATTTTGCCGTTTTTAACGATGAATATGTTTTCACCTACGCCTTCTGCCACATATCCGTTCTTTTCGAGACAGATTGCTTCGTCGGCGCCGCTCATGTTTGCTTCTATCTTGGCCATGACGCTATTTAGGTAGTTGAGGGATTTTATTTCGTGCGAAGTGCCATCAACGGGGTCTCTTCGAACCCAAGAGACTAAGGTTGTGATACCTGCTACTTTGGCTACATCGTCGTGGAGTTTTATGTGGTCAGCTATGACGACAACGGTTGCCGTCGAGCATTTGCGTGGGTCCAAGCCTAAATCGCCTACGCCGCGGGTGACTATGAGGCGTACGTAGGAGTCTTTTAGACCGTTTTTGCGTACTGTGTCAACAACTGCTTGGACCATTTGTTCTTGTGTTAGTGGAATTTGTAGAAGCATTGCGTGTGCGGAATCGTACAGTCTTTGGACATGTTCTTTGAGCTTGAAGACCACTCCGTTGTAGACGCGGATGCCTTCGAAAACGCCGTCGCCGTACAGGAAGCCGTGGTCGTAAACGCTGATTTTCGCCTGCGACTTCGGGTAGAATTCGCCGTCTATGTAGATCTGTAGTTCATGGTCTTTTTCCATATCTATCCCTTGAAGCTGGATTTTCAGATATAGCCTGCTGATTTCTTATAGCTTTTGTCAGCGAACTATATATTTCGTTTATCTATCCGTGGAATGATGGTCGCTTAGACAGATTTCTTGGCAAGGGCAAAGGTTTGAATGGTTTTCCTGCAGTTTTAGACGCGACCTTAGTTAACAGTTCTTCGATGGTTAGAGTCTGCTGTGCTCCTTTTGCTTCGCGGTCCCGAACTGATAGGTTGCCCGATTCGACTTCTTTCTCGCCGATGACTACTATGTAAGGTACCCATTCCTGTTCGGCTTCACGGATTTTCTTCTGCAACGTGGCTTGGGTGTCGTCGACGTCTACTCGGATGTTTTTGCCTTCCATTTGTTTGGCTATTTCTTCTATTTTGTCCATGAATTTGTCTGAAATTGGGATTAGCCGGACTTGTGTTGGTGATAGCCACATTGGAAGCATTGGTGCTTTGCCTTGCATTTGCTCTCGGTAAGCTTTCTCGAGTAGTGCATAGATATCGCGTTCGATGGCGCCGCTTGGGCTGCAGTGTAGAATTAGTGGGTATTGTTTCTCGCCTTTTTCGTCTACGAAAGTTATCTCGTATCGTTTGGCGTTTTCGACGTCGATTTGGTCGGTGGATAGAGCTGCGGCTTTGTCTTGGTTGTCGACAAAGTTTAGATCCCATTTGAGTATGAAGTAGAAGAATCGTTCGTTCCAAACTTCGGCTAGCATAGGTTTGCCGTAGGTTTTTGCAAGTTCTGCGATGAAGTCTTTGTTTTCGTCGTAGAAGCCTTTTGTGAATCGCATTGCAATTTCGTAATCGTCTTTGGTGAAGCCTATGTTATCGAGAACTTCGAAACACATGTTAAAGCGTGTTAGGAATTCTTTTTTCGCTTGCGGCAAATCTGCGCAGAATGCGTGGCAATCTGGCATGGTGAAGGCGCGTAATCGTTTGAGTCCGACGACTTCGCCGCTTTTTTCGCGTCTGAAGCTGTACCTTGTCAGCTCGTATAGTTTGATTGGTAGTTGTTTGTAGCTGAATTGGGCATCGTGTGCCATGAGGAATTGTCCGAAGCATGCGGCGAATCTTAGGAATAATTCTTTATCTTCGGATTTGAGCACGTATTGGCGTGCTGGGAAGCGATTCATGTAGCTTGCCAGACTTGGATGGTGGAAGTCGTACATGATTGGGGTTTCAACTTCCATTGCGCCGTATTGGCTCATGCGCTGAGTAACGTATTGCTCCAAAAGACCCTTTATCATGCGGCCTTTTGGGTACCATCTGATGTTGCCGGGGTCGCTTCCGGGTTCGTAGTCCGCAATTTCTAGTCGTTTCATCAACAGCACATGGGGAGGCATCACGGTGACGGCGCGGGCTTTTTTGATTTCATATTGCGAAAACTTTTGCAGGTTGGCGTGTCCTTTAAACTTGAATTCTTCGATGGGCACTAGTGAGCCGTCGGGTAGAATGACGTGCCAGAAGGACTGCATTTTGTCTTCGGCTTTTAGAGCGGCCGAAACTGGTTCCTCTTCCTTCTTGCATTCTCCTTCTGTTCCCTCCGCTTTCGCTTCAGCAGTCTTGGGGGCTGCTGTGTAGACGCGGGCTTGCTCGGCTAACGGGTGACCTTTTATTGATATGGTGAATTGTTTGTTCCAGCCAAATGGGGCGCGGTAAGTTTCTATGCCTTTGGCTTTGGAGTAGGCTTCCATCGCTTTGATTATTTTCAAAGCTTCGCCTGGGTTGCTTAAGTTGCTGCTCAGATGCGCAAATGGGTAAATGAGTATTCGGTTGATTTTTTGCTTGCCAAGGAAAGCGCGGAGGTCGTTGATGGCTTTCTGTGGTAGCTCAAGGTTATCGCCTTCCTCTACAGCGGTGAATAGGACGACAACTTCTTCGATGCGGTTTTCTTTCTTTTCAGCCTCTTCGGCCATCTGGATTTCTTTTTCTACTGGGGTATACTCGATAAAATTAGCGTGCATCTGGAGAATTCGCATGTTGTTTTCCCTCTAGTTTTATCCGTAGCGCCATTTTTCAAGTGTCTTGTCTTTTTTAGATTTTTTCTTGTATTCTTTGTAGTGCTCTTTGCACAGGTAAGCGCGTTTTTCATCGCTGCCCACGTTCATTCCAGCCGCTTTAGCTTTGTCCAGAGGTATTGAACGTTCAGCCTCTCTGCCGCAGCCAACTGCGCTGCATTTCACACCTTTGTCTATGCGACCCATTGTATTACACCTAGTTTGAAGTAGTTTGAATTCTGTAAACAATATGGGCGTAATCCTAATAGGTTTTGCTAATCATAAAGATCCGAGAAACCGTTTGATTTCAACAAATGGTCCACAGGTTTTTTGCCCAAGGGATTTTGCTGGGCTCTACCCTATGGAGAAATGGAAACCTCAACCAGCGAGCCGAGAACAGATCTCCAGAGCCCAGTTAACCCCCGATTTCCTGACGTATTATCTACCTCTCTCTCTTCTGAAAGGTAAACCCGTTTATGACCAAGTTAGCATATAAGCATTGCCAGCATCCGTTTTAAAAGGCGACAAACAGGATGCAAATTCGTTAAAAATGGCTAAAATGTAAGAAAGCTTTAACAATAAACAGACACACCTAAAGGTGATAGTTCGAGGCTGAAACAGTCTTGCCGCGCAAGATCGATAAAATCGATGCGAATATTCTTAGGAACTTGCTGCAAGATGGTCGAAGAAGCTTTGAGGATATAGCGAAAGAATGCGGCGTGTCCACAAATGTAATTCGCAAACGCTTCATAAAGATGGAAACCGCCGGAATTGTTGTCGGGGCAACCGTTCAGGTCGATTATAAATGTCTTGGTTACATGGCGATTGCCTCACTGCTGCTCAACGTTGAATCTCAACATGTGGAAACTGCTTTGGCGCGTTTAAGCAAAATATCCAACGTGTTGCCTATACGTCAGTTCAACTCAAGATACGGCATTCGATTAGTTGCCAGGTTACAGAGTCTCAAAGAATTGGATAGAATTAAGGAAGCAATTAGACTCAACAATGCAGTCATTGATCTTCGAACGTATTTTTGGTTGGATGTTAGGAACACGCCTGAAAACCTTTCTTTCGGAATCGAAGACAGTCAGAGTACAAGATTAAGCGAAGGAATTCTCAAAACATGCAGTTCTCAGAAAGCTGTTTCCGTCGACGAATTAGACCTTGCGATCGTCGAAAAGCTGTCTAAAGATGGAAGAATGTCTTTTAGGAAGACTTCTGAAGAGATCGGAATATCTGCGGATACAATAATCCGCAGGTTCGAAAAACTCAAGGCTAGCGGAAACGTGAAAGTGTCAATTCAGATTAACCCCGAAAAACTGGGCTATTGCACGATTCTGGACTTCAGCATCGCATTTGCTTTTCAACAAGAAACAGATGCCATATTGGAAAATCTGTCCAAGATTCCAGATGTGATAATAATTCTAAAGACAAGCGGAGACTACGACCTACACGTTACTGCCATGGCGAGAGATACTGAGCAGCAGTTTAGGATTCAGGAGGAAATCGCGAAAATCCCTAACATAGCAAGACTGGAAACAGCTGCTCGAAGAATCCCTAACGAATGGCCTACGCGAACTCAGCACATTTCAACTTTTTGAGATCCAGCTTTCGCCGAGAGCGTTTGCACGACGATAGATTTCCTCTTTTTCTCCGAAAAATGATGTGCCTATGTTCTCCACAACTAAAGAAGCCGCGGCTGAACCGACGCATGCGCACCAAACGGGTTCTTTTTCTCGGAGGAGCTCCGCTAAATAGGCGCCTATGAAGACGTCTCCTGCACCTGTTGGGTCTACTAATTGCGTTGATTTGTATGCGGGGATATCGAAAAACTTGTCTTGAGTGCATAGTACCGAGCCTTTGGCGCCTATGGTTGCAATAACAGTTTTTGGGCCCATTTTATGCATTGATTTTATGGCTTCTTCAAGGTCGGTTTTTCCTGTTAGAATTTGAATTTCATCTTTCGAAGATTTGTAGATATCCACGAGTTTCAATAGGCGCGAGTCCATTTGGGAGTTGTTTGTCACGTAACCGTTTTTGTCAAATTGGCGCGTCATGCCTTGGGGGTCGATAGATAGGCAGTCGCAGCGGTCTCTTAGTTGCTTAACTATCTCGTAACTTATTTCTGAGGCTATCGGAGCAACGTGAAGTGCCTTCGCGTGGAAGGAGCTGGGCAATTCTTTCAAAGTGATTGGGTGCCCTTGGCTTTTTAGTCGAAGTTCCCTTGATGACAGATCTTGATTGTAGGTGAGTTCAAAACTTGTTGTTCGATCACTGGGCATTGTGATGATTTGGGATACGTCAACGCCTGCGTCTCTTAGCTGCGACATGTATGTTTTGGGGAAGTCGCTGCCTACGTTGGAAATGACTGAGGCTGAAGCGCCTAGTACGCGGGCTATAAGGGAAACGTAGGCAACAGCGCCGCCTAGAGTTGCGCAGGGTTGCTTTCCTGGCAAAGTGATGTTGTCTAAAGAAAAATGTCCTATAACCGTTAAGTCAAAAGTGTCCCTTGCCATTCCTCTCACAAGGCACGTATTGAGAAATGAAGTATTTAGAAATATCGAAAACGGTTACTACGCTTGTAGCAGCAAAATCGCTTTTGCTAGGTCGCCTTCGCTTTCCTGGAGCGCCTGTCTTGCCTGCTCTATGCTTTTGCCTGTTTGCTGCGCGACCAGTTGTACGTCTTCTTCGGATATTTTGGTGGCTGTGGCTTTGCGTTCTGGTATTCGTTCGCTGATTTTTCCGCCTGCTACTTGGAAGATTTTTTGTCCTTGTACGTTGACGATGGCTACTTCAGGTGCTTCGATGACTATTTCTTTGGTTGGAGTGCGGATGATGACTTCTTCGACGTCTTCGACGCCTTCCATGTTCATGCCCATGCGCTGCATCATGCGCTTGGCGTCTCGAGGGTTCATTCGTCTTTGCATGGTTTTCGCCTTGACTTGTTGTTCTATTTTAGAGTACTCAAATACTTAAATTTCGTGCATACGCCGTCTGTTTGGTTGTTTTTTTATTTTTCTCGTCCATGTCGGACTTTTACGGCGACGCCTGTTTTGAAAGCCTTCATTTCATCAGCCGACAGAAACGCGCGTCCAACTGCAACGACTTGACCTGCTTCGTCGAGAACTATGACTTCGTCTTTGGCGTGGACTTCGGGGTCGACTTTGGCGACGTGGGCTGCGAAGACATCTCCGCCTTCAGCCACGAATTTTGACACGTCTTGTCTGACAGTGACGAAGCAGTGGGCTTCTGGGCAGGTTTGTGCTAGGGTGTGGGCAGCTGTGACGCTGAGGCTGAGCATGCCGTCTGTTGGCCGTAATGTGGCGATGCGTTCGTCTTTGAGGGAAATGTAGCGTATCCTTCCTGTGTTGTGGCTGTACTCGATTTGTACGTTATCGGGAAAGAGTTTTTCTCCTACGCCTAGTCCGTATTGGTAATCGGCTATGGTTCTTATTCGCCTAAGGGGACTTTCCATCGTTTTTCTCCTTAAATAGGGGTCGTTTTGATTCGACAACTATTTACATACGGTGATACAATAAAACGTTCTGGGTACACATTATGCGATGCGAAGTCTGCGGGCACAGAATCCGTGATGCCCCTCAACGTGTCATTATCGAGGGTGCCAAGCTGACTGTTTGTGTTGAATGCGCCAAGCACGGCAAGGGAAC
>DATJPJ010000139.1:0-2792 GCA_035506455.1 Candidatus Nanoarchaeia archaeon
TACTTACAGGGAATAATAGCGACTTCTCGGATTACTTCACGAGTTACTTCCTTCTTTTCGTCGCTGGATCCGCAGCCACATCCACAACCATGCGAAGTGTTGTTGAAGACTATGACGACTGCCGAGCAAAAAGTTCTGAATGTTTTGATTAGCCATCAGGGAAAGTACTTGCAAAAATACGTAATGAAAAAAGCTGGGCTTAGTAGGCTTAAAACGCACCGAATCGTAACCAGATTTGCAGAGCGAGGAATTGTTTCTGTCAAAGAATTTGGAAACACAATGAAATCCAGCTTCCCGACTTGGATCAAAAATTCCCCCCATCAAAGGCTTAAACTACGCTAATAAGGGGGACTATTTGAAAAATTCCCAGGCGATGTTAAATCTCCACGGGTCACCTTTTTCGGACAATTTTATTTCCCCGTTTTCTTCAACGATTAAACCCTTCCGGCGAAGTTCTTCAATGGCTTTTGGAAACGCATCTTCGGGGAATTTGCCAAATCTAGCTTTGAAATCCTTGCGATTTACGGGAACTCGAACGTAGATGAGCATCATGGCTTTTTTCATCTCATCTTCCTTGGAAAGCGTCGACAACCTCGCCAGCGGCAAAGAGCCCCGATTAACCGTATCTATGTAGGTGTTCACGTCTTCAATATCGGAGTATTGAAAGTTTCCCAGATTCCCCATGAAAAACCCGGCCCCAGTCCCTACGACTTCGGACGACGGCTTTTCCAGATCTTCCTTTAATCTTGAGAATCTGTTGTGGCAAGTTGGGAAGTACCCGTTTTCTTTGAAAATATCATAAGCCTCAAGGTACATTTCCAGCTCCTTTTTGTAGTCACCAGCAGAAGGCAGTTCTCCCGAGGCGATCCTTCTTGCCAGCGGCGTGTTCGCGTAAAGGTCAAGCGGGTAACAGTCTACGCTTTCAACTTCCAACTCTAAGGCTTGCTTTATGTCTTTTTTCCATTGTTCCACTGTTTGCCCAGGAAGGTTATAGAGTAAGTCAATGCTAAGGCCCAAACCATTTTTCCTTACGGTCTCAAGCTTTTGCTTAGAATCATTACTGCCATCCCGCAGCGATAGGATTTCTCGGAACTCTCCATCGAACGTTTGGACTCCCATGTCTAACTGGTCAACCTTCTGAGAAGCAAGGAGACGAATCTTCTTGTCAGTCAAACCATAGGTGCATGCTGTAAACTTTGTCACTGAGTCCCCGGACATGTTGAAGCTGCTTCGGCAAAAGTCCAGGATGTCAGTTATTTGTTTCTCGGCGAGGATTGAAGGACTTCCGCCGCCGATGTAGAGCTCACTAAACTCGCTTGTTTGGACATACCTGCTTTTTGCGTATTGTTGAAGCGCTTTTTTCATCGCCTCTACGTAGGTAGCGGTTTTGTGTTTTTCGCAGTTAACTGGAAAATAACAGAAGGAACATCTTCCTTCGCAAAATGGAATCCATGGCTGTAGTTCTTTTGTTTCTTTGGATTTGTTTTCTTTATCAAGATAATTGGAAAAGGCTTTAAAAGCCTCTGGAGTCGGTGCCAAGTTGTTTCGATATGTCATTGGAGGCCAATGTTCGAGTGTGCTGTAAGGCAGCTCGTGAAGATTTGTGAAGACCAGTACTTGTGCACCTTTTGGTAAGAGGCTTATTCCGTTCTTTTAAAGCTAACTGCAATACATGTAACAAGGAGCATAGTGATTGTGCTCCTGTTTTAAGTTAGGGGTTGAGGTTCAAGTCGCCGCCGCTTTGATTGTTGAACGCCACATGGCGGTCGAATTTCTTGTATCTCCAGTATCCGAGCGAGATCATCCACGAGGCGACGAATATGGCGATTATTCCAAATCCGATGATTTCAAAGTCTAACGCATTTAGCCAATTCCAGAATGCTCCGGAGAATCTCATTTCACTCGAAAGCACTTGCAAAAGTTCTACAGTTCCGATTGCCCAGGCGACGAGCACCGAGGTTACAGTGACTGTTAGGTTGTAGTAGATCTTGCGTAGCGGATTGAGGAACGCCCAGCCGTAGGCGAGTCTCATTGCGACTCCGTCTGCTGTGTCTACGGTGACCATACCGCATGTGAAGAGCAGCGGAAGGACGAGCAAGTAGTATATTGGGATGTTAGTGGAGACGCCTATTCCAACGCTTATAGCGATTAGTGCAACTTCGCTTGCGGTATCGAATCCTAAGCCAAAGAGAAAACCGATTGGATAAATGTGCCATGGCTCTTTTATGATTTTGAAAAGAGGTTTGAAGAATCGGTTCATGAATCCTCGGTTTTCGAGGAGGTTGTCGAGTTCTTTTTGGTCTAGTTTGCCTAACTTGAGTTCTTGGAATATTTTGTAAATTCCAACGACAACAACTGCGTTGATTAAGCCTATGATCCAAAGGAAGCTTCCTGAAACAAACGTGCCTATGACTGATCCTGCGCTTTGCAGTGCTGGGATGCTTGTGGCGACGGTGCGGGTTGCAAGAACCAGGGCAACTATGAGGGCGACGACTACAGTTGAGTGACCTAGTGAAAATCACATGCCGACTGTGAAGGGGCGCTTTCCTTCCTGAATTAACTTGCGCGTGGTGTTGTCGATGGCTGCAATGTGGTCAGCGTCTACTCCATGGCGAAGCCCAAAAACGTATGCTACAATTCCTAAACCTGCAAGAACCACTGCTGTTCTTCCTATCATATACTCTGCGGAGAAGGCAAATGCTGTGACGAGTGCTATGACGCTGAAAATCATGGCTATGGTGATTTTTTCTTTGCGTGACAAGCTGAATTGGGAATTAGTCGTTTGAGTCAGC
>DATJPJ010000140.1:0-4718 GCA_035506455.1 Candidatus Nanoarchaeia archaeon
ACCTCTTCACCAAGATGAACCAAAACAGAACCCCAGTCGTAGAACTCCTCAACCCCAAACTAGTAACGATGACCTGCCTACGAAACAGACTTCTCCCAGGACTTATGGAGTTTTTAAGCCTCAACCAATCCGTAGAATTCCCCCAAAAAATCTTCGAATTAGGCAAAATCACAGTCCCCGACGAAACCCGCGAAACCAAAACCCGCGACGAAGAATGGCTCGCAGCTGCAGTCACCCACCCGAACTCGGGCTACAGCGAAATAAAAGCGTGCCTTGACGCGTTCTTTACCAACATAGGAGTATCATGGCAAATAAAACCGACATTAGACACGAGCTTCATCGAGGGTCGAGTAGGAGCAATCATTGTAGAAGGCAACGAGATTGGCTTAGTGGGCGAGATAAACCCACTTGTCTTAGAAGCATGGAAACTGGAAAACCCAATTGCAGCATTCGAAGTTAACCTCCAACCACTTCTAGCAACACAGAAAAAACAATAATTGTGTCTAAACCAGAAAGCATGGCAAACTTCCACGCAACCAACTAATCTGCTACACCAACCTGACAACCAAGAAACCATCATTTGCAAACAAAGACCTTCCAAAAACCGGAAATCATCATCAACTTTCAATCAAAACCAGATCGAAACCTATATTTTCAATCGACACGAAAGTTATCTTTAACAGAAAGGGTCGATTTACGTTATGACTGATGAAACTAACCACGAAGAAGCACCCATGAACCCAACAACTCAAGATTTGGAAGCGCAACTCGAAGCGGAAAAGAAACGCAGCGCAGACTACTTAGCTCGATTGAAGTACATGCAAGCGGATTTCGAAAACCTAAGAAAACGGTGTGACCGAGAAATACAGCAAGCCAGTCAATATAGCAATGAACGCATAGTAATTCCATTATTGGACGTGATGGACGAGTTAGAGCTGGCGATCAAGAACTCAAAGGCAGCCGACTCATCTCAAACGTTGGTCGAAGGCGTAGAAATGACCCTCAAGCGCTTGCGAAAAGTTCTTGAGCAAGAAGGAGTCACTCCAATAACAAGCGTGAACTCGCCTTTTGACCCTTCAAAACACAACGCCATAGCCGCGGAAGAACGTGACGACGTGGAAAACTGCGCCGTCATCGAAGAAGCCCGGAAAGGCTACATGATGAAGGGAAAAGTGATTAGACCCAGCATGGTCAAAGTCGCCGTCAAAAAGGCATCACAGTCACAAAATACGGAGACAAAAACAAATGAGTCAAACTAAAACAGGAGAAAAAGTCTTAGGAATCGATTTAGGAACAACAAATTCAGCAGCCGCCATATTCGAAGGCGGAAAAGCCACGGTTATCCCCAGCGCAGAGGGACCAACCATGGCGGGCAAAATGTTTCCCTCGGTAGTCGCCTTCACGAAAGACGGCCAGCTATTAGTCGGTGAACCAGCAAAACGCCAAGCAGCTGCGAACTCCGAAGGAACCATCTTCGAAATAAAACGAAAAATGGGCACTAACGAGAAAATCACCGTCTACGGCAAAGAGTACACTCCTCAGCAAATCAGCGCATTCATCCTGCAAAAAATCAAGAAAGACGCCGAAACATACCTTGGCACAACAATGCACAAAGCCGTCATCACCGTTCCGGCACACTTCAACGATAACCAACGCCAAGCAACCAAAGACGCCGGAGAAATCGCAGGTCTTGAGGTTGTCCGAATAATCAACGAACCCACAGCCGCCTGCCTCGCTTACGGCATAGACAAGTTGTCACAAGAAATGAAAATCTTGGTCTTCAGCTTCGGCGGCGGAACCCACGATGTAACAGTAATGGACTTTGGCAAAGGTGTCTTCCAAGTGCTAAGCACAAGCGGCGACACTCAGCTAGGCGGAACCGACGTCGACAAAGCAATAATGGCATACATAATAGACGAGTTCAAACGCCAGACAAACATCGACCTTTCCAGAGACCAAACCGCACAAACAAGACTTAAGGAAGCAGCTGAAAAAGCCAAGATAGAACTTACCACGCTCATGTCTACGGACATAGACTTACCATTCTTAACTTCAGACGCCACAGGACCCAAACACCTCCACCTAACGTTGACGAGAACCAAACTCGAGTCTTTAGCTCAGCCAATCGTGCAGCAAACACAAAAAACCATCCTTAAAGCGCTCGAAGATGCCAAACTCACACCTACAGGAGTGGACAAAATCATCTTAATCGGAGGCATGACCCGCATGCCCCTCGTGCAACGATTCGTCGAACAGATCCTAAACAAGTCACCTGAACGCGGATTAGACCCGATGGAATGTGTGGCAATTGGCGCATCCATTCAAGGAGGAGTCCTAACTGGAGAAGTTCATGACATACTATTGCTGGACGTTACCCCGCTCTCGCTAGGCGTCGAAACCATGGGCGGAGTGTTAACCAAAGTGATCGAGAAAAATACCACAATCCCAACCAAGAAAAGCATGGTGTTCACGACAGCCGCAGACTTCCAAACCGCAGTCACAATCCACGTGCTCCAAGGAGAACGTCCAATGGCGGCCAACAACATCTCACTGGGCATGTTCAATCTTGAAGGCATTCCACCATCACCCCGAGGCGTACCACAAGTCGAAGTCACATTTGACATAGATGCAAACGGCATTCTTAGCGTAACCGCTAAGGACCTGGGTACGGGTAAAGAAAACAAGATACGCATAACTGCTTCAACGAAACTCTCGTCAGAAGAAAAAGAACGCATGATCAAAGACGCCGAACAATTCGCTGACCAGGACAAGAAGAACAGAGAAGAAGCAGAACTCCGAAACGCTGCAGACAACATGATTTACACTGCGGAAAGAACAAAGAAGGACCTCACAGGCAAAATCACCGCTGACCAAACTGCAAAGATAGACGAGGCTGTCACTGCGTTGAAAGATGCATTAGCCAAAAACGACATGACAATTGTTAAGGCAAAGACAGACGATCTTAGCAAGATTCTACAAGACATCGGCGCAGCCATCTACCAACAAGCAGCAGCTCAATCAAAAGCCCAACAAGAAGCCCAAGCAGGGCAGGCAACAGGTCCTCAGCCAGGGCAGCAACAAGACGCTGGAGTTCCACCCTCAGGTCCGATGGGCGACGAGAAAGTTGTTGACTCCGAAGACTACAAAGTCAAGTAGATAAGCGAAACAACCTTATTCTACTCCTTATTTTTCTTATCGCGGTAAACCTGTATGGCTGAGAAGAAAGACTTCTACGAAGTGCTAGGCATTCCCAGAACTGCCTCCAAAGACGAGATTAAAGACGCCTACCGAAAACTCGCTATGCAATATCATCCTGATCGAAACAAGGCACCTGAAGCTGAAGAGAAGTTTAAAGAAATCAGCGAGGCATACGCGGTTCTTTCTGACGACCAAAAACGGCAACAGTATGATACGCTTGGACATGCAGGATTTGATCAACGCTACTCGGAAGAAGACATATTCCGAGGAGCCGACTTCAGCGATATCTTCGGAGACTTAGGCGGAGGCTTTAGCGATATCTTCCGAGTATTTTTCGGCGGCGGAGGAGGAGGCTTTGGTGGCAGCAGTTATAACGAGCGTTCTAATCGTGGACAAGACCTGCTCTATGAGCTCAGTATAACATTAGAAGAAGCAGCCAAGAGCACAGAAAAAGAAATTGAAGTCCCCCGAACAGAGAAATGTGATGTCTGTGGAGGTAATGGAGCTGCGCCTGGAACACAGCCCAAAACTTGCCCTCGATGTGGAGGAGCTGGCAGAGTTCAAACGGCTAGGCGAAGCGCTTTCGGTACATTTGTTCAAGTCACTAGTTGCCCAGTTTGTAGGGGGAGAGGAGCAATAATTGACAGGCCCTGTCCAAACTGTCGAGGTACGGGCCTAATTAGAAAGAAGAGAAAAATTACCGTCAAAATCCCTGTCGGAATAGACGAAGGCTACCAATTACGGCTCAAGGGCGAAGGCGATATGGCCTCCGACGGGGGTGAACCAGGCGATCTGTACGTTCTTGTTCACATACTGCCTAATGACCAGTTTGTCCGAGACGGCGACGATCTGCACTACATCCTACCAATAAGCTATCCCACTGCGGTTTTA
Organism: Candidatus Nanoarchaeia archaeon; assembly: GCA_035506455.1. Lineage (GTDB taxonomy): Archaea > Thermoproteota > Bathyarchaeia > Bathyarchaeales > Bathycorpusculaceae > JADGNF01. Next base: position 4,090 of record DATJPJ010000140.1, read on the forward strand.
GGTGGCGAATCCCAAGTTCCTACGATAGAAGGATTAGCGACTGTCAAGATTCATCCAGGAACACAAGCAGGGGAGACAATAAGGCTCAGAGGCAGCGGCATGCCCCGTTTCCGGGGCTACGGAAAAGGTGACCTGCTGGTTCGCATAGCGATAACAGTTCCCGACAAAGTCACCTCGCAACAGCGAGCTCTCCTAGAGCAACTAGCCAAAGAGATGGGAGAAAATCCTCAGCCAAAACATAGACTCAGATTCTGAGAACCTTTTTCCTTAGGATCGTAGTCGTTCCGATAAACCTTAAATCCTTTTAGTGGACACTTGATTTTGGTGTAAACATGCAATACTGCCATGTTTGTGGAGCAAAGCTTCCTGACGATGCAGCGTTCTGTCCTAATTGTGGAACAAAAGTTATGGATATGTCTGGAAAAACGGCGACGGGTGCGGCAACTAGTCCATCGGATGAAATGAGAGAAGCGTTCACTCGTATGAGTCTGGAAATGGAGAAAGCTTTCAATATAGCTGCAAGAGAACTTCAAGGAGCTTTTGAGACAGCACGAAACAATATCCAAAAGAACGTTTACAAAGCACCGATTGTCTGCTCAAACTGTGGAGAAAAAAACTCGCCGTCCGCC
>DATJPJ010000141.1:0-2097 GCA_035506455.1 Candidatus Nanoarchaeia archaeon
TATAACAACTTGTTGTTGCATGAAACCACCAACACTAGCGAAGGGTTTTCTTTGGAATCGAACAGGCTCTTTCGGGTAGACATTAAGCTTGGAGTCGGCTTGGAGATGGGTTCTTTTACTGATGCTTTAGCAATTTCTGAAGCGAAGCCAGCTCTTTGCCCGCTTTTATTTCCTCAATCATCTCTGAAATTTCTGTTAGGTCCTTCTTGAAATGTTTTTCAACCAGATACCTCTCATAAACGGTACCAGCTAACAGAACGAATGCCCCAACCGCGAAGCCATAGAGCGGAATTGCTTTCTCCAATAGAAAAGAAAACAAGACCACGAAGATTCCTAAAAAGAACGCATATGCGTTAGTTATAGCGCTTGTATGTTTTTCGTGTGCAGTCTGTGAGAAGATTTGCACTTTTGCCATTTCGATATTTTCGTTAATTGTGGATGAATTGTTCTTATCGACCACTTTTTACATCCCAGTTCGGCTTGTGGCAACTTTTGATATTAAGTTATCTCCATTTAGGGTCTGAAACATCCACCTGAGGAAAGCCAATTATTCTCTGAGCAGGTCTAATGTTAATAGTCTTTTCTAGCTTCGTCCTCTTGGCAGCCATTCTCATCCACTTGAACCAAGGGTTACGCCACCGGTATAAAAAGAATATTTCAAAGTCAGTAACACCGAACAACGGCTTATGCAGAAACAATCATACTTCTTTCACTAAAACTAAGAACCCAGAACCAAGATTTCCTCATTGTACATCGGAATCAAAAAACCTTTGATTACACTACCCCAGAATGACAGTTTTCGCTATCGATGGCATGAATCGCCAAACCATTTAATGCCCCCCGGAAAACCCGTACCAATCCAACTCGTCGTCCCATTCGATTGCTCTTCGTGGCTGAGCGTAAGGAAACTGAGTTTAACCCGATGGATACGTTTATATGCAAAACCGCGGTTCTAAGAGGAGCACTTAAAGTTAACTTCCTAAAAAGTGATACAAATGTCAGTTTGGCACGGAAATCTCCACAAAAAGAAGCCCAGCGGCGGTAGAAAACGCATGTACCGCATCAAACGCAAATTCGAGCAAGGCACTTTCCCAGCTGAGACCATCATAGGCGAACCGAAACGTAAGTGTACCCGTGGCTTTGGAGGCACTACCAAAATCAAAGTCCTCGATGACAAATTTGTCTCCGTTACAGATCAAAAATCAGGCAAAACCCAGAAGACAGAGATTTTGCGAGTCGTACGCAACCCAGCAAACGTAGATTACAACCGCAGAGGCGTAATCACCAAAGGCGCTGAAATCGAAACTAGCTTAGGCATGGCAAAAGTCACAAGTCGACCGGGAAACGACGGCGTTATAAACGCCATACTCATCAGCGGCAAAGAAGAAAAAGCCTAACTCCAAATCTTTCTTAATCAACGTTTTCTTACAATCTAATTATCCAATTTAGTTAGTTTTCAAGAAGGAGAAAATTAGATTCTCTGTAATAGAATTTTATGTTTTGCGAGTGTATTCGCTGAAAATGTTTCGGTCAGTGATTTACTGTTTCGGTGCTTCATTGCGTGCTTTTTGCAGTTGCTTGGTTATGGCGCATATAACTTGTTCTTTTGAACCTCTCTTTTCGACGAGCAGCATGCCAGCCTTGCTCCAGTGCGTCTTCGGAAATCCCTTGTCTGGAACCAGCTCGAATTCCAAGCCCAGTTTTGCAGCAGCTGCTTCGATTTCAGCGATCTTTGGCGATTGCACTGCTAAAGTCTTGGCTACACGTCTGCCTTCCATTCGGGTTTTGCCTGCGTCAAAGTAGGCTGGCCACATTATGATTTTGTCTTGTTTTCGCATCTTCAATTCCTCGTTATTTGTGCGTGTAGTATACAGTAAGTTTGTCCGACACGTCATCTACTCTTACGAAACCAAATCGTTCAAACTGTATGGCGGTGTCAGGCATTAACTTTTTGCAGGCGCTTTCTGCCGCTCCTTCAGTAATAGAGGCATCTTGCTGAATCACGCGGCAAGGGTAATCCTCGCCCACTGGTATCCACTGAATAAGTTGCGCTTTTAGTTTGCGGACATCTTCGTAAGATTCGCTTGCGAATACTGC
>DATJPJ010000142.1:0-5869 GCA_035506455.1 Candidatus Nanoarchaeia archaeon
CCGATAGCGTAACTTTGGGCAATTCCAGCGATGAGGTTATGGAGCGAACCATCCGTATGTTCGTGGGTAAAGAAGATAGCGCCGTAACTTTTACTCCCACTTTTTCCGTGTTCAAGTACTGCGTTGAGTTTCAGATGTCCAAAATTGTTAATGTCCCGTTAAGAAATGACTTTTCAGTAGACGTGGAACGCATGCAGAAAGCTTTCACATCCGAAGCTAAGCTGCTGTACCTTTGTTCCCCCAACAACCCAACTTCGAATCAACTTAAGCCTCGAGAAATTGAAGCCCTCATCGAAGAGTTTCCAGGCATTGTTATGGTAGATGAAGCTTATGCTGAGTACGCAGATTATTCTGTTGTACCGCTTATCAAAAAGTACAGGAACCTGGTCGTATTGCGCACATTCTCAAAGGCTTTCAGTTTGGCAGGGTTACGGCTGGGCTACGCAGTAGCTGACCCCGCATTGGCCAAAGCACTGGATAGAGCACCTGCGCCTTACGTGGTAAATGTGATTTCACTAAGCATGGGTAGAAAAATGCTTGAGAACATAGAAATAGTGCGGCAAAGCGTCTCAGCGCTCAAAATAGAACGTGAAAGACTCATAGAAGAACTAAACAAGATTGCAGGTGTGGAAGCGTTCAATTCGAAAACAAACTTTGTTTTGTTCAATACCCAAAAGCCATATTCAGAAGTTTACGAAAACGCTTTGCAGCAGGGTTTGATAATTAAAAAGTTGGGCAAAATAGGCATTTATCCTAACTGCTTACGCACCACGGTCGGACTCCCTGAAATGAACACAAGGCTATTGAAAGCCCTTGAAGAATACATTGGTGATTAACATGCGAATGGACGAAGTAAACCGAATAACCAAAGAAACCGAAGTAACTGTCAACGTCAACCTTGACGGTGAAGGCAAAGTGGACGTTGCCACAAACATCGCATTTTTCGACCACCTCTTAACGTCGTTTGCGACACACAGTCTCATCGATGTAACTGCCAAGGTAAAAGGGGACCTTAAGCACCACTCCATTGAGGACCTAGCCATCGGTTTGGGAGAAGCTCTTAGCAAGGCGCTTGGCAACCGTGAAGGCATCACTCGTTTTGGTTTTGCGGTGGTACCTATGGACGATTCATTGGCATTCGCAGCTGTTGATCTTGTCAAACGACCCTATGCCGTTGTTAACTTGAAGTTGAAAGGCAAAAAGATTGAGGACATGGCAACTGAAGACATCGTCCATTTCTTAGAAACGCTGTCAACATCATTATGTGCAAACGTTCACGTGTGGACCGAATACGGAGGTAACGATCACCACAAAGCAGAAGCCGCCATCAAAGCCCTTGCGCTTTCCATCAAGCAAGCCGTATCATCAGATCCACGTCGGAAAGGCATTCCAAGCTCGAAGGGAGTCATTTAATGCCTCAAGTTCTAATCGTAGACTATGGCGCAGGTAACCTCTTGAGCCTAAAGTTCGCTCTCGAAAAAGCAGGGTTGAAAGCTAAAATTTCGGTGCCGACAGAGAAGCTCAAGGAGACAAATGCCATTGTATTGCCAGGCGTTGGCAACTTCACAGCCGCGGCGAAAGCGTTGGATTCAGTTAAACAAGAACTAGTTGACACGATTAAGGCGGGCACGCCCGTTTTAGGCATTTGCCTTGGTATGCAATTGTACTTTGAATCAAGTGAGGAAGGCCCAGGTGCGGGTTTAGGTTTCTTTGCGGGCAAAAACATTTACTTGAAGGGCTCGGTAAAGGTGCCTCACATGGGCTGGAATACTATTGCGAAAGTCCGAGACAACGAGCTGTTTGAGGGGGTAAGTGACGGCGCCTACGTGTACTTCGTGCACTCTTTATATCCTGTGCCCGAGGACAAAAGAATTGTCTGCACTCAAACCGAGTACTCCAAAACCTTCGTTTCAGCTGTAGCAGACAAGAACATTTACGGAACACAATTTCATCCAGAAAAATCCGGCGAGATTGGACTGCGAATCCTCAAAAACTTCGCCAAGACAGTAACCAGGTGACCAGGATGCAGGTTATTCCAGCAATTGACTTAATGCAAGGCAAAGTTGTTCGCCTCACAAAAGGGGACCCCGATCACGCCGTCTTCTACGACAATTTGGGAACCCCTGTGGAGATCGCACAAAAATGGAAATCGCAAGGTGCGGAGCGATTGCACATCATTGACTTAGACGCAGCTCTTGGCAAGCCTGATAACCTTAGAGTTGTCGGCGAAATTGCAAAAGCAACTTCATTGTCAGTTCAAGTAGGCGGTGGCATAAGGAGTATAGAAGCGGCCCGAAGGCTATTGAATGCAGAGATTGATTTTGTAATTTTAGGTTCGTTGGCTCTTCGGGACCCTTCTTCGGTTTCAGCTTTGATGAAAGAGTTTGGTTCCAATCGAATAATAGTTGCGTTGGATAACAAGGATGGGTTTATTATGGTCGAAGGCTGGACGAGCAGCACGCAATACACGGTGATGGATTCGTTGGAACAGTATGCTACCATGGGCGTCAAAACCTTTCTCATAACATCTATTGCGAGGGACGGTACGCTTTCAGGCCCCGACTTGGAAACCCTAAACGATGCCTGCAGATATCCCGATGTTAACGTCATCGCCGCTGGCGGCATAGGCGACCTACGCGATTTGGTTGCTCTCAGCCATACAGGGATTTGGGGGGCAATCGTGGGGAAAGCACTTTATGAAGGCCGATTCACGTTAGAAGAAGCCATAAAAACCGGAAAAAAGGAGCAAAAAGCATGCCGCTAGCAAAACGTATAATCCCTTGCCTAGACGTCACAGGAGGCTGCGTCGTTAAAGGTACGAACTTTCTCAACCTCAAAAACGCGGGCGACCCCGTCGAGTTAGCAAAGCGATATTCCGACGCCGGCGCGGACGAGTTGGTATTCCTTGACATAACTGCTTCCTCAGATAACCGCGAAACATTGCGTGACGTAGTTGAGGGCGTGGCTAAAGCCATAAACATTCCATTCACCGTTGGCGGGGGCATTCGGAACGAGGGTGACGCCCGATTGGTTTTGTGTAGCGGCGCAGACAAAACCTCTGTAAACACAGCAGCCGTTCAGAATCCTGGAATAATAGGAAAATTGGCTGATCTGTTTGGTCAGCAATGCGTTGTAGTTGCCATAGACGCAAAACGCAATCGAACCAAACAGAGAGACAAAATTACAGTGGAAACTGCGGAAGGTCCAGTATGGTTTGAAGTCTACACCTATGGCGGACGAAAACCCACAGGAATAGACGCCATCCGTTGGGCGGTGAAGGCAAATGAGCTAGGCGCTGGCGAGTTTTTGGTGACTTCAATGGATTGCGACGGCACAGAAAACGGCTTTGACTTAGATTTAACAAGGGCAATTTCGGAACAGGTGAAAGTGCCTGTAATCGCCAGCGGAGGGGCGGGCAAACCCGAGCATTTTCTGGACGCTTTCACAAAAGGCAAAGCGGACGCGGCTTTGGCAGCTTCCGTTTTCCACTACGGTAAGTATCCGGTACCCGTTGTGAAAGATTACTTGCGTAAAATGGGGGTAACTATTAGACCATGAACGCTGAAGAAAACCTTATTGACAAGTTGGACTGGAAAAAAATGGATGGCCTCATCCCAGTAATCGTGCAAGATGCAAACACCAAGGAAGTGTTGATGCTTGCTTACGCGAACCGAGAAGCACTGGAGAACACGCTGAAGACAGGAAAAGGAACTTACTGGAGCAGGTCCCGCCAAGAACTTTGGGTGAAAGGCGAAACCTCAGGCCACACACAAAAGATCCAGAGAGTCATTGCAGACTGTGACTACGATGCAGTGTTATACGTCGTCCAGCAAAAGGGGCCCGTTTGTCACACTGGCGCCGAGACGTGTTTCCATCACGAATTCAAGTGTTAGACTTTGCCACAAATAACAAAGTGTGACTCACAGTCGCTAGGATGTGCGGAAGGATAACGCCAAAGCTAATGACAACCTGGGAAAGGGGAAAGCCTTAACAGAAATGTCTTTGAAATGGCCATTAAGTTCACTTGGAAACACCAGCCCCGTTGCATGCGCTGAGTTCTCTTGTCACCTAGTTGGCTTATGAGCGACAAACCCACAGACCAAACAAACCCTTTCATTCAAACTATGAGGAGTTGGTCGCCCGCAGAAATCGCACCACCTTTTTGGAAGTACAAAGCTGCGCCCAACCTCACTTTTCTCAGAAGTGCTTTTCTCAAAAACTTTAGAAGTTGCCTGTTCAAATTCGGTTTTCATTTTTTAATCGCTCCAGCAATCTTCGTGTTAGCAACATTTAGACTGAGTATAAAAACAATATGGATTTACTCAGATTCATTACAATTAGTCGAACAAATATACAATATCGCCAAATTAATTACTAAAAAATTAATGCGTAAGCTCTCACTTTATGAGTGAAAACCCAGACAGATGAACGCTTTTATCGCAGTTAAAAGTTACAGTACTTAGGGTTACTTATGCAAACAACCAACGTCGAAAAAGTTGGCAAAGAGACAGCGCAGAAAATCCTTGCGACCGTGCCATATGAACATGGATTTCGATTTTTCACAGAAATAGGAAAATTCACCGGAGAAACTGCCGTCAACTTGTTTAGCTTTTACGAAGAGCTCAGAACAATAGAAAATCAGTCGATAAAATTTCATTTTCAACGTCGTGACTTTCAAAAATGGATAGAAACAACGTTAAACGATCATGAATTAGCTTCCAGAATAGATAAAATACCATCAGGGCTTTCTGATGAAGATTTAAAGAAAACATTGCTTGAAACAGTTCTGGCTCACTTAACAAAACTGCAAACAGAATCCAAAACAAATGAAAAAATGCCTAACCCTCAACCAATTGCAGACGCTTCTGAAAAAGAGTTTAAGAAATTTAAGATTGAAGAACTAGGACGATACAATGGGCAGGATGGGAGACCAGCCTTCGTAGTCGTCGGAGGAAAGGTCTACGACGTAACAAGCAGTAGTCTTTGGCAAGGCGGTGACCATTTGGGGGCTCACCAAGCTGGCAAGGACCTCACTGAAGACATAAAATCAGCCCCACACGACGAAGAAGTGCTTAGCAAAATAAAACAGGTGGGCGTGCTCGGTTAGCTTACCCGCCTGTTTTACATCTTTTTGTCAACTATTAATGGCGTAATCCGCTAATAAGGCACGCTTATTCGAGTTTTCCAAAATTAGCCACGAAAGCGGCGTTGTACATTCTCTTCCCTCGTTCATCCGTGACAAACGAGATCTTAGCGGGAAATGTTACTCCTCCTAATCGTCTACTTCCCTGAAAAAAGTCATCTACCTTATCATCAAACCAACATATTACATATCTATCGCTTTCTCCCCCTTTAAAAGAGACATAGTCAAGATTGCCCATCAAAGGGAAAAAATCCTCGATATTTCCTTCCAAGGGTTTCTTCTCAGACATAGTTACGAAGAGTTTTTTTGCTTGAACAACAGCAAATGGTTCTCTTTCAGGCACGGGTTTTCTTTCACGGTAAAAAGTTAAAACAGGTTTGTTCCAAACGAACGATGCCAAATAATTCACATCTGTTAATCTATATCTACAAACCCGTATTTATTGAATTGCACCTGTGGCACTGACAATTCCGTTTCTAATACACCAAGCTAACAGCAGCAGTACAATAAAACCAACAAAACTTACACTTTTTTTGCCTTCAGAATTTACTCAAAATGCACATCATCACCAAATTTTTCGCAAAGCTAAATAGCTAAATACTTTTTAAAGAGAAACAAGCTCTCTATTTCATCAGGCTTATTACTCGAACAATTAGGTGGAAAGTTCCTTGTCCTTACATCAAGCCATACTCTACGAGAGGCAACCTGAAAACAAAGTAAAATGCT
>DATJPJ010000143.1:0-2886 GCA_035506455.1 Candidatus Nanoarchaeia archaeon
ATTCTGCCCACTTTTTGGACACTGCCAGAATCGCCACCATGCTTAGAGCGACTGTAAAAACAAATACAATAACTATATCGATTGTTGAGAGACCCGTGTAACCGGCGAATTCGGTCGGCAACAGAAACGTCGGTAGCAGCAAACCTATGGTTATAACTGTTGCTGCTACGACTACGCTAACAATCATTTTTCTCATGTCGATGTCTTTTCCTGAAACGTAGCCAATTATGAAGAAGAGCAAGAAATTTGCTGGCACCCCAACAGTCAAACTAAGCAGCGCGTTTCCGTGGAAAAGCATGTCTCGAATAAATATGCCTATGCCACCACCGAATGCGCCGACCCACGGACCGAACAGAACGGCGAAAACGGCAGGAACAACTACAGCTGGATAGAAGGCAACTCCCAGAAACGTCAATCCGAGGTCTGTAACTCGACCAATAACGGCGTAAACCGCAGCACATATTCCGATAACCGCAATTTGTTGAGCTTTCAAGAGGTATCCCTTTGGCTAAAGCTAAACATTGAAAACTCGGCTTCCAAATAAGTATTTTGTTTGTTCTGTTTAAACATGTTTAAACATTTTTAAGAACCCTCATTTTTGGAATCGATTTTTGCGCAAGAGTCCAAATATCTTCAGAAAAAAGGACAAAGTTGTTTGAATTGCCAAACGAAATGATTTAGAAGCTGAAACTAGAAGAAAATGAGTATTAAAAAGATGTTGCTATTTGAAAAAGGACAATTACTTTTTGTGTCTTCGTATTCTGTCCTGCTTTTGGGATTTCATCCGCCAGTCTTTCTTTCGTTGTGTCTGTACTGTAAAGCGGTCACGACGACGTTCAGGGAGTGAATCGCCTCGATAGCGTGCCACGTTCATGTAGAAAGTTTCCAGGCTGATCTTATTGCACTTGAGATCTTCAATATCCAAGTTCAATTCTTTTTTGGCATCATCACTGATAGCATGGTCAAAAAGATCAGAATAAACGAGAAAGGCAGCGTGGTAAGGAAAATTTGAGGGATCATCAAGTTGTAATTTTTCGGGAGATGATGTTTGGGGAGGATTTGGGGGTTGTTCGGTCATGTTAGTTCCGTCTTCTGAACGTTAAGAATGTATAGGTTACTTCTTTATAGCCTTTACATAACTCGAATATATACCGACCTAAACTTGTTTTTCCTGCTAGCACGAAGCTTAAATATTTTGATAACTTAATTTATAATAGGAGTCGCGTTTTGGCAGGCGAGTTTTTTGGACAAGTTCTGCAATGAGGCAAATTATAGGTTCTTTAATGCTTTGGCAAACCGTGCACGGCTAGCTGTGATCGATGCGCTCATAGATAAACCGAAAACAGCTGCTGAAGTATCGGAAGCTCTGAGCTTAGAACTCGAAGCCAGTACGCATTATCTTGAACTAATGGCAGGATGCATGATGCTAACTGTTGAAGGAATAGGAAAGGAAAAACGGTATTCTTTAAACAGGGAAATTCTTGAGCCTTTAGACGAGCTTCTTGTTCGTCACATGTCGAAGCATTGCCCAGCGCTGAAGAGAAACACACCCGAAAATAAGCTTAAAGAACACAGGAAAAGAGTAATTTCAAAAAAAGCATCCTTAGAAGTCTAACTGGAAGGAACTATTCTGGTCCACCAAAAGAACCATGTTCGAGCCGGCCATGCACTTTTTGGAATTCCTGCTGATGACCAGTTGGCGAAGTGCCGAAGGCTTCCAAGTGTTTTTTCAGGTCCTCTTCATTGCAAAAACAACATGTGCAGTGAGGACACTTGCAAAGAGTGTTCGCGGAAGCTTCTTGGCTTATTTTTTCATCCATGCTGATAACCCTATAAGATGAGGAAGTGATACCCGTCTTAGTGTCTTGTTTGTCTAATAAGAAGTTCGCAGAAAACTCAAAAACTGTGGAGACCGTTGATTTTCAACTTTAAATTGGGCAACACCATTATGAATCCAATTTCATGGATTCAGACAAAACAGGGGAAATGCATGAGCGGCTCCAGACTTAGTGTGAAGGGCATATTGTTCGATTTGGATGGAACCATACTTGACACAAAGCCTGCCTATATTGAAGCCGCAAGAATTGCCTGCCAAGCCACCGGACAACAGCCGTTGAAAGATGCGTTGGCACTAGAGATACCTAAACGAATGGAGCAAAGGCAGTCATTCGTCGGAATAGTCCAGGCAGATTATAAAGTGTTTCTTCAAGCCTACCGAAAGGCATTCTATGAAGTTAGCACTACAAAAACAATTCCCATTCCAGGCGTGGCGCGTACTCTGGACATTTTAGCTCGCAAAGCGAAGCTCGCAGTTATTACAATGCGTTTCGCGCCTGCTAAGTCGATTTGTCTGGAGCTCAAGCAGTTTAGCCTTGACAAGTACTTTGCTCACGTTGTAACGGCTTTGGACACGCCCAATCCCAAGCCAAGCCCCGAAGCACTCATCAAAGCTGTGACAGCAATGGACTTGCAGATGTGCGAGTGTGTTATAGTTGGAGACTCAGTCATTGACGTTAAAGCAGGTAAAGCTGCAGGGTCCAAAACGGCTGCAGTGCTTTCAGGATTATATTCACGAGCAGAACTCACCATGGTTAACCCCGATTTTATCATAAATAGCATTTTAGAACTCCCTGGCATCATTGAGTAGTATGAAAAGTTGCCGCAACCGATATTTCTAAACTTGGAATATTGCAAAAAACTGCCTAAACCAATTATATAGGCATGAATAAATAAGTTTAATAAAAGCCTGCACCGCTAAGACTAATGGAGAAGGCTTCGGAGCGGTATGGATATTATGAACTTTGTAGAAATAATCCTGACCGATAAGCTAAAAGACGCAGACCCGGCGTTGGATCTATTAGGATCTGACCGGAAAGTCCTGCAAGT
>DATJPJ010000144.1:0-8650 GCA_035506455.1 Candidatus Nanoarchaeia archaeon
TGGGTTTAAAGATTTACATGTATGAGGTTCATGGTCCAGCGTATGTGTCAGCTTACGGCGGACCGAAAACTGGAAAGTATATTCGTTGGTTCCCAAAGATTTTCCTTTATGCCGTCGTTCTTTTCAGTGCCTACATCGCGATTCTGTTGAGTTTATCTTCGATTTTTCCGCTTGCTTTGCCCCCAGCGTACTCTCCTGCTGCAGCTGCAGTGACTACGGTTCAGCCTGATTGGTATTTGCTTTGGTTGTATCAGTTGTTGAAGATTCAATTGTTTGAAGGTGGCACGTTGGTGTATGTCCTTGTTGGGGTTGCTGCTTTTGTTATAGTGGTACTTTTGTTGCCTTTTTACGACCGAAGCAAACGACGCGATTTGAGTCAAAGACCGATATACGCAACGATAGGTGCGATTCTGGTTATGGAGTTTTTAGCGCTAACTATCTGGGGATACCTCACTCCAGGTCAGGTAATTTCTAACACCCTTGCTGTTGCGATTCTCTTTGGCGTAGCTATAGAAACAGCTGTTGCTATCTGGATGGCCTATGCATATTACCGAGGAAGAGCACTTCGACCAAAATCTACTGCCCCTTCAACTATTCCTTCTCCTGCTCCATCATCTTCTGTGCTGGTCCCGCAGCCAACCGTACCAGCCAAAGTTTCGTCGGTCCAAGAAGGGCGAATCCGAACGGCTTCTAAGCAGGTGGGTTCCAGCTTGTTCACGCCTTTTACCGCCTTCTTCGTGGTGCTTTTGTCTGTTGCGTCTGTCTCGCTTGCTTCCCTGGTAAATATGGTGCCTCACCTTTTAGACAGCGCTTTGTTCTTCGCCGGAGCTGCTGGCGTCTTTGTCGTTTCGATGTACTTGATGTGTAGGATGCTTAGAAGCTACGTTTACGCTTACGAGCGTCGGGTGAGTGCCTGATGAACAATCAACGTGACAACCTTACCACAGTCGCCATTTTTTTAGTTGTTTTCATGATTATCGTGGCTGTCTCGATATGGCTACTTGATTTAATAGCCCAGCAAAGGGAGTTTGGCTTGCTCGCCAGCGCTGAATTTGTTGCTTTCGCAATGCTGGCAGGGATTTATTACGAGGATAACCCGCAGAACATAAGCACAAAATGGCTCGCAGGAGGATTCGCGGCTATTGCCCTGCTCGTCATACTTGCGGGTGCTCTGTTTGCCGGTGTTGGTTCACCTCCTAAACCCAATGTATCAGTGACTTTGTATGCGGGCGAGATTTCATCCTCAGTTTATGGCTTCGGCAATGCTTCGACCAGTCTGACTTCTCCCGGTCCAACTTTGACTTTCAAGGTGGGTGATGTTGTGAACCTCACGTTAGTTAACGCTGGAATGATGCCTCACGATTGGGCCATTGTGGAGACTAACGAGACTTCGGGTTCGGTGCTTTTCGGCGCACAGGTGGCTAGTGCAAATCTGCCAGTTGAGACTAACCAGTCGGAATCAGTCGTTTTCACGGTTGGTCAGGCAGGAAGTTTCGTCTACATCTGCCAAATCCCGGGGCACTTGCAAGTTGGCATGTGGGGTAACGTGGTCGTTAACCCATGAGCAACAGAGTGCAAAATGTTTTTGTGGCCACTTTATCGTTCGTGTTGGCAACCATGCTTTCTGCTTTTATGAGTGCCTTGGCGTTGGGGTTTGTTTGGGCAAGAGGCAAAAGTGCGGGAGCTCAAATAGAAGGTTTGAAGCATAGGGCATTTTTGGCGGATAAGCAGAGGACGCTAAGCTTTTACAGGGTTTTCTCTGCCGCCTATGACATTTTGAACCCTCATTTCTACACTGACAGAATGCGAACTGAAATTATTGGGTTGATCCAAGGTGAAGACTTGCGTGTTTTGGATGTAGGCTGCGGAACAGGATACACAAGCATAGGTTTGCTTAAGAGTAACGGAATTTGTGAAGTTGTCGGGTTGGACATGAACCCTGTTCAGTTGGGTAGAGCAAGTCGAAATCTTCATGCTGATAAGGCAAGAGTTTCTCTGGCGGAAGGTGATGCAGATAATTTGCCTTTTGAAGCAGGTTCATTCGATGCTGTGATATCGGTGGGAGCTATTGAGAATTTTCCAAACCCTCAGCGAACTATAGAAGAAATGACCAGAGTCACCAAGCACGGAGGAGTTGTGATCGTTGGAGGACCAGAGTTTACGTGGTTCAGAAAGGTGGCGCTAAATAGGTTACTGTATTCGCCTTCGAAGGCGGAGGTTAGAAGCTTTTTTGCGAAAGCCGGTTTGAAAGGGGAAGTATTCTTAACTGGTTTGGAAACGGCTTTTGAAACGAGTAGATACGTTGTCGTTGGTTTTGGCCGAAAGGAATAGGGTATGCCATGATTTTGGCTATTGCGAACCGGTAGAAACTTGGGATTTTTTTCTTGATGCTTTAGTTAATGTAATTGCAACGGGCAGATATGCTGCTGCTAGTAGGGAGAGTATTATGACAAGGTCGAGACGATTGGAGCCATTGAGAACTCCGTAAATGGCGTAGCCTGCGATTAGTCCAAAGCTTGTTATGCTGTGTGCCAATATCATGTCTAGATTTGCGGGGGCCATTTGCAGTGGGTTGTCATAGTGAGCGTTTAATGTTTTTATGGATCTTAGCACGAGAGGCAGTGAAAATAATGCCATGAGGGTGAAGATTGGGAGAATTTGCATTGCGACGGAGCCTACAATGACTCCGCAGGTGCAGATCCAGCTTGCTATGTAGGCTTTGGCGCCGGCTTTTTTGCCGTACCTTGCCACTAGCGTGAGTTTTCCAGCGGCGCGGTCTTCTTCGACGTCAGGTATTTCGTTTATGACGATCATGGAGAACAGCATTATGCCAAGTGGCAGTGTTGCGAGGAAAGCTTCAATCGTGAATTTTTGTGCTTGAACGTAAAATGCGCCCAAGCCTATAACGGTGCCAAAGTTTAGCAGCATCGCTAACTCGCCCAATCCGTGATGCCCAAAGCTTACTGGCGGTGCAGTGTAGAAAACGGCGCAGAAAACGCCGATCAAGCCTAATGCCAAAATGGGTAGACCCCGTGTTAGGGTTAGGTAGAATCCTGCTGCGACGGTGGCTAAGTAGCAAATTGTAAAGACTTTGAACATGCTACGGGGTTTAATTAGGCCGCTGCTGAGGGTGCCGCTTCCTCCGGTGTACGGGTTTTGTTCGCCTGGTTTGAGTTGATCCACGGCGTGTTTAAAGTCATAGTAGTCGTCGGTCATGTTCAAAGCGATATGGTTGATTATTATGGCGATTAGTACCAGGGTAAAATAGGCGGGTATAAAGACGATATTTCTTGCCCAGCTTACTAGCCCCCCGAGTACTGCGGGGAAAATGCTGGGTGGAATGAAGTGGTAGCGTAATGCTTGCCACCATACTTTCGCTCTTGGAGGCGGTTGAGTTGACGTCAAACTTTGTCACGTATGTAACTGACAAAGATAAGGCGTTCTAGTTGCTATTATCCTTCGCTTTTCCGAGTCGGTATACTTTGAAAACAAGGACATACCCTGTGATCGCTGCCAGGGCAATCGCTGTGCCCAGGGTGGCGTATTCTAGCATGGTTGAAGTGTTGCTTTTTCCCTGCAGGCTTTGCGCTTGTGATTGGGAAGCCAGAAGCCTCTCTTGCAAGTAAGCGGTTTGGTTTTGAAGATTATTCGCCACTGATTGCAGATTTGTTGCGTTAAATTGCATAGAGTCAAGTTGAATTTGCAGGTTTGAGGTTTGGTTTTCGAATGCTGTTTGGTTTGTTTCTAACGTTATTACCTGTGCCTGAAGGTTTGCGTTATCTGTTAGGATTTGCGTGTTGTTGAGTTCTGCATCGGCTAGCTGCGACTGGAGATCGTTTAACTGGTTCTGCAGATATTGCACTTGATTCTTCAGGAGTGTGTTGTTCGCTTGCAGACTCGTTATGTTGGTTAGGAGATTTGTGTTTGTTAGGTTTAGGTCGTTGAGTTGTTTTGTAAGGTTGCCAATTTGTTGATTTAGAGCAGTGGCGTTGCTTTGTGATGTAGTTAGAAGTTGGTTGTAACTTGAATTCAAGCTTTTGTAAGTTGTATTCAGACTTGTGTAGTTGGCTGTTAAGTTCCCGTACGTGTTGTTCAAGTTTGTGTATGAATTGTTTAGGCTACTGTAATTCTGTTGTAAGCTGTTTAACGATGCAGTGAGATTACCCACTTGCGCTTGAAGTTGGGTGACTTGGTTTTGAAGGTCAGAGTATGCTGGGTTTTGAACCAAAGTGACTGGCACATTTGTGATGTGGCTATTTCCCACGTCTACAGTTACGTAGATGTATTGATTATTTGCTAAGTCTTTTGGGATGAACACGTTGTATGAATATACGAATGCTGCTGCCATCCAGAATTGGGAGGCCAGGACGTATTGGTTAAATAGAATTTCTTGGGCTTGAATTGTTGAATTTGCCCAAATCTTTAGGTGGACTGAGCCCGTGAAGTTTGTGGCCAGTATGCCGGAAACTGTGTAGGTTTCGTTATTTCCTGGTTTGGTTACGTCTGGACCAGTTATTGATAGGGTCGTCCAGGTCGAGTCGTTGTAGGTAACGCTCATCGCCTTAGTTGTCGGCATTACTGCGAATAGTCCCAGAGCAAGTAGAACTAGCAAAAGACCAGTTGCTGCGTGGGTTTGGTTTGTTTTCTTCATCGTCAAGACTCAACTCTCGTAGTGTTTCCTGAGTCAGTTCTTTGTTGGGAAACATGTGAGATAAGCAGTTGTGCGTAGCGTTTGTCACGTATTCTTGTGAGGTTTTCTTCTGAAAAGTCTAGCTGGAGCTGGACAACTCGCTTGAAAGCAATCATTATATGAAAATGGAAACGTTGCCGTTTGAAGCTTCATTTAGTTCGAATTATTGCAACTATGGGAAGCGCCTTGGGTCAACGTCAACGTCTACGATGGCGGGGCGGGTTGCCGCTAATGCTTTTTCTACTGCTTCTTCGAGTTGATTTGGCTCAGTGACTTTGATGCCCATGCCGCCTGAGTGTTCCGCGTAGTCTGCGAAGCTGAAGTCGTGTAGTTCTGTTTGGCTGCTTGGGTAGCCTTCTACTTTTTGTTCTTGTTGGATCATGCCAAGGCTCTTGTTGTTCATGACGAAGACTTTAATCGGCAAGTTGTATTTGAGCGCGGTTAGAAAGTCGCCCATGACCTGGGTGAGTCCTCCGTCGCCTGTGATGCAAACTATTTGCCGTTTTGGATAGACGAGTGCTGCGGCTAGTGCGCCTGGTAAGCCGAAGCCCATTGAAGCTAGCAGTCCGCTCATGATCATTTTTTGGGTTTTCTTCATTTGGAAGTTTCTTCCAAACCACCAGCAGTTTTCACCTATGTCCAATGAAATAATGGCGTTTGAGGCGATTTTGGCGTTGAGAACCTTGATTAGGTATGGGGGTCTGATGGGTTTTGTTTTTGGGTCTGCTTCTTTTGTTATGAGTTGTAGCCAGTTTTGTTTCAGTTTAGAAATTTCGGCGAGGTATGCGGGGTTCTGTTTTGCCGTCACTTTTCCAGTCAGTTTTGGAATTAGAACGGCGCTGTTTCCAAGCAGGCCTACTTCAGCGGGGTATCTTCGGGCGATGTTTTTCATGTTTATGTCGATTTGCACCATGCGTTTCTTGGGAAGCATAGTTAAGTCGCTGAAGGAGGAGCCGATTACGATGAGAATGTCTGATTTGCCCACAAGCTCCGCTGCTGCGGTTGAGCCTATGTTGCCGTGACAGCCGACCGCTAATGCGTTTTCTTCGTCGATGACTCCTTTTGCTCTGAAGGTGGTGACTATTGGTGCGGTTATTTTGTTTGCGAGCATGAGGAGTTTGTTGCCTTGTCCGCGGCTTCCAAAACCGGCGATTATGACTGGTCGCTCGGCTTGGTCTATGACTTGGGCGGCTTTTTGAATAATCGATTCTTCTACGCCGAATGCCATGTTTGGAATTCTGCCTTCAAATGGTTGGATCGGCTCGTTCCAGGGAAGTTTTTGCACATCGTTTGGGATACCTATGTTGCTTACGCCTCGGTCGAGCAGCGCGGTTTTGATGGCTAATGTGGCGAGCATGGTGGTTTGGTTTTCGCTCATGAGGGTTTTGTTGAATACGCAGATTGGTTCGAAGAAATTGTGTTGGTCAATTTCCTGAATTGAACCTGGACCGATGAATTGGCGAGCAACCATGCCTGATAGAACCAGAACGGGCGAATTGTCAAGGCTGGCGTCGTAGAGCCCGGTTGAGAGGTTTGTTGTTCCGGGTCCTGAAACGCTAAGGCAAGCGGCAACGTGTCCTGTGAGCTTGCCGTATGCGGATGCCATGAAGGCTGCGACTTCTTCATGTCTGACTTGTATGTACTTGATTTTGCTGTTTTTTCTTATGGCTTCAACTACGCCTAAAGTTGATGTTCCGGGTACGCCGAACACGTATGTTACGCCCCACTCTGCGATTTGGTCTACGAGAACTTCGGAGACGGTTCGGCTTTCTCGTCTTGTTTCTTCTGCTTTCTCTGCTAGCAGGACGAAGACGCTCTTGGGGGCTCCGCACACTGGGCATACCCATTCTTCTGGGAGATCGCTGAATTTTTTTCCTTCTTTCAATTCGTCGAAAACGTAGTTGCACACGGTGCATCGGAATTTTGACATGATCGAGCCTCAAAATTCGGTTGGGAAAATAGAATGGTTTTTGGACTTATCAGCTTTTTGCTGTGGAATCTAGATGACAAATAAGAAGAGTTCTGAGTTGGCTAGCTTTGGGCTCTTTTGCAACTTGGACAGAAGCGGCCTTCCGTTATTGTGGCTCCGCAGAATTTGCAGTTGGCTGGAGCGATTGGCCGTTGGTTCTGCATGGATATTGTAAGGGTGTGCACTTGCTGGATTTTTTGGTTTGCTTGGGAGATTTGATTTTGCACGTCTTTTATAGCGGTGGATAATGCGGTTTGTTGGTCTATTGTTCGGCTAATTGCGTTGGCGTAGATTAGTCTGTCTTGCTCTGCGGTGGCAGCGACTTTTCCGGTTACTTGGCCGATAATTCCAAATGCAATTGCGCCTTCTCCTAAAAAGAGCAGTATGACGCCGAAAAGGTCGCTGGTGGATGTTGAGGGCATTAGTTGTGAAACTAGATTCATGAAAGTTGGTTGGCGGATGAGCATCAAGAGGGCTAAGGGAAAAAGAATGAGTCCCATTATCAGATACCAACTCGTGGATAATTTAGTTTTTTTCATAAAAAGGTCGATCTCCTGATAAAATTCGTGTGGTTAAACTTGCTTTTTAAGTTTTATGAAATCATGGAATTGGTCATCCTTTTTTGTAGGTAACGAAGACGATGAACTGAATGCTTGAATTGTCGTTTTAGAAAGCTTTGGGATTTAAGAGGGTTGAGTTCAGCGTTGTACGGAAGTTGCTTATAGATGGCGAACCATCAAAAGCAGTTCCCACTGAACCCAACCCAATTTTAGAAAACATTTCTGCCCTTAAAAATGTTTGTGACTGTTTGATGCCACGCATAATGCCACGTGTGGGGAAAGTTCACTCAGAGACCTGTAGAACTTTGTATCTGTGTGGTGTGTGGTCCTTGTGGAATAATTTGAAAATTCTCTGGAGTTGCGAGACCTGAAAAGTTTTCTTGATCGTTTGAGCCAAGGTCTACTTTCATGAGTATGTGTCGGCATTTTCTTGTGTCGCAGCCATAAAGCAGCAAATTCGAGTTGTCGTTGTTGCCGATTAATAGTTTTGCGTTGAGTGCGCAGTTGCCGCAATTCTGAGATCTAACTTGGCCATTCGTTACATAACCAAAAGTGAGCCGTACGCTCCATGATTTGTCTTTGACGGAATACATGTTTAAAACCCCGTTTATGAATCACGCGCAAATTTAGGGCATGGTTCTTGAGGGACTATGTTAAATTATTTATCGCTAGCGAGCATAAAACAATATGTGATTGCACTGAGCTACAACTTTTCAAAAGTTTTTGGTTAGCATCTATTTTTGCCGTTGTATCTTCATAAAACTTTTATCCACCACCGCACGGCCGACAGATTTCAACAGCGTAAGTTAAATTGGCAAAATCAAAATAGTACATATAACCAGATGGAAGGAGGAAGACATATGCGAATTGCGCTCCTGCTCATAGCTATCATTGCGAGCAGCCTTATTGTAAACTCGGGTATTGCTCAGACAAAGGCTTGGAGTAATGGTGGATACTCAACAAATCCAGCAAACCCAGTCTACGGCACACATGACTGGATAGCCCAACATGCCCTTGATTGGTTGCCAACAAGCGAAAAACAGTATATCGCCGACAACCTTGCAGCCTACCTTTATGGTACAGAGCTCCCCGATAACAGCAACGCTTCAATGCCAGGTCACATCGGGGACACCTCAAAACATCATATCTACTACTATTCAAATGGGTCACTGCAAGATGATGCTGCCGCTGTCAGAGCATCAGCTGAATATGCAATCGCCCTGAACCTCCTAAATTCAGGGAACTATTCGGGCGCTGCAATAACTGCAGGAACAATGAGCCACTATATCGCAGACGTCGCTGTGTGGGCTCATGTAATGGGCGCTTCTACTGATTGGGGCGCCGAAACTGGAAACAACCACGAAAACTACGAAAACTATGTAGACACACGAACAAACAGCTACAATGACACGTATAGCAAGTATTTGCTGT
>DATJPJ010000145.1:0-3195 GCA_035506455.1 Candidatus Nanoarchaeia archaeon
CGTAGCAATAGGCGCCTATTACGAGACGGCAAACCTAGAAATCACAATTTACCTTCTCGCTATCGGCTTCATAGCTCTAGCGCTTTCAGGATACTATCTGTTCCAAACACGCAAACACGTAGCTGCTCTAAAAATCGAAAAGCCAATAATCCTCACAGCAATCGATTGCAAAGCTTGCAATGGAATCCAGACCAGGGAATTCAAACGCGGCGACTTCGTTTACAAAGAAGCAGAAAAATGCCCCAAGTGCGAAGCCATGGGCACGATCGTTGCTATTTATCGCGAAGTCAAGGAAAAAGAAAAACCAATAAACGTTTAGGTTAGGACTTCGCAACCCTCTTCTTTTACCAAAACCGTATGCTCAGCCTGAGCAACTGTTTTTCTTGTAACCTCCACGAAAACAGGATACCCCATTATTCCTTTAGTGGCTAAAAGCTCCTTCATAGCATCTACATGCTGCTCTCTGTGGAGAACCCCTTGAAGCCACCTTTCCGCAAACGGCAAGGTGTGAAAGTTTTCCTCGATGTACTTAAGGAGCTTTTTGGCGTTAGGGGTTTTGGCGGATTTTGGTTTTTGGAGACGGAAAATTGTCTTTTGCGGGTAGTCTTCTACTGCGCCTCCTGCCTCGAGAACAGTGACAAAAGGTTCAATGGCAAATACATCACCCACTTTAAATTTCGTGAATGTAACTTGATGAACGTTCGGGATACTTGTTCCTGCATGAATCAAGTATCTACCCACTGAATGCCCTGTAAGATTCTGTATGGGCCTAAAGCCCCGGTTTTTTATTGTGTTTTCGATGATCCCACCAATTTTCCCAGTGGAAACATCAGAAGACATCGCTTCTATTGCCGCTTTCAATGCGGTCTGTGCCGTTTCCACCATTGTTCTGAATTCTGGATTGAAACAGGCTGTGAAGGCGGTGTCAGTTACATAACCATCAACATGAACCCCGATATCGACCTTTACAATCGATTTAGGCGGAATTGTGCTTTTATCTCCAGGAGGGGAGGTGTAGTGAGCGGCCACTTCGTTGATGGACACGTTGCAAGGAAATGCAGGTTGGCCACCTTTTTGGCGAATAAGGCCTTCGGCTTTCTCGCAGACTTCGATGATGGGCATGTTCTCGTGAACGAACCCTTTCATTTCTTCTCGGGTTTCCCTCAGAATCTTGCCAGACAGCTTGAATTTTGCTAGCTCTTCTTGGTCGTATTGCGGCATTTGTGACCCTCTTGCATGGCTTTCTATTTGTTTGTATGTATCACATGCTTAAATGAATAGCCTTTAGAAAAACCGCGCTCTGCATCTGAATCGTGGTCCTTCCTCAAAAAAGAATTCCTATGAGTGGGTGGTGGCTTGACTAATGGCTACAAATTCTGCATGTTGAGGTGAAAGGTTATCCTTGGTTTAGGGCTTGTAGATTTTTGGGTCTAGCACAGCGAAGTTATTGCCACCCGCGTGGTATAACATATGGGCTGACTCGAGAACAAACCGCTCAGTGAAAACACCTACATTGGCATACGCCGCGACTACTTTTCCAACAAAGACAGTATGGTCACCCGTCGTAACTTGGCTATCTACGACGCATTCCATATGGGCAATGCATTCGCGAATAGCGGGGGCTTTCACCTTTTTTGCTGGAATCGGAGTTAAGCCTGCCTTTTTGAATTTGTCAAAGCTTCGCCCGCTAAAAGAACCACACGCGTAGACCGCTTGCAACTGTTCCAGCGTCGGAACGTTTATGATAAATTCTCCTGACTCCTCGATAAGAGCGTGGCTGTGGCGCTGAGGAGATACGCTTATGGCGACTAGAGGCGGATTGCTGCTGGTCGGCATTGCCCAGGCGACTGTTGTGATATTGGGTTTTCCGGTGTTTCCTACGCAAGAAATCAGCACAGTATGCATGGGATGTAGAAGGCGATAAGCGTATTGAGAGTTAACATCAGGTTTACTTGACATGTGACTCACTGTGTTGTGAGTATTTTTCAAGCTTATTTCTCTTTTCTTCCCTCTTCGATATATCGAGGTTGTTCGTTATCTTTCATCATTCAAATACCCTGTTTGCGTCTATGACGAACATTCACGTCAGTATGACATTGTTCAGGCATTCTGAACCATTGGAATGATTACTTACAAAACCTCATTTCTTCTGAGACGCTTACAGGACCTTTATAGATGATAAGTCAGGTGCTAGATTTTGCAGATTATACCTCGTCAAACTTCTATTTGATGAAAGAAAGTGAAAAATTAAACGCTTATTGAGGTTTCGACGCTTTCTCAGAATAGCAAACGTTCTGACTTAGGGGTCCTCTGCCTTGCGGTTTTCAACATCTTGCTTGTTCTTGACGCGAATCATAAGCTTACCGTTTTTCTTGGTCTGAACAAGATTTGCTTCTTCCACGTTTTCCACAAGAACTTCGCCATTGTACTTCATTCTGCTAGCGTATCCTAGATCCCTTAATTCTTTCATGAGCTGCTCGCGTTGCTTTCTTAGAATTTCACTCGACATCTCAGGACCTCTGTTAAAGCAGAAAGTTAGAATTTTCAGACCAGGGTCATAACTTACTTTGGTACCCTTTCCAATTTTCTCCGTTTGGCCCCACACTGGTTCGTTGGAATCCTTCAAGTTTCAGCCTTCTTATTTTTCTCTCTTAAATTCGCCGTGTCCGCCCGCTTTGGTTATGTTTTCCACGACGTTTTCGCCGACCTTTACGAGCACGTCTTCAGCACGCTTCCAATTATCCGCAGCTACTTCAAGGCTGTATCTGGGGGCGGCAATTATGCTAAATTCGATTTTGGCATCTTTGGCTTTCTGCGCTTTCTTCGCATCTACGAACGCATCTTGAATGCATTTAACACCGTTAGGCTTCATGCATCTGACTTCAAGGACACCCCTTACTTTCACCATTTTAATTCTGATGCGTTCTTCTGCCACTTGGACTATGACTTTTGCAAGGTCCTCGGGAATCCCAAGCTTTGTAAGAACCTCAGCGCCATCTTTTACGACTTTTTCGAAACCCTCGTATAAACCGTATTTTTCCTCAAGAATTACCCCAGCCTGCTGGTAGACCTCGTGAATGGGTAAGCCTACTTTTTCAGCAACAGCATGTAAAAGGGCGTCACCTTTGCGGTCTTTCTTCCAGGATTTGATTTTTTCTATTCTTTCGCGTTTGGTGACGCGTCTGAGTGACAGAT
>DATJPJ010000146.1:0-4465 GCA_035506455.1 Candidatus Nanoarchaeia archaeon
ACAAAAAATGGACGTGCGAGAACCCATGAATATGGAGAACCAGATAAAAGAAGTTCTGCAAACCTACGACCCTAAGAAAATCCGAATAGGCGTCTTAGGAAGTCACTCCGCTCTAGAAATAGCATCAGGAGCCAAGCAGGAAGGATTCGAAACCGTTGTCGTTTGCCAAAACGGAAGGGAAAGAACCTACGCCCGATATTACAGGAACCTATTTGACGAGTTCATCTTTCTGGACAAATTCTCAGACATAACTAATCCTAAAACTGTCAAGGAACTAACCGATCTAAACACAATCTTTGTCCCAAACCGTTCATTTAGCGTTTACGCAGGCTACGAGGCAATCGAACAAAAATTCGCAGTACCCCTCATGGGCAACAGGTACTTACTAAAGACTGAAGAACGGACAGGCCAAAAAAATCAGCTCTGGCTTCTCAGAGAAGCAGGCATAAAGGTTCCCAAATCATTCAAATCGCCAGAAGAAATAAACTGCCCTGTCATCGTGAAAGTGCCTGAGAAAGGACGAACAATTGAAAGAGCCTTCTTCTATGCCTCGACACCGGAAGAATACGAAAAAGAAGCAGAAAAACGCATACGCGCTGGCATAATCACCCGTGAAGCACTAAACCAATCAATCATAGAAGAATATGTTATAGGCGCTAAATTTAACGCCAACTACTTCTGGTCACCATTAACAGACGAAATAGACCTGCTCGGCTTCGACAAACGAATACAAACAGACCTAGACGGCGTACTCGACCTGCCCGCAAAAGAACAACTCGAACTAAATGTTGCCACACAAAACATTGAAATCGGACACCTAGGAGTAACGATGCGTGAAAGCCAGATAGAAAAGATCTTTGACGCCGCAGAAAAATTCGTCAGCGTTTGCAGAAAAGAATACCCGCCCGGCATGATTGGGCTCTTCGCGCTTCAAGGAGCAGTGACAAAAGACCTAGAATTCCGCGTTTTCGACGTTAGTCCACGCGTTCCCGGTTGCCCATGCGTTGAACCAACATCACCCTACATGAAATACAAATATGGCGTTGAAGTAGGACCAGGAAAACGAGTTGCGATGGAAATAAAACGTGCGATCCGAAAACGTAGGCTCGCCGAAGTGGTCA
This sequence comes from Candidatus Nanoarchaeia archaeon, assembly GCA_035506455.1. Lineage (GTDB taxonomy): Archaea > Thermoproteota > Bathyarchaeia > Bathyarchaeales > Bathycorpusculaceae > JADGNF01. The sequence goes on from DATJPJ010000146.1 coordinate 1,122, forward strand.
CATGATAACTGCTGAAGAAATGGGCAAACTTCTCCAAAGATACGACAAATCAAAGCTCGCAATCGGCACTTTGGGATCGCATTCCTCGCTAAACATATTCAAAGGAGCCAAAGAAGAAGGCTTCCGAACAGTCTGCATCTGCAAAGAAAAAGATGCTATAATGTACCAAAAGTTCCCCCTCGTTGACGAACTCATAATTGTTAAAGACTTTACAGAACTTCTCGATGAAAAACTACAGGAGAAGCTTAGGCGACTCAACGTAGTCTTAATTCCTCACGGCTCCTTTACAGCCTACTTGAGCACCCAACAACTAACAGATAGCCTCTACGTCCCCATGTTCGGCAACCGCGAACTGCTCCATTGGGAAGCCGACCGCATCGAACAAGAAGAGTGGCTGCGACAAAGCGGACTCAGATTGCCTGCAACCTTCAAGTCGCCGGAAGAAATTGACCGCCTTATAATCGCAAAAATGCCCGGCGCCAAAGGCGGTAGTGGTTACTTCTTGGCAAACTCGCCCAAGACATTCCATAAGAAATTCAAGGAAATGGTCAAACGCGGTTTGCTAAAGGAACAAGACCTTGGCAAGATGCATCTGCAAGAGTACGCACTAGGCGTGAACGTTTATCCCAGCTACTTCAGCAGCATAATAAGAAACGACGTCGAACTGCTCGCTATGGATAGACGCTACGAATCCGCCGTTGACAGCATAGGCAAGATCCCTGCCACAGAACAACTTGAGATAGGCGTTAACCCAACATACACTGTAGTTGGTAACTTCCCCATAGTGCTTCGCGAGTCATTACTTCCGGAAATCATGCGTATGGGCGACGCTGTCCACAAGAAAGCCCAAGAACTTGCACCGCCAGGAATAATAGGGCCCTTCTGTTTGGAAACCGTCATAACCGACGACCTGAAAATATTTACATTTGAAATTTCCGCCCGAATCGTGGCAGGCACTAACGTAGGCATTGGGACATCACCATATGCTTACCTCAAGTACGGATCAGACATGTACATGGGCAGACGCATTGCTCTGGAACTTAAAGAAGCAGTCAAACTGAAGCGTCTCAACGAAGTAGCTGTCTGAGACGCCCAATAGAAGATTATTCCAAAGAGGATAAATTCGGGTCCGCAACTTTTTTGTTTGGGAGAAGTCAATGTCTGAAGAAAACCAAGATTGGATTTTTGTTAACCGCATTCCTCTGTTGTGCGAAAAGAAACGGATAATGCGCCAGCAGAAAGTGGAGACATGGCTAGACCTCTATCAATTGATGCGAGAGCTTGAAATATCAAAAACAGACCTGCAACAATTGAATCCACCGTTAAGTTATGTATCTTAGCTTAGGCAGATCCTCAAAACTTTCTCAAAATTTTCTCGTGTCCTTTGCTTCTTGTAGTCATGTAACGCCTCAATTATCCCACGGTCGTTTCTTGCACCCAGCGTTTGAGAAATCGTCCGAGCCACTTCACCTTGGCTACTGAATAAGTAGCTACATACAGCTGAAACATTAGCAGGTTTGCGTACGTCGCTTGATGTTTCAAAATCCACAATCCACGGCGTCAAAGCTTTGTCGACGATAACATGTTTAGGCGCTTTGCTGAGTTCGCCATGATCCAAACAAACTTCATCAAGTCTGAAACATTGCTCTAAAACCGTGGTTAAAACTTGCCTTACAGCGACCACATCTTTGCTTATCTCGAGCCAATCAGGCAGTAATTCACCATCAATAAGGTGCATAAGTATGAAATTCTTGCTGGCTCCAAACAACTTTGGACCTACATTCACAGAATTTGCTTTTGACAACATCTCCGCTTCATGTAGCAAGTTAGCGCGGTCAGCATCTGTCCTACGTATTTTCAAAGCAACTTTCTGACCATTCAAATACGCGATGACCACCAAGCCGACAAATCCCTTGCCCATAACGGGTAGCTGAACCCCATAGACGCTGGCTTTCCCCGAAAACTCAAGTGCGAGAACTCCAAGGTCACGCAGTTCTTTTGTGCGGGTTTGAAGTTCGGCTTCGCTGGGTTTTGGAAAACACAGAATTGAGGCGTACGGCTCCTGAATCAATTGGTCTATGGGCACCACAATTGGGGTCTTCAAATAAATTTTGCCTCTTGTTTGGAAAGAAAGCGTTTGTGAAGTAAATTTAGTTTGTCCTACCCGGGAAATGGCGATTGTTTTCGAAGGGTCGAAGAAGCTAGCAAGTTAGAGCTGGAGATTTTTGGTCACGTCATCCGTTGTGAACACTACGCCTGGGTTTAAAACGTTCGAGGGGTCGAAAATCCGCTTGACTTCTTCGAAGTAACCATAAATCTTGTCTCCCCACTCACTGCGCAAGTAAAGTGATCTATTTCTTCCGTTACCGTGCTCCGACGTTATGGTTCCTCCAAACATCAATGTCGTCTTGAAGATTTGGTCAGCAAGTTCCCTTAATGTATCTGCCCAATTCTCTTTCTTCACCATTGGTCTAATGTGCAGATTTCCCTCGCCCGCGTGACCAAAGAAAACAGCCCGAGTTCCGAACTTGCCCATCAGAGTCTGAATAGCCGCTACGAAGTCTGGAAGGCGTTCGGGTGGAACAGCCACATCGTCAGCAAAAGACGGAAACTTTTCGTCAGCAGTTTCGAGAGTGTTCAAGATACGCAAAAGCATGGTTTCTCGAACCTCCCACACTATAGCTTGCGCCTTAGCGTCTTGCACGTTTTTGAACGCAATGGATTTTTGCCTCACATGATTTGCCATCAAGTTTTCGGTTTTTTCCAGGTTGTTATCAAACTCCACGAGAAGTAATGCTTGACTTGCCGCTGGAACATCCACAACACCTTTGTTTGCAATCACATCCAAACCGTACCTGTCGACCAGCTCTACCGCGGATGCGCCAAACCTTTTCACTTCCGCCGCATCACGAGCTGCATCAACCACAGACGTGAAAAAAAGCAAGTACAACATCGTTTCTCTGGGGGTTGGAACTGCTTCCAATTCAATTTCTGTGAAAACGGCAAGGGTTCCAACTGATCCTGCCAATAGGTGAGTTACGATTTCCTTTGGGTCATCGTATTGGTAGAAGCTTTTTAGATTGTAGCCACTACTGGACTTCAAATTTTCACGGCTATCTAAAATATGGTCCTTGACGGGGTCGACCAAAAGACGATTTCGCAAAGCGATAATCTCCTTTTCAAGGTCTTCAGGAAGCTGCTCTGATGTGTCGACTAGCCCATGTTTCGTGTCGATAAACCGCAAGCTCTTGAGGGCTGCGTCGACTGAGCCATATTTTAGACTACGTAACCCACTCGCTTTCGTGGCGACGTTTCCTCCTATAGTGCAGAAAAGCCTTGAAGAT
>DATJPJ010000147.1:0-20965 GCA_035506455.1 Candidatus Nanoarchaeia archaeon
ACAGTAGATCGGTTGACCAGTCGCAACGAAGCCATATTCTTTGAAGACTTCGAACGTCTCCATATCAAGCGCCCCGACTATATCATAAAAGCCTCAACGATTATTGACCAAGCCGTGAAGCTCATAAAGAACCTGACTGAAAAAGGAATAGCGTACAAATACGTCAACGAAGGCAAGGAGAACATATACTATGATCCACTGAAATTTCCTGGATTTGGAAAACTTGCACACTTGAATATGAAAAACTGGCCTAAACATAAACGCAGATTCCATTTGGACACATATCCGGGTATGCCGTGGAACAAAGGCGATTTCATTTTGTGGCATGGGTGCAACAAGGTCGACAAAGTCTGTTGGAAAACCGAAATCGGTAGGGGCAGGCCTGCTTGGAACATACAAGATGCAGCCATGGTAACCAAACACCTTGGTTTTGAGATAGACGTTGCATGCGGGGGAATCGACAACCTTGTTCGTCACCATGACTACACAATCGCTGTTGCTGAAGCTGTCTCAGGCTCCCAGTTCGCTAAGTTCTGGGTACATGGTGGTCATCTTTTCGTGAACGGTAAGAAGATGTCCAAGAGCAAAGGCAACGTTCTTTATCCTGAAGATCTTACTTCGAAAGGTTATCGAAACGAGCACGTTAGGTTCTTCTTGATTTACGGACCGTACAGCAAAAGAACTAATTTTACTTGGGAACGACTTGCACAAACGAGCCGTCTCCTCGATGACTTTAGGGCCAAAGTCGAACGCATAGAAAAAGCGGATTCCATCAAATCGAGTGGGCAAGTCAAGTCCCTCGTGAGAGGCATGAAGTCTGGCTTCGAAAAGAACATGGACAACGACTTGGATTTGAAAAAAGCCTTCGACTCATTGCGTCTTAAAGTCGCAGCGCTTGACGGCTGGGCTCAAAAGAAAAAACTAAGTGCAACAGATGCTGCCAAAGTCATTGCTGACTTAAGGGAAGCGGACCAGGTTCTTCAGGTTATCTTCTGAAGCCACTTTTCCTATTCAACCATATTTTGTTCCCACTTTAAAAAAAGCGTAGGACTATTGGTCCTCAATGCCGCTTGCCTTTTGCCGGATTGCGAGTCAGTCTTTTTAACTCAAGTTTACAGAGCAAAGTTCACACAAGTAATTGATTGTCAAACCAAAAAAATCTTTAAATTGGGATTATTGTTTTACGAACAAAATATGCATTCAGAAATGCAATTTGGATTAGACGACGACTTTTTTCAAATTGAAACAGAAAACGTCAATTCATGCTTGATTGTTTTTTTGGTATTTAAAAGGCGAAAACGAAGACGTGCCATAAAAGATTTGAACAGATACTCAGTAGAAACAGCTCCTAAGAAATGGGTGAAAGAGTAGGTGAGTTTTACTATGACAACTCGCCAATCATTTTGACACGGTCAAGGTTTTCCTGCCCGTGAGGCGCTAATTCCAGCTCTGCGGTTAAGTCTTGACCAGCCATGTGTGCGCCCAAGTGGTCACCCCCTAGCCAGAAACTGCTGTCTGTAACATCATAGATTTTCCCTTTGTGGGCTATATACGCACGATTGCCATTTCTTCCGTCGAATTTTGCCAATTCCTCAAGCGTAAATTTCTTGTTTTCAGTCAAAACGTACACCTACGGTTTTCCAATGTTGAGGTGATCTTTAAACTTTGAGGGAAGAAATGGCGTTGACCTCAGAGAAATCTGCGACAAAAGTTTATTCAGATCGCATTTATGTCTGAAGTATTGGAAAGCACGTATTGAGTAATTACTTACGGGTAAATTAGAGACCTGCACTCGATTTTGGCATGCTTAAAGCTAAATAGAAGAATCCGCTAGGAATGAAACAGAGGGATTCCTGTTGCCGTACTGCAAAAACTGCGGAAACGAGTTGCAATCTGACACTAAATTTTGCCCGAAATGTGGAACACCAGTCGAAGCACCTTCACCGACTACATCTGCAGCTCCGACTATTCAGCCAGGAATAACGCTAGCACATTGGGGCGAACGCTTTGTAGCATGGCTAATCGACATAATAATCATAGGCTTAATCGTAGGAATCCTGGGCTTTTTCTCGTGGTTCGCCACTGGCAACTTTGACTGGTATCCCGGCTGGCCGACATGGGTGCCTTTCTTCAACTTCAACTTTGGAAGCGTAATTTACTTCCTGTATTGGATGCTCACAGAAGGAGCCTATGGCCAGTCTCTTGGCAAGATGTTCATACGCCTAAAGATTACGCGTCTAAACAGCACTCCAATGAATATTGGACAAGCCGCATTGGAAAGCGTGGGAAAAGCCTTCTTTCTCCCACTTGACCTGCTGCTAGGATTGATTTTTTCAGGACGAAGGAGACAAAGGATCTTTAACTACATTTCTGAAACAATTGTTATTGAAGACAAGCGCAGATAACCTGTTACTTCTGCGGCATCTTTCTTTTATGAACAAAAAGCGACACCGCGCCAACAGAAAGGCCAGTAATAAAAATTGCAAATATCAGAACAGTAATCAAAGGAATCCAGGAATTTGAAGTGAATGTTATTCGCATATTAAGGTTTTGGGATGTCAAATTCAGAGTTCCAGTCTCAGGTGAGACAGAATATCCGAATGGCTGAGTAATGGCGTAGGTTAGCGTGCCATTCGCGACCCTAAAAGTGATGTTTTCTGATTCTGATACGTAGGTTTGATTGTTGAGAGTAACGCTCCAGCATGTGCCTTTTGACAAACCGGATTGACTAAAAGTTATGTTGGAAAAGCGCTGATTTCTTAAACCGAAGCAATAGAAAATGTGATCGTATGAGCCAACATACAAGTTGCCATCCGCAATTGTCGGAGATGAAACCACCATGTCTTCAGTCTGAAAACTCCACAGTTCTTCACCGGACTTGGAGGTGAGCGCGTAGATTCTGCCGTCGTCTGAACCTACGTAGACCAACCCGTCGGCAAAAACTGGGGAAGATGCGACTTTTCCTCCTGTCTGGAAGCTCCAAGCTTCATGACCGAAAACAGAGTCTATCGCATAGACATTTCCGTTGTCAGAACCGAAGTAAATTCTTCCGTTTGAGATTGCCGGAGAGCTTGCAATTGAGTCGCCTGCGGTGAAGTTCCATTCGAGAGAACCATCTGAGGCGTCCAATGCATAAAGTTTGCCATCATAGGATCCAACATAAACAAAGCCATTAGATAATGCGGGAGAAGAAATGACGACGTCTCCGGTTGCATAGCTCCAGATTCGATTTCCATCGGTTGCGTTAAGCGCGTAAATATTGTGGTCGTTTGAACCAAAATAAACTATACCATTTGCAACGGCAGCGGAAGACATGACGATTTGTCCGCCAGTTGTGTAATTCCAAACCTGCGCGCCCGAAGCTGCATTCAACGCGTAAAAGATGTGGTCCTCTGACCCCACGTAAACATTACCATAGGCTACAGTGGGTGAGGACACAACAGCACAACCAGTAATGTACCGCCACAGCAGACTTCCGTCCGAATCGTTCAAGGCGTAGATGCAGCCGTCGTAACTCCCTATGTAAAGAACACCATCAGAAATTGCAGGCGAAGAAAGCATTACCATTCCGCCAGTTTCATATCTCCAAATTACGCTGTTACTGAAAGCATCAAGCGCAACTGTGCCTGTTGAGGAGTTTAGGGCGTAAACATCGCCGTCAAATGAACCAACATAAGCGACTCCATCGACAACTGCCGGGGAAGAATCGACCGCGCCTCCTGATCTAAAAGACCACTTAATTGTGCCGTCTTTGGCACTAAGAGCGTAAGCCTTTCCATCCCAACCGCCTACGTATACTGAGCCATTCCAAACAGCAGGTGTGGAAATCACCATGTTGCCCGTTGCAAAGCTCCATACGAAATTGCCTGATGCAGAATTCAAAGCGTAAAGTTTGTAGTTAGCTGATCCGAAGCAAACCAAACCGCTGGAGACCACTGCACCACCCGCAATACCCCCAGATGTAGAATATTCCCAAACGACAGTTCCATCAATAGTTTTGAGGGCATAAAAAGTGCCGTCCTGTGATCCGAAGAAAACCAACCCGTTGTCAATTGTCGGGGAGGAAAACACAGCTCCACAAGTTTTAAAGCTCCACACAACTGTTCCACTCAAACCGTCTAAGGCGTAAAGACTGCCATCATCGGAGCCCACATACACTAGGCCATTACCAAAAGCAGGAGAAGAAACTACATCGTCACCGGTTTTGTAGCTCCAGAGCAGAGAGCCATTAGTTGAGTTCAAAGCGTAGATACTGCTGTCCTGCGAGCCTATGTAGACGGCTCCATCTGCGACAGTTGGAGAGGACAACATTATTTGTGCACCCGTTGCGAAACTCCACAAAACCAAACCGTCAGTAGCATTTAGCGCGTAGAGATTGTGATCTTCCGAAGCCACGTAAACTCTTCCTTCAGCACAGGTTATGGCAGAGTCCACAAAGTACCCTGTCTTGAAGCTCCAAACATATTTTCCTGTTGTGGCGTTTAAAGAATAGACATTATGATCTTCTGAGCCGAAGAAAACCAAACCGCCGGATACGGCGGCAGGAGAAAGCACATTGCCGCCCGTCGTATAGCTCCAAAGAATGTTGCCACTCGATGCATTCAACGCGTATAAATTGTGATCAAGGGAGCCAACATAAACAATTCCGGCTGAAATTATTGGAGAATCTACAGGTCCGCCCGTGTTAAACTCCCAAAGTGTCTGATTTGTAGTCGGACCAGCTGTTTCGGTATTACCAGTGTGACTCAAGTCATGGTGGAACATTTGCCAAGAATTCAAAGTCTGTTGCTTCGTCGAAGCCGTCATGATGACGGGTTCGTAGAAAATGTATCTCGTTGGTACAACAATTATCAAGAGAAGAATAGATGTAAGCGCAAGCAAAACTACTGCTATAGTTTTTGAGTGTACGCTTCTTAGCTTAGACCGAGTTTTCAGAGTTATATGAAATCGTTGTCCCACGCTTATGTTGCTCCTAAGCGGAGGCTACGAGAACATGTTTTTAATGAACTTCACCGCTATGTTCGGCTCGTGAAATAATGTACCCAAGGTTTTAGCTGGATACTTTACGCTGTTAATTAATGATATGCGCTTGTACTGTTTCATGGCTTTGTCGGCGATTTCCTTGACTTCTTGCGGAGTGAAATCGATCGTTTCGATTAGAGGCGCCCCTCGGGTTTGCCTTGCCTCGGCTAGGGCTCGTGGAGTCAATTCCGTTTTCAAGTAGCCTTTGTCTAAGCATTCCTTGTAGAGCGTTGTACCGTATGAAGGCGTAGCAATGAGTAGATGCATACCAAAATCGTATTCTCGCTTAAGATTTAATGCAAAATCCACAGTTTGTTGCATATCTTTTTTCTTTTCGCCTGGAAACCCTATGATGAAGAAGCCCGCGCTACTCAAGTGAATCTTCTTGCATGCTTTGGCGACTTCAACCACTTTGTTCAAATCTAGGTCCTTGTGGATGATGTTGGCGGAAACACTTTCGTTTCCTGATTCAACGCCGAAGAAGACGCTGCGACAGCCCGCCTTTTTCATCTTCTTTAACAATTCCAGATTCACACGGTCGGCGCGTATGCCATTGGGTGTTTCCCAACTAATCTTAATTTTCCGCTCAACGATTTGGTCACAGATAGCTTTCATGCGGTTCATGTCGAACGTCAGGTTGTCATCCTCAAAGAATACGTTCTTAACTTTGTACGTATCCAAAACGAATTGCAGATGGTCTGCCACATAGCCAGGCGAGTGCGCTCTAAACGTTGACCCCATGTGGAGATGAACAGAACAGAAACAGCATCCGTAAGGGCAGCCACGGCTCGTTATCATAGCTAAAGCGCGTGGCTTGAAGCTTCGGTATTCAATCTTGATGGGATTTAGGTACTGCTCCATATTAACCAAATGATAAGCCGGATATGGTAATTCGTCCAAGTTTTTGATAAGTGGTCGGGGTGGGTTGAGCTTCACTTCGCCATTTTGACGATAAGCGATTCCAGCAACATCAATCAGCCGTTTGGCGCCTTCGTATGTTTTGGCTATGTCTGGCAAAGTGTATTCGCCCTCTCCCATAACAGCAATATCTACAGCTTTCGCTTCATTGAGGAATTCTTGTGGAACAACAGTTACGTGAGGTCCGCCAACTACCGTAAGAATTTCCGGGTTTACCTCTTTAGCTAAGTCAGCAACCTTTCTTGCGTGATCGATCTGTGTCGAAAAAGGGTTGGCAATACCAACCATGTCAGGTTTTCGCCTCCGAATCTCTTCTTTTATCTGATCGAAGGGCAGGCCGACTTCGAAGGTGTCGCCAACAGTTCGAGGGGCTGCATTTGCCATGAACGCATCTAAGATTTCGACTTTTTGGTCATTTTTTTCCAAAACCGCTGCAAGGTACATTAGCCCGAGAGGAATATTGCCTGAGACGAGGTCGCTACCCGGGTAGAAGGACTGAGGCGGATTTACAAGCAAGACCTTCATTGCCTATTTCTCCTTGCTCGGTTCGTTCGACGAAACCAAAGCGACATTTTGCAGAGCACAGTTGTCTGGAATAGCATCTTTCTCGCACCGAAGAGTGTCCTTGACAATCTAGGCGGGAGACCATTATTTAAGAAATGTCTATCGATGCGAGAAAAATAGGATATCATAGCTTGAACAAAAACGATGGCTCTGAGGACCAAACGAATTGCAAGAAGGTCGCAATTAATTAATCAGCGCCTATATTCTATGCGTATTAATCAGGGTTCGGTAATCCACATGCCTCAAAAAGTCCTTGTAACTTCAGCTTGGCCTTACATTAACGTCACTCCTCATTTGGGCAACTTAGTTGGATCAGTACTTTCTGCAGACGTTGCCGCAAGGTACTATCGACTCATTGGAGAAGATGTACTGATGGTCAGCGGGTCAGACACGCATGGCACACCTATTGAGGTAGAAGCCATGAAGGAGAAAATCACGCCAAAGGAGCTCACAGACCGCAACCATGCAAAAGTTTCGGAACTATTTCGCAGATGGGGCGCCTCATTTGATAACTACACAAGCACAGAGAGCCCAGTTCACAAAGAATTCGTTCAGCAACATCTAATGAAAGTCTACAAAAACAATTATATTTTCGAAAAAGAAACCGAGATGCTTTACTGTGAGCATGATAAACGCTTCTTGCCTGATCGCTTTGTCGAAGGACATTGTCCCCACTGCGACTATGAGCATGCTCGAGGTGATCAGTGTGACCGATGCGGCAGACTTTTGGAGCCAACCTTGCTCAGTTCTCCATACTGCATAATATGTCATAATAAGCCCGTAATCAAGAAAACAAAGCACTGGTACATAGACTTGTCAAGGTTCTCCGAACCGTTGACGAAGTTTTTGGAGGAGAACCAACAAATCCCATGCAACGCCAAGAACTTTAGCCTCAATTGGATCAAGGAAGGCCTAAAACCACGAGCAATCACTCGAGACGTCGAGTGGGGCATTCCCGCACCTTTCCCAGGAGCCGAGGGCAAAACTATCTACGTTTGGGTCGAGGCAGTCTTAGGATATGTCTCCGCAACAATTGAGCAATGTCAACGAATGGGCGAACCCGAGAAATGGCGCGAATTCTGGTTTAACAAAAACGCGAAGACAATATATTTCGTAGGTAAGGATAACATACCCTTTCACACCATCATCTTACCGGCCTTACTGTTGGCTTCAGGCGAACCATACAATTTGCCGTGGAACGTTTCTAGTACCGAGTTCCTGCAGTTCAAGGGGGAGAAAGCAAGCAAAAGCCGCAAAATTGGCATATGGATTGACGAAGCGCTTGATATGTTTCCTGTCGACTACTGGCGGTTCTTCCTAATAGCAACAAGGCCAGAAGTGAAGGACTCCAACTTCAGTTGGGATCTTTTTTTGGAGAAAATCAACGCGGACCTCAACGACACCTACGGTAACTTCATTCACAGAACCCTTACCTTCATCAATTCAAAGTTTAACGGCGAAATCCCTCGAGCACAGAAATTGGACGCAGACGATGAAATGGTCCTTACTACGATACGTGAAAAAGTGGAAGCGATAGCCGATGACCTTGAAGCTGCAAAAGAGCAACCAGCAGCAAACTCGCTCATCAGCCTAAGCCGAATGGGTAACCAATACCTTAATGAAAAAGAACCATGGAAATTGTTAAAAACTGATCCTCCTCGAGCAGCAAGCATATTCTATGTCGCCGCGCAAATCGTGAAAGCCTTGGCAGTGACCTCCGAGCCTTTCATCCCCAGCCGAGCAGAAGAACTCGCGCAAATGCTCAACCTTCCAGCGATAATAGGCAAATCGCGGTGGGAAGAAGCGATTCATCCATTGGAAGCAGGGCATAAGATAGGCAAGGCCACGCCATTATTCCACAAAATCGACTCCGACGAGAAAAAGCTCGATGAAATGCTCGCAAAGCTGCGCGAAGAGAAAAACAAAGCTTCCTGAGATTTGATCGAAAATGCCTGTCAAAATTGACCTTCATGTGCACACAACCTATTCGAAAGACTCCGTCATAACACCAAAAGAACTTGTTTTCTACGCGAAAAGAAGCGGTTTAAACGCTATCGCAGTCACCGACCATAACAGCATCGAAGGTGCTCTCAAAATAGCAAAAGGAACTCCAGAGTTTCTCATTATCCCTGGTACCGAAATATCAAGCTCGCACGGGCACATCGTTGGACTAAATGTGAGGAATAAAATTCCCCGAAATCTGAGCGCCGATGAAACCGTCGAGCTGATCCATAAAGAGGGGGGAATCGCCATTGCCTGTCACCCATTCGCATGGCTGAAGGGCAGCGTTGGTAAGTACGTCACGGCGAAGTTTGACGCGGTGGAAGCTTTGAATGCGTCAGCGTTTCCTTTTGGACTGGCATCTAGGAGAGCGCGGGATCTGGCAGACCAGCTTGGTCTTCCAAAAGTGGCTGGAACCGACGCACACTACGGTCCCGTAATAGGCCGAGCTTATACACTTATTGATGCCGAACCCACGATCGAATCGGTTGTTGGCTCAATCGTTAAAGGAAAATGTGAGCCTCAAGGGGCAGGGCTCTCCCCTTCTTTGCGAATTGAAAATCAGGTGCGCTTTCTAAGAAAATTTCTTGCAAACCGCGGGCAACCAGCCTCTTAAAAGGCAGAACAGAGTGTAAAATACTTGTTTTAAGAAGCAAAACAATTGAAGTTTTTCAAAAGGAATTTACGGTTGACTAATTTACGCAAATTAAAAATACCTCGCACACATTGATTTCATATGAGAAGGAGTGGCATGGCTTCTCTCCGAGGTCTAAAATGGAGTTATGTCAAGCCTGCGGGCACGAAAATAATAAGAATTTAGTTTCCTGCGAAAAATGCGGTTCCATTTTGGAAAATTCAAGCCGAAAAGAGCAAGATTTGGAGAAACAAGAACAGAAGAAACTATCAAAACTGCTCGAAATGGTTTATTGAGGAAAATTCCTTCAATTCGCTGGAAACGGAAGAGCATTGATTAGCAGGAATAACCGTTTACATTGTAAATCATAAATTATTTTGTTTGAGTCTGGTTGAAAACAGCGTTGAAAACGTTCCATTCAGGTTGGCCTTCTGTTATTGCAAGTGTGTTCGGATTGACATTAAAAATTCCGTAGGTCCAAGCGTCCTGATGGAGATCTTCTTGCCCACTCCAATACCACAGTTGGTACACCTGTCCGATGTTCGGCGCTTTAGCAATTTGGTCGCTAATATACGTCAGAGTGGTGGGGTCCCAAGCTGGGTACTCACCTATAAATATCGGTTTCTTCAACTGAAGAGAGTAGTTTTCGGCTATTGCTACACTTTGTTTTACCCAGTTGTAAGCTGTTTGCTGAACGTTTGTGCCATACTGTGGAGGGCTGCTGTCCGCCCAAAGGTCCATGCCGATGTAGTCTGAGTAATTCGCCCAGAAAGGAGCATAGTCCGACGAGATGGAGGGGTTTTGTGGAAAATTCCACCATGAAGCCCACAAAATGTACGGCATTGAGAACTTTACGGTGAAAGGAATCTTACTCATGTTCTTCCACGTTAAGTATTCACGCTCCATTACTGTCTGAGCCATTTCTTTTGTTTCGAAGTGATTGTATGGTTCGTTGAGGCCAACCATAAGCTGCACGTTGGAGTACTTGTTTAGGACCTCACTTAGGTTCCCATACCATTCGTTGTACCACTCTTGACTTAGAGTTTCTGTGTTATTGTATTTCCAAAAAGGTTGCTCATAGTATCCGTATTTTTGTTCAAAGGCATAATCGCACTGAATAACGATGTTGTAGTTGGTTAACTCGCCAAGCCACATGCTAATGCGTGCTTTTGCATCTGTTATGCCCGATGTCGTGTTGTCACCAACCCAAACGTCAAGCTGAAGTCCAGTTACGGAGGGCAATTGACTTAGCATAGACTTCATCATCGCGGGAGTCACTTGGTCATTAAGATGGACAAGCACGCGGACATCATATTTAGGGACTGGATTATTGGACATGAGAACAAGCTGACCATTTATGTTAAACCAAGTGTTCGTCCACACGCAAATAACCAAAATAAAGGATACCGTTGCAGCAGCAAAAAGCTTATTTTCTTTTTTCATGGCCTTCAACAATCTACAGCCAATAACAGATTTATCCCTTTGCATAAACAGACTTCAAACTCGATAATGCAGTTTTGTTAAGGCCTTCAGCCTTTTATTGACACTTAGGCAAAAGTCATGATGAAGATTCTATCAGGAATAGTTCCTAAGGTTTCAATATTTGTAAACCTACCTGAATCAGCGATCAATTTAGCCACTTCTTGCGGTGTAAGTGTTGAGCTAAAATAAGTTGCAGTCCAATGGTGCTCGCTCATGAGAACGTACCGCACGTTATTTTGCTGACATAGAGTCACCAACTCGTCCAAACTGAAGGTTGGTTTAAACGTATCAACTGGTAAAGTCGGATATTGAAATACGCTGTTTCGCTTGTCGCAAGTTTGCAAATAAAAGCTCGCCATACCGCCACTAAAGAGCTCAAAAGTGCACACAAGAGCAACAGATTCGTTAGGTTGAATTCGCGCAGCCACGTAACTTACCGCTTCCTGAAGAGGAATACTAACCTGGTCCCAAACTATCCAGTGATAGGAATCTGCACAGCTGACCAAAACAGCGGAGGTTGTGAAAAGGACCAAAAACAGAGCGGCGACTTTGGCGACTTTCCTGCGCCTATGAGTGGCGACCAAAGATTCCCAAGAAGCTTTTGTCCTATTATACGCAAATGAAACGAAACTTGAAGCAGAAATTGCTAAGACTGGAAAAAGAGGCATTACGTAGCGCCATTCTCTATTTCCTACAAAGGTGAAAACTACATAAACCACGGCGAACCAAACCAACAGAAACTTGGATTGCATTTTTCTTTGCCATGCCAAAAAGCCTAACCCAGCAAATCCTAGCAAGTAAAGTAGTAAGGAAACTGGGTGCATGTCAGGATACGGCTGAACCATTTCGACCAAGTAGAATATTGGAGTTGAGAACCGCATGCTGTACAAAGATCTTTTCTGATCGCCAACGAAAATTGCGTAAACCCAACTGTTTAGTGTGCCGGGAGCGTAAATGTACACAATTACAAACCAAATAGCCGCGATTATGGCAGCTGTGAGAATCAGAAGTGAAAAACGTGAAAGCCTCGACTTCAAGTAAGTCCAGCCTAGTACGGACAAAGCCCCAAACATAACTAGACCCGCGACCAACATTTGATACTTAACCAAAAACCCAAAGCCCAGCGTCACCCCCCCAGCAATTATGTATCTGTTGCCGCCATTTTGAAGCCAAAGAAAGAACAAAAACAATGATAGGAGAAAGAAAAACTCCAGCATAGTTTCGATATAGGCAAACCGCGAAGCCCAAACGACACCTGGCATAACGGCGAAAAAAACTACAGAGAGCAGGGCAACCTTTGAGTCATACATCTTATTAACGAACTCGAACAAAATGAAAAGAGAAAGCAATGCAAAAGTCACGGCAACGAGGCGAGCGCAAACTGCATTTGCTCCTCCAATTGTGAAATAGGCAGAGATTATTAAGTTGAACATGGGCGGATAAAACGTGCTAGAAGTCAAATACTCGGTAAAGCGTCCGTGGATTAGCTGCCATGCGCCCATTACATGGACTAGCTCGTCCCATCTAATCGAATTGTAACCCAGATTCATAAGAAGAAATGAAGCGTAGACTATGGCAAAGATTGTAAATGCAATGCGGCTTTTAGTCAGGTAACGGCATCCAAACGAACGCAAAAACGCGACCAGTGACACGCTCCAAGCCTTACAGTGACTTGTCGGATAGTAAAAATCTTTTGAGAAGAAATGATGGTTTAAGTTTTTTCCATTGCTTTCGTTTTGAGGTCTTTAGGCATGAGTTCAATTGCATATCTGAGTGCTGTTCGCGGCATGATTTTTCTGTTTTTGAAAACAAAATCAAAGACTTCAGTCTGGTGCAGTCGACTCGCCTCCTTGAGCAGCCAACCATACCCCTTTTGAACCAGATCATCTTTGTCCAAGAGTAGCGTGCTGCTAATTTCAATGACCTGTGCGAAGAAATTTCCTTTTCTGGCCGGAAGAATGAGCGAAACTGCCGAGGCCCTTCTTAACCAGCGATTGCTGGATTGTGCCCAGGTTTCTATTTCTTTAACGCTCTGAGGAAATTTCTCTACGAATTCGCCGACGGTATGATTGCAGAAGCTGTCGCATTTGGCCCAATTATTCACGTATAGGTCAATCCATTTCTTAAATGTAGCCAGGTCACTGGAATCAAATGCCTCAACCATGTTTGGAAGCCATACTGAAGCGACAAATGCTTCCTCCATGAAACCAGAACAGAATAGTTTCTCGCAGATGCTAAAGATTTCTTTCTTGCCAAAGTTTTTAACATGGTGCCAATGTTTTTTGGCAATTTTGTTCACGATAGGGGTTTTCACACCGTAGGCTTTCACATCTTCCTTGAAGAAGCGGCGGATTGATTCTTTAGTTTTTTCATCGGCGTTCACTTTGAGTTCTGCTCGGATGGATTCAATAATTCCGTTCATGATCTCAAATAATGACACTGTTACAATATAGATTTTGCACCAGGAAAACTCAGTTGGATGCTTTAGGAAAACGAAGTTTCTTCATCAGCATTTTCAAAAAATTCGTTTTGGACAAAACAAGTTTCAGACTAAAGATGCCTATAGCTAAACTTGCTAGCTAAGAGCAATTATTTAAAAAGACAAAAGAAAAAGAAATGGTAACTAGTAGTCTTCCATCTGATATAGGTCAACGCCTAGGTCCACATTTAATGGTTTTTCTGTAACTCGTTCCGGTTCAAGGTCGTATAGTTTGTGCATAATTTTTCCCAACTTGCTCTTGGCAATGCCAACCTTTGGCCTGCCTTCTCTGCGCTTAGCGAGTGATGGTTCAACTGTGATTTTGTGTAGGGAGTCAACGTTTGAGCTGCAAGCTCCCAGCGAATTGCTGCTCAGGAGCTTCAGATTTGTCTCGATGAGTTTGTTAGCATCTTCAAGTGGCATGTGATACTTGGGGAATCCATCGTCGACAGTTGTGTGTTTAGTCAACGCCCTTTCTCCTCCAAACTTCAGCACTTATAAGGTCACGGATTGCGACACGGATTGCTTCGGCTCTATTCGGATAGAAACATTCGTCCACGAGCTGGTCCAAAGCCTTAATATAAGTTTCAGGCAGATACAGTGTGATTAGCTTCATTCGGCTTCTTCCTCAGTAACCAAACGAACTATATGTCGGTACCTATAGCGATGATTATCATGCTTCATACATGTGCATAACATGTTCGTTCCAACACTTATAAGGCCGGGTGAAGACTTGCTGCATTTTCCTGTATAATTCAGCCCTTGTCAACCTGCACGTTTTTATCGTATGCTATTGTTTCTATTGGCTTGCACGGTGACCTGGGACGCGAGTTTTCGTTCGAAGCTTTGGATGCAGTTCAAACACAGCCGACAGCGAAGTGTTATCTGGATGTTTATCGCGAGAAGGTTTTGAACTAGCCAATTCTGAGGCGGATGCAGACGTAGTTATTTACAACAGCTGTGCCGTAAAGGGGCCGACGGAAAACCGAGTAGTTGATGCGCTAAAACGTATTCCATCTACGAAGAAGGTTGTAATAGCGGGATGCCTTCCGTTGATCAGTTTTGAGAGATTATTACGAGAAGTGCGGTTTGACGCCGCAATTGGCACAGCAGTTGGCAAAGGCATTGTAGATGTAGTAAAGCGCGTTTCGCGCGGCGAAAAGGTAGTTGAGTTAGACAAAACTTTGGTATCGATGCCGGATCTTGATCTTCCCCGTATACAAACTAATCCAATCGTAAGCATCGTTCCTGTTAGCTACGGCTGTTTAGGCTCCTGCGCATACTGCTGTGTCGTCCACGCTAGGGGGCACTTACGAAGCTACATGATTGACGACGTCATAAAGCGGGTGGAACGAGACGTTAACGCGGGAGCTCGGGAAATATGGATCACTTCGCAGGACACTGCATGCTATGGAAAGGAAATAGGAACAAACCTCGCGACTTTGATAAAGGGAGTGGCCGATATAAAGGGAGATTTTTGGGTTCGGGTGGGTATGATGACGCCCAACATGATTTTGCCGTTCCTTGGAGAACTCATTGAGGCGTTTAGGAGCGAGAAAGTTTTCAAGTTCGTGCATCTACCGGTGCAGAGCGGAGATAACGACGTTTTGCGGAGGATGCGAAGGTTCTATACTGTACAAGAATTCAAGAAGATCATAACTGCTTTCCGCGACGCGTTTCCTCAGTTGACGCTTAGCACGGATGTTATTTGTGGGTTTCCGGGTGAATCCATCGAGGCGTTTGAAAACACGTTGCAACTTGTCTCTGAGATTCAACCAGATGTTGTTAACGTTTCAAAATTTTTCGCCCGACCTAAGACAGCTGCGTGGGATATGCGCGGCATAGCTATAGAAAAAGTGGAAATTAAACGTAGAAGTGCACAAGCCGCAGCTTTGGCAAGAAAAATCTCTCTGAGAAGGAATCAACAATGGCTTGGCTGGGATGGCCAGATTCTAATTGATGAGAAGGGCAAAGTCGCGGGCTCTTGGGTTGGGAGAAACTTTGCTTACAAACCGATAGCAATCAAAGCCCCTGAAAACTTGTTGGGCAAAAAAGTGCATGTCAAAGTGGTCAAGGTTTTTTCCACACACCTCATGGGAATTATGGAGTAAGTAAAGTAAGGCTAAGTCGCGTGGGCTATACTGCTCAACCTTGGATGATCGTGCTATCAATTATGCTCGTGCGACTTGGCGGAATCAAATTATTGATCAACTTTTGGGTATGTGGAACGGCAACTCGACAAGTAATGTTGAGTTCGAGCGATCATTTGCACTGCATTCACAGCAGCAATGGGAACTAATCAGTACCTTCTTCTTGTTTAGAAATTTGTGAAAGCAAAAAAATTACGGGTTTGTGTTTGGATACTTTAAAAGTGAAAAGGCCTCGTACTTGTCCAGTAATTTTCTGCCGCCTAAGTATTCTAGCTCTATTAGAAAGCCAAAGCCAACCACTTTGCCGCCTACTTTCTCAATAAGTTCAGCGTTGGCTTTTGCAGTTCCGCCCGTTGCTAGAAGGTCGTCAATAATTAGGACTTTGTCACCTTTGTTGATTGCGTCTTCATGCATTTCGATTGTGTCTTTCTCGTATTCTTTTTCATAGCTTAGCTGAACAGTTTTGCTTGGCAGCTTTCCCTTCTTTCGAATAGGAACAAAGCCAATTTCTAGCGCGTAAGCGAGTGGAGCTCCAATAGTGAACCCTCGGGCTTCGTTAGAAGCAATGACATCGATGTCTTTGCCGCGGTAGTGCTCAGCGAGTTTGTCGATGGCTTCTTTGAAGGCTTTGCTGTCTCGTAATAATGGGGTGATGTCCCAGAAAACTACTCCTTTGAATTCTGGTAATCGTCTGATTTTCTTTTTCAGGTTCATTTTCAAGTCTCCTATATACATGCGTTTTTGAGTGCGTTCTTGCAGTCACATCCACGTTTTTGGGGTAGGGTTGCGACTGTTTCCGCTAGAATTTTCTTGACCTTTTCAACGTTAGCACGCATTGTAGCTATGACTTCGTCTGTACTAACGGGATGCTCTTTCCAGCTGTCGTAGTCGGTAATTGCTGAAATGGAAGCGTAGCAGAGTTCGGCTTCGCGTGCCAGGACGCATTCAGGAACAAGCGTCATGCCCACTACATCCGCGTTCCACTGTCTAAAAAGATTTGATTCCGCTTTTGTTGAGAATCTTGGACCTTCAATGCAGACGTATGTTGCCCTTGGGTGGGCGTCGATCTTTATGGTCTTGGATGCTGCGATAAGTGTTTTTCGTATTTCGGGACACATGGGTTCTGCCACACTTATGTGGCATACCTTATCAGCTGAGTAGAAGGATTGCTCTCGCCTTGTCGTTCGGTCGATAAATTGATCAAGAAATGCTATATCACCAGGCCGATATTCCTCTTTCAATGAGCCGACGGTGGAGACGGCGAGAACACGATTGACTCCGAGTTTCTTGAATGCAAAGATGTTTGCCCGGGAGTTGACGTCAGTGGGTCTAATTGTATGTGTGGAACCGTGTCGCGCGAGGAACGCCACTTTTCTCCCTGCAAGTTCGCCCAGAGTAAAGGGAGAAGATGGGGCGCCGTAGGGTGTGTTGACTTCTATTTCTTGGATGTTCTTGAGCAGTGTGGGGTCGTAAAGACCTGTTCCTCCGATAATCCCAATTTCGGCTTGCATGAAAGCTACACTCGGCAGTCTGAGCTTATAAAAATAGCGCGAAAAGACTTGCACAAAAAAGAATAATGTTAGGTTGCAGACAACTTGCCTATCGTCACTGGCACATTTTGTGCTTGACCATCGCGTATGACGTTAAAATCCACTACTTGCCCCGGTAGAGTGTGCTGCTCCAGATATGAAAGTAGGCTATCAGTGTTAACGATGGTTGTTCCATTAATGCCTACAATGACGTCTCCGCCGATGACTACTTGTTCTGCTCCTGCTGAGACTTGTGTAGATCCGCCTTTGAGTCCGTTTTGCGTGGAAATACTCTCTACTAGAAAGCCGTAAGTGACGTTAATTCCCATTGCTTGTGCGATGCTATAGTCCATGTCTGTGCCTACCGCCACGTTTATCGTCGGGTGTTTATCGTAGGTCCCGGTTGTGTATAATGTATTTATTTCGCGTAAGATGGTTTCGGATGGGATGGCAAAGCCAAGTCCCTGCGAGCTGCTAACTGCTGCTGTTGTTATTCCGACTACGTTGCCGTGATAGTCTATTAGAGGACCGCCTGAGTTTCCTGGGTTGATGGCTGTGCTGGTTTGGATTACGTCTGGGATGTTAATGCCTGAGGATTGGGAAGATTCGCTGGTTTCCGTGATTGTTCTGCCTAATGCGCTAACCACGCCTGTTGTCAGAGTTCCTGATAGTCCGTAGGGAGAGCCTACAGCTACAACTGGGTCGCCTACTTGTAGTGTAGAAGAAGTGGTTATGTTTAGGGGTTGTAGGTCGTTGGGGGAGGCGTTGATGGTTATGACAGCTAAGTCGGCCAGAGGGTCGGACCCGACTTCCTTTGCTGGGTAGCTGTCTCCGTTAGCGAATGTTACTGTAACGTTGATAGCGCCTTGCATTACGTGGTTGTTTGTGACGATAACGGGTTGGTTGTTGATGAGGGTAACAAAGCCGGAGCCTTGCTGTGTTCCATAGCCGACGAGTTGATTGAAAAATATGCTGTATTGGGGTATTAGGCCTTGTATGACGACGACGGATGATTTGACTTGTTCATAGAGGCTTGCTAGTGTAACGTTGTTGCCTAATACGTAAGTTGTGCTTGGGTAGGAGACATATGTTGCGTTGGAGGGTGGGAGATTCTGTAATTGTGATTGTAAGGCGTTGATTTTTCCGTTGAATGTGTTGTAGCTTAGGGCGTAGCCGATTAGGCCGCCCCCTACTAATCCGATGATTAGAATTATTGCCAGTGCGGCTACGATTGAGTGTTTCAACTTTTGTTCTTTTGGACGTAATTGTTCTGGTTCGTTGATTGACGGATTTGTTGGCGGCGGAGGTTGGGGTGATTCGGGTGGACTGATAGGTGGTTGATTTGGTGGTGTTTGTTCCATTTGAAGTCTACTCGTCGGTGAAGCAAATTTTATGCTTTGGTCGGTGATTCATCGGTTTTGTCTTTTGCAGGTGCGCATGTCTTTTTCTTGAAGCGTACGGATTTTCCACAATTTGGGCATGTTTCGTCGGTTGGTTGTAGTTTTCCTTTGCAGAAGGGGCAGATGTTCTTTTTGGCCAAATGCATGCCTTCTTTTTCCTTGTTGATTTTTCCGTCGCCTAGAAAGAGAATTCGTTCGGTGTGCGCTGCTACTTGCCCATCGTGTGTGACCATTACTATGGTGGTGCCTTCTTTAAGATTGAGGTTTGCGAGCAATTTTACTATTTCTTGTTTATTTTTGATGTCTAAGTTGCCTGTTGGTTCGTCTGCTAGTATTAAGGCGGGGTCGTTTGCTAAAGCACGGGCTACGGCTACACGTTGTTGTTCACCTTGGCTAAGTCGTTGTGGGCGGTGTTCTTCTCTACCAGAGAGACCTACCATTCCGAGAAGTTCTTTGGCTCGGGCGCTGCGTTCGGCCTTCGTTTTTCCGCAGTTCTCCATTGGCAGTTCGACGTTTTCTCTGGCGTTGAGGTATGGTAGTAGGTTGAAGGATTGGAAAATGAAGCCGATTTTGTTGCGTCTTATCTTGTAGAGTTGTGATTCGGGCATGTTTGCGACGTCGATGTTGTCGATGAGGACTTTGCCGCCGGTGGGTTTGTCTATGCAGCCTAGGACGTTGAGTAGTGTTGTTTTTCCTGAGCCTGATGGACCCATGATTGCGATGAACTCGCCTTTCTTAACCTCTAAGCTTAAGTTGGATAGTGCTTGAACGCCGCGTTTGCCTAGTGCATAGTTTTTGGAGACGTTTTCTACTTTTAGAACTGTCTCACTCATATCGCATAGCCTCCGCGGGTCTTGTCTTAGCCGCTCGCCACGCTGGGTAGAGACTTCCAATTGCTCCGATCGCAACTGCTGCTGCAAAGCCTATGAGCATGATTTCTGGGCTGAGGGAAACTGCGGCTGCAGTGGAGGTTGCCACGGCTGGAGTTGCACCAGCGCCGGCGCCCGTGAACACATTTACTCGAGTGCCGAATAGGTTAATGCTTGAGCTTACGGACGGCAATAGAACAGAGGTCAGGAATGGCGCTGCTACTAAGCTGATGCCTATTGCGACTACCCCTGCGAGTAGACTCAGCATGATGCCTTCTATCATGAATTGGCTCATAACTGTCGCGTTGCTGAATCCGATTGCTTTGAGTGTTCCGATTTCCTTGGTTCTTTCTCGCACAGTGTACAGCATTACAAAGAATGTAATTAGGCTAGTTGCAGCGACGGCTACGATTATTTCTTCAAATGCTTGACTGTTTGTTTGATTCATTGTTGTTTGTGCTGCTTGAACCTGGGTTTCGTAGGTTGTTTGAGTATTGTTCATTTCAGTTTGGTAGTTTGTTTGGAGGGTCTGCAGTTGCGTTAGTCGCTGCTGAGAAGTTACGACGTCCAGCTCTGGGTGTAGGGCACTTATGGCGCTTGCAACTGTGGTCGTGTCTGCTGCGTTGTCGGCGTAAACTTGGAGTGAAGTTACCATGCCTGTGTTGTTGGTTAAAGCTTGGGCGTCTGAGAGGTTCATGTATAGTGTTTGCCTGTCGGAAACTCCTGATGTTCCGTGGATTCCTATGACTTGGAAGGTTTCGCCTAGAATGGTTACTGTGCCGCCAACTTCGACGCCGAAGTATGCTGAGTTGTTTTCGCTAAGAAGTACTACGCCGCTGTCGCCTGCTTGCAGGTTTCTGCCTGAAGTTATGTTTGAGGGCAGAACTGGATAATTGTTAACTAAGTTTGAAGTTAGGGGTATGCCTTCGATTATGTAGTCGGCAATCATTCGGGTAAAGGTTCTGTCTCCGAAGCGACTGGTTACAGTTTCGTTGTGCCCTTCTGAAACTTGCAGTACTGGAGCGACGGCGGATACGTTTGTGATGTTTGTTATGTCGCTGTAGTAGGTTTCGTTCATTGGTGTGTTGCCGCCTGCGCCGAAAGCCCCTGCTCCGAATTCGCCGGGAGTGAATCCGCCGCCGAAGCCTCCGCCAAATTGGCCTGTGAAGTTGCCGCCCCCGAATTGTCCAGGGTTAAAGTCGCCTGTACCGCTTCCAGTGAAGCCGAATCCAGTTGGCGCGGTGGGGGTTAGGCTGCAATCGACTTCCGTTAACGTTTGGTTAATCGACGCTTCGGTTTGCGTTATTGTTGTGTTTAGGTTTGCTTCCGTCTGGGCGATTGCGTTGCCCATGTTTTGAGTGACGTTCTGGGTGGCTGCCTGGTTGGCAGCTATGCCTGCTGGAACAGAAATTAAAATTGCTAGGGAAAATCCTAGGGCGATGATTACGAGCAGGGCTCTGATTTTGCGTCTTGAAATATTTCTGACTGCTCTGTTCATTATCCCCAAAAGTTACACATCCTCGAAGAATGTTATTCTTGTTTTTGGTGTTTGGTTGAATTTACTTAAACTATTGGTCATTATTTTTTTCTCCAATTATTTTTCTTGCCTCAAGCCTGAGGGTTACCATTGGGGTTCGGGACTGGTTGGAAGAAAAGAGGGTTAATCTTCCATCGTCCTGAATCCCAATGGTTTTAGAGAGTGGGGGTGTTGCGTTTTGCTCTCGACATTGAAGTTGCGATGATTTGTTTAAAACTGTTGTTCAAAATCATACCCAAATCTTTTCCAAATCTTGTGAACAGTTCTTGAATGCAATTTTTGGGATTGGGAACACGTTTATAACTGAAGTGTTACAAGGTGAATGAAAGAGTCTCTTCAGGAGTTTATCATGTCTGCGTCTGCGCGTCCTCTGAGGTATT
>DATJPJ010000148.1:0-3248 GCA_035506455.1 Candidatus Nanoarchaeia archaeon
CCGCTCCACTGTTGGCGAACGTTAAGGAAAGGCTTTATGAAGGATAAATATGTAGTTTGGATTCAGCGGGCCGTTAGTCTAGCTGGCTAGGACGTCGCCCTCACGCGGCGAAGATCACCGGTTCAAATCCGGTACGGCCCACTCACATGTTTCGCGTCGCCTTTTAGCTCTTAACAATTTTGTTTGGCGATTTTGGCAGGTCGATAGAATCCTATTTTTCTTCATTGGAGGAGAACTGGGATAAAGCCTTTTAACTGCCTATCTATTGAGGAAAAGGCATTGGGTTCAAGTGGCTTTGCCTGATTTGAATTAAGGGTTTAGAATGAGGAAACGCGTCGTTGCGGTTTTGTCTGCGGTTTTGGTGTTTTTGTTAGCTATTTCCGCGTTTCTGCTCATTCAATGGTTTGCGGACCCGTTCAGCCAATCCTCGGGAAAGAATCAGTTTTACGTTGGCGTTACGTATTGTGGCAACTCAACTGTCGAGGCTGATCAACTTATCGATAAAGTGAAAAGTTACACCAACCTGTTCGTGGTTCAGTCTGGTCCGCTTGAGCAAGACTTCAATTCGATGGAGCAGATTTGTGATTATGCCGTCAATTCGGGCTTAAATGTTATAGCATATTACGGTGGATCCCTCGACATGAGCAACGTTTCTGCGCTGCTAGGTGTTGCTCCAGTTAGATGGGGCAGCCATTTTCTTGGAGTTTATGATGGTGACGAGCCAGGTGGAAAGATGCTCGACTCGAGCATAGATCTCAATGGCGATTCCAAAGCTCCGGGTGAGGTTTTGACTTCGCAGTTTACCAACACGAGTCAGAGTCAGACCATATTCAAGTCCGATGGAACGATAGATATAGTGACTGCTAACTTCACGGGGCAGAGTATTCAGCGAGTCACCTTGCAACTCAACATTACTGTCTACAGCTCAAATGGCACAATTACCCATCAGGCAGGCAGCAGTCCGCTTGACAATGCGACATTTCTGCAGATTAGCGATTTCCTCGCAAACGGGACGCTCATCAGTCTTCCTGGCTTTGAAACCCTGACCTACCAGCCGAGCGGAGCTGTACAAGACCAAAACGGTACAATAGTGACTAATTGGGGCGATATATCTCAGTTTGAACCCTACAAGCAGCTGTGGGATTCGCGTCCTCTTCAAACATACGATCAGGCAGCAGCTGCCTTTGTTTCCGCTCAACAAACTGCGACTAGCTGGCTTCACAGCCAATACTCGGTTAAAGCCTTCACCTCTGATTACGGCTTGTATTGGTTTGACTATTTGGGCGGATACGATGTCGTCTTGACGGAGCTGTGCGGTAACCAGACGGATGCTCAAGCGTTGGCGTTGGCACGGGGTGCTGCCGACTTGCAGGGTAAAAGTTGGGGGGCAATGCTGACTTGGCAGTACGGTTCCGCGCCTTACTTGTCGTCGGGCGATGAAATGTACAATGAAATGTGCGAGGCTTATGCAGAAGGTGCCCGATATGTTGCTCTTTTCAATTATTCCCCTAACAACAACGGATCTGGGCTTCTGCAGCCCGAGCACTTCGCCGCCTTGCAGAAGTTCTGGACTGATGTTGTGCAGAACCAAAAAATTAGCAAGGTGACGGCGCAAGCGGCTTTGGTTTTGCCAAGTAATTATGGGTGGGGCATGCGAAACCCAAATGACACAATTTGGGGGCTCTGGCAGCCAGATGCTAAATCGCAGCAAGTGTGGCTGGCCTTGCAGTCGGCTCTGGCGAAAGATGGCGCGAAGCTGGATGTGGTTTACGATAGCTCTGCTTTTCCTGTGTCAGGGGAGTATCAGCAGGTTTACTATTGGAATCAAACTAACTGAGGTTGCGTTGCGTTCTTTTTTTGCAAGGATTCAATCTTTTTGAGGTTTAGAAACAAGTGGAATTTCATTGTTGAGTTCTTTGGCGAGGCTTTCGGTGTTGGCGAACATCACGCAGTGTCCTTCGTCTGGAAAGACCTTGATGTGAGTGCCTTTTGCGATGTGGGCGATTTTCTGCGCATTAACCTCGGGGCATGTTTTGTCTTGTGCTCCTTGCCATAGTGTCAGTTTGCCTGCTGGAATTTGCTCTATGAGTTCGGTCCAGGGTTGCATGAATAGTCGGTGCTCTTGGTAGATTGCGTTTATACTGTTGCTGTTTTGCTTGAAGCCTTCTGCCATTGCTGCGTACATGAGTTTTAGCCATTTGGGGTCTTCGAAGA
The DNA here is from genome assembly GCA_035506455.1 of Candidatus Nanoarchaeia archaeon. Lineage (GTDB taxonomy): Archaea > Thermoproteota > Bathyarchaeia > Bathyarchaeales > Bathycorpusculaceae > JADGNF01. The sequence goes on from DATJPJ010000148.1 coordinate 2,215, forward strand.
AGCTTGCGTCGGGTTTAGGCCAGCTCGCTACCATGCTCTTTCCGCTGCGGGATTTCAGGTAGGCTTCGATGTCTTGGTTTGCGTTGAGAACGGATTTTCGGAACATGCCAAGTGCCCACTTTGCGAGGAAGGGTGCTTTCATGGCGTATTTCGCTAATGGATTATTGTTGTGGGCCGCTGATGGGTCAAACGGTAATGCTGGGCATCCGACGGCTAATGCGTGGGTTGCGCGGTTGGGGTTGAGCGCGACGTAGGTGAGGGCAAAGGGGCCGCCTCCTGACCAGCTTAAAACCGCAAACCTTTGTAAGTCAAGATGATCTGCCAACGCGTTAACGTCAGCGCAGAAATCTCGAAGTTTGAGTCTGTTCATGAATGTTGACAAACCATATCCAGGGCGGTCCACTCCGATTAACTTGAACTGCTTCTCCGTCGCAAATTTGGTGAGAAGCATAATTTCTAGACGGCTACTTGCCGTTCCATGAAAGTAAACGACAGGTTTGCCTTCACCCTCGACCGCGTAGCCAAGCTGTCTGCCATCCAGCAAGGTTAAGACTTGATTACTCATTTTTGAAATTAGCCTCTCGACTAAGTTGTGTCCTGTTACTTATTTTACTTGTTTAATTCGCGGGCAAAATAGTTTTTTGGGGTCTGTCCGTCATGATCTCGTCATCTTTCGCAATCAGACTGGGACGGCGACATCATCCCCCACGGTTCCAACGTTATCCCCCAATTTAACAGTTCAGTCCTGAATGTTGCTTGGTGGATGAAAAAGAACGCGCCTTTGCTGTTGAGAACTTGCTAAGCAAATCTGTAAGAAAACTTGCTAAGAGGGAGCACTTAGTTCAATGTCTCGTGAGTTTATCTGACCCAGTAATTATAATTTGAAGATTAGACACGACCGTCAACTGAACTGCAAATTCAGTAGTTTCTTATAGTTCCCTTAACAAACTCAGCTTTTGCAGGTTTGATAAACAATGCATGATGACGAATTTAGCTACAAGCTGTTCAAAGGAAATGTTTTCAAAGAACTCGTA
>DATJPJ010000149.1:0-6642 GCA_035506455.1 Candidatus Nanoarchaeia archaeon
TAACGAGAGCGTCGAATATGGTACCATCTTTTCTAATAATTCTGTATTCGGAAGGAGGATAGCTTTCACCAGCTAGTGCTTTTCTCATGTTTTCAATTACTTTTTGTTTGTCTTCCGCGGGGATTAGCTGGAGAATATTTATTCCTTTTTCAAATTCTTCTCGGGAATAGCCGGTGATTTCGAAGGCTCTACGATTAACGAAAGTTAGGTTTCCTCTAGCATCAGCTTCGAAAACGATGTCAGGTAAAGAATCAGCAAGCTCTCTGTACTCTTTATCGCTTCGCATTAGTTCTGTGTCCTGCCAAGTTTTTTACTTAAATCCGCAATAAAGCGATTATGAATCCAGAATTCTGAAGAACTAGAATTAGGTTTAATGATAACTTTGCAGCTTCTATAGTTAGCCGCGTTTAAAACTTTTTCTAACTATTTGATTTGATGACAAATGTCGCGATGCACACATGTGCTGTGATAGTAAAGTTTAATTGGTTGTTTTGTTTCAAAAATGATTAGATATTGGAGGCGTATTTTTTGGATCTTTTTGGTCACAGAAAAGAAATTACCGTTCAGTTGACTTTTGATGCCATGCTAAAATGCAAGTGTGTTACTTGTCCAGTTCAAACGGGAAGTGCATGCTCTAAGCCCAAGATAGAGTCTAGATTGAATCTGATTAAAAACGTTGAAATGTCTAAAAACCCCGAAACCGCGAAAAGTATGAATCCTGAAGACGCAAAAAAAATGATGCCGGACTTTGTTAATAGCGAAGGAATGATGAAGAATATCGACATGATGCGAAGCATGACTCCGGAAAAGATGATGAAGATGAGTCATGAAGACCAGAAGAAAATGAGCGATGAAATGAAGAAAAACGTCCCGCAAGAACAGTATGAGCGAGCGAAGCCTAAAGTTGATGAGATGCCAGGGCCTTACTGCGCCAACGGCATAGCCGCTTGCAAAGACCTTGATTTCACTAAAATGTGCGTCTGCAGCGACTGCCCAGTCTACAATGAATACCATCTGATCAAAGCTAAACCCGCACTCTACTTCTGCAGAGACGGCAAAGCCACTTAACCAAAAAAGTTTCAGACAATTTCGACTAAAACAATATATTGTGGTGGGGCAGCACGGATTTAAACCCTCCAAGCCATGGAGTAGCCACCCGCATAAACCTTGCCTTTTTTGTCAGTAAATGGGCCCACTTCCTTGATGATGAGGATATCAAAGCAAGACGAAGCTGAAGGCGAGGAAATGTATGCCTGAGGTCAACGAAGTTTTTTCCGCCGCGGAGTCAAACCAAAAAATCGTTGATACCGCTACAAGTTATCTAATCAGACTTGCCACAAAAACTGTGGTCGGAAGAGTTGGAGTTTTCAGCTAAGAATATAGTCACGTTTCGGTGCGAACTAGATAGAAACCTTAACCTACGTTAGGGGTCCATAGGTCCAGCAAACCCTATCAAAAATCCGAAAACAAGACGGGAGGCGTGACCCTAAAACAGGCTTTATGTATTGCTTGTCCAACTCCTGTATAGATTCAAATCATCATGACTCTTTTCAGGTTGTTTGCAAACGGAGTTAGCCTGATAAATTTCCCCACCCAATGCAGCCTTCGTGACTTGTTGTGTTATCCGTACACTACAAAGGCTTATTAGTTTTTTTCGTGGACGCTACAACAACCTAACAAGGAGAAGGAGTAAAATGAAAAAAAGATTATTTTCAATTGCCTTTATATTGATTCTGACTGCTTCAGCATTCATGGCAGGCATGGCAACAACAAATGCACACACTCCAACTTGGACCATACCCACCTACGCCTACTTAACCGCCTCCCCCAATCCCGTCGGCATTGGTCAACCTGTTACGTTTGTTTTTTGGCTTGACAAATATCCTCCGACTGCAGGTGGAACAACGGGTGACAGATGGCGCAATGAAAACATTCAAATTACAAAACCTGACGGAACCAAAGTAACGCTCGGTCCATTCAATTCCGACCCCGTCGGAAGTGGCTACACTCTGTGGAGCCCCGACCAAGTCGGCACGTACACCTGCGTGTTTACTTTTCCTGGGCAAGCACTCTCCCAAACAGGTCCCTCAGGAAGCCTTGGTTTATACAGTGACTTCATTAACGACACATACCTTGCCAGCACCGCCACAACAACTTTCACCGCGCAGCAACAACCAATAGCTGGAGAACCCAATTTTCCGTTGCCCACAGGCTACTGGTCAAGACCAATAGAAGGACAAAACACAAACTGGTATACAATAGCATCAAACTGGATGGCTTCCCCACAAATAGTGGGCAAGTTCCAACCAGATGGAACCGCGCCTAATACCTCACACATAATGTGGACTAAACCTCTGCTTTTCGGAGGAGTGGTAGGAGGATCCAACACAGGGTCCGCAGGCATGACGTTTTATGATGGATCGCAGTATGAGAACAAATTCATGAACCCCATGATTATATGCGGTCGACTCTACTACAGCATACCATTTTCTGATGCTTCTAGCGGCGGAGGATACGCTTGCGTAGACTTGCAAACGGGCATACAGTATTGGGTACAAAACTACACTGTTGACCCCACCTTCGGACAACTCTACGACTACGAATCACTAAACCAACACGGCGTTATTCCAAACGGGTACCTGTGGGCTTCTTCTGGCACCACATTGATAGCTTACGATGCCCTGACTGGTCGCTGGCTGTTCAATGAAACCAACGTTCCCACGGGCACAGCTGTGTACGGTCCTAATGGCGAAATACTACGATACGTGCTGAACTATCCTGGTCGTTGGCTGGCTTTATGGAACAACACAGCGCACTACCAAGGTCTTGAAGCAGCCAAAGATGACAGCACAAGCGGATTCCAGTGGAGACCAATTGGCAAAGTAGTTGACATGAGTAATGCCTACACATGGAATGTCACTATTCCAAGCTTGTCAGGTGCTGGCAACCCATCAATCCTCAAGGTTATACCTGGCGACATGGTGCTCGGTAGCAGCAGCGCAGGTGCAGGACTCGGCGGATTCGGAACCGGAACCTACTTCACCTTATGGGCATTAAGTTTGAGAACCGGCTCGATGGGCCAACTGCTTTGGATACAGAACTACACATCGCCATCGGGCAACCAAACTCTATCCTTTGGACCAGTCGACCCACAGACGCGCGTTTTCCTGACTTGGAACAAAGAAAAAGTGCAATGGCAGGGTTACAACCTTGATACAGGAAGTTTGCTCTGGACCGGTATACAAGAAAATCCCTGGAACATCTACTCAGGCGCTGGAGGTGCACTTATGACCAACACAATTGCTGACGGCAAACTCTTCTCAACAGGCTACTCGGGAATCGTTTACACCTATGATCTAAAAACAGGAAAAGTGCTTTGGAACTATACCGCCTACGCAGGATTTGCAACACCCTACGGGAACTACCCGCTTGGTATCGCTGGAGTTGCAGACGGAAAACTCTACCTCATAAGTAACGAACATTCGGCTAACGCGCCATATTGGAAAGGCTGCGAGTTGCGATGCCTAAATGAAACCACCGGACAGGAAGTCTGGACGATATGGGCACATGGTTGCTCATCCTATGGCTCCTATGGATATGCAATTGCAGATGGCTACCTTGTCTTCTATAACGTCTACGACAACCAAATCTACTGCATAGGTTTAGGCCCCAGCGCTACGACAGTTGAAGCTCCGATGAGCAGTGTAACTGCAGGATCATCCGTCACAATAAGAGGTACAGTCACTGACCAATGTGCAGGCCAAACTTCCATTGGGCTTCCCGCCAAAGGTACGCCTGCAATTTCCGACGCATCAATGAGCGCATGGATGGAATACCTGTACCAAGGAAAGCCTAAACCCACAAATGCAATAGGCGTCTTAGTGACACTTAGCGTACTTGACCCCAACAACAATACATACGTCATTGGCTCGGCGACAAGTGACATGTACGGCAGCTACGGCATCAGTTGGACACCACCCGTTCCAGGATTATACCAGATCATAGCTACGTTTGCAGGCTCTGGCTCATACGGCGGATCCACAGCATCTACCTACTTAACCGCAGCCGCAGCACCTTCACCAGCAGTCATTTCAACTCCTGCTCCGTCAACCGCGGCACCAACCCCGCCCCCGACGTTGACACCAACAGTTACTCCTCTGCAGACAATCGCTCCCACGCCGTCGCCAGCCTCCCCTGCAGTTCAGCCACCAACTAGTGCAATGCCGACAGCGACCTACATTGCAATCGGTGCGGCCATTGTTGTTGTAGTAGCGGTGGCAGCAGCACTGATCTTGCGTAGACATAGATAAGCAATTCATCTTCCTTTTTTTTGACCAGAAGAATCAATCGGAAACGATCTCCGAATAAGTGAACCGTTAACCAAAATATGCCAGCCAGCAATGCCAACTGGAACTTACGCACGCGACGAAATAGAGGCATGTTTTAGCCCCCAAAGGGTTCGCACAGACACAATGCAACAGAACTTCATTACAACCGAAAACAAAACCCAAGTTACTAGATCTATAACAGCAACCTCTGAATAACGCTTATCAAAGTATTCACAGAAAAACACATCCCAACAATCCTTGAGTGCTTCAGCCACTACCTATATGCCTTGGCAAGGCGCTGACAGAAGATTCAAGGTTCTCCATATTGCCCACACATTTCTCGGCGGAACACAAAAATTCTCAAACATCCCCATTCAACACCTCTGAAATTCTGCTCTATTTTGGCAGACCCAAATGGAAAATGGTCAGCATCTGCGAAGATCTCTCCATCGAAGGTTAAAGGGGTCGAACCACCAAAATGCTTGCATGCGACGATCCGTTCCCCGTAAGGCACTTATGCCCTAGAGGGTTCGATTTTTTCAACACTTCAAAGACGCAATTCAACTGCAACGAGGCTCATACAATTCTGAAGGCAGCGCCCGTTTTGAACTCCATTAAGATCGATTTCACGAGTCTTGACCGTTGAAGTGATTCTGGAAAAATGTAATTGCGTGTGACTATTCTAAATCAACTTTTTGCAGATTAGAACCGTTATTAAATGGATTTGCTGGGGCTCTGGACCCAAATAGGAGAGAACGAACCCCAATGAGCAAATGCTACTTTGAATCCTTCCAGAGCCCTTTCAGCCCTTTTTTCGTTCTCTGCGTTTCTTCTCACAAAAAAAAGAAAGGAGTGTTTTTTTTTACTTTCGTCTTCTTAGGATGAGTGCTGCGGCGACGGCTATGATGACTATTATGGCTGCGCCTATGGCTGCATATGTCATTGTGGGGGTTGCGCTGGTGGGTGGAATGACGACTGGGCTGGGCGTGGGAGCTAGGGTAACGACTGCGGTTGGAGTGGGTGTCCCTGTAGGCGTTGGAGTTAACTGTGCCGTAACTATTGGGCTAGGTGTGGCTACTGCTGGTGATGCGCTCTTTGCATCAACTGCTACTGCACATTGTGCGGTTGATGGTCCGTACGAATTGGAGCCTGCGAAGCTGGCTGTTATGGTGTATAGTCCTGGTACTGGTGGCGTCCACTTGAGACTGAACAGACCGTATGCGTTGCTCGTGACGGTGCCGAGGTCTTCGGTGTTGTTGTTGGGGTCAAAAGCTGTCAAGCGAACCTGCACCCCCACTGCGTTGGATGGGAACGATTGTTGCTCGTAAAGGAATTCCATGTATTGCTCCTGATCCTTGTCGGATACGGCTGCTGCGTATTGAAGACCCTGTTTGGTTGCTGCTGCTGGAGCTCCTGCAGATTGATCGCTTATCGTGCCTTGTATTGCGATTGAGGATCCTTGCGTTACTGCGTTCGTTACTGGAGCTAATGTCATCTTGCTCGGTCCCATGCCTATGCAGTAGATTTGGTTGTCGTATGCGTTCCAGCCTACGAGGTAGCCATCTGACACGGCTACGCCGCTTCCCCAACTGCCTAGTTTCCAGAGGAGTTGCCCGTTGGAGGCATTGAGGCACCACCACGCCGAACCACGGGGTAGAAGCGTATCTTGGTGGTGATCTCTGGAGTAGAGGTAGATGTTTCCGTTTGCTATGCAGCCCATGTCGAGTGGGTATGTACCGTACGGCGTTTCGGAACCGACTTGCGTTGGTATCCAGTTATACAATATGGCTCCGGTCTTTATGTCGTATGCAACGAGTTGCGAGCCAGTCTGACCTGAACCAATTGATAGCAGCATGCCGTTGTATATGTCGTAGCCCATGCCGTAGTAGTTCCATTGGTCTTCGGGTGCGCTCTTCCAGAGTTGTTTACCTGTTGCTAAGCTGAAAGCCCACCATGTTCTCTGTACAGGCTCGTTGAAGAGGAAGACGCCGTCTTCAGGATCCACCATTGGAGAACTCATTTTGCCCTGTCCGAAATATGCAGTTGCGGTGCTTACGATGTCTGGGTATACCTCTTGTGGTGGAGTGTACGTGATGTTCCATAGTAATGAGCCTAATGCGCCTTTGCTAGGGTCTAAGTTCAGCGCCCATAGATTGCCTTGCATAATGTAGGTGCCGTTGTTCTTTCCCGCGGTGCCGCCTATGACATACTGTCCCTCTCTTACGGATAGGATGCCGCCTTGAATAGCAGGTATCGAAGCATTTAACGAGAAGCCGTATTGACCACCGAAGGTGTAATTCAGATAAGGTCTCCA
>DATJPJ010000150.1:0-19320 GCA_035506455.1 Candidatus Nanoarchaeia archaeon
TCCAAACTTATTACCCCATTACTCCGGCCGCCGACGAAAGTGAATACCTTGAAGCCCACGAAATCCTCAAGACTACGGCTGAAGACGAAGCCATCATAGTTATTCAAACCGAAGATGAAATCGCGGCAATTAACTCCGCTTCAGGAGCAGCCTTGGCTGGGGCAAGGGCAGCAACCTCAACATCGGGTCCAGGTTTCTCCCTCATGGTCGAAGGCTTAAGTTGGGCTGGAAACAGTGAGGTCCCAGTCGTCATCACCTACTATCAACGAGGCGCACCCGCAACCGGGCTCCCGACGCGGCATGGACAAGGAGATCTGCGTTTTGTCATGCATGCGGGTCACGGAGAATTTCCGCGCATAGTTCTTGCTTCAGGCGACATCAAAGAATGCTTCTATGACGCCGCGAAAGTCTTCAACCTAGCTGAGAAGTATCAGGTGCCCGTTGTTCATTTGCTCGACAAAGCCATGGCCAACTGCAGCCAAACCTTCCCCGTCTTCGAATATGACAAATTCAAGGTCGACCGAGGTGAACTTCTTTCGGAAACAGATTTGGAAGGGAAAGAATACCGAAGGTTCCAGTTTACCGAAACAGGCGTCTCGCCCAGAGCTCCGTTAGGTACCAAGAATGCTGTACAATGGTACACTGGAGATGAGCATAACCCGGAGGGTCACATCAGTGAGGAGCCTATGAATAGGGTGTTGATGATGGATAAGCGAATGAAGAAAATGGAGCTAATCGAAAAAGAAGTTCCATTGGAAGATAAGCTGGCGTTTTATGGCGAGCAAAACTCGGAAAACGTCATCGTCAGTTGGGGATCACCCAAAGGCGCCATCATTGAGGCCATGAATATGCTGAAAGAAGAAGGATTATCCACGGGTTTTCTGCAGGTGCGAATGATGTTGCCATTGCCCTCAAAAGAAATAAGAGAGAAGCTTGAAGGCAAGAAACGAATAATTGACGTGGAGGATAATTGGGGAGGACAACTCGGTCAAGTCATAAAGGAAAAAACGGGCATGGAACCAAATTTTCATATTTTAAAGTACACGGGAAGACCGATGACTACAACAGAAGTTTACAACGCGATCAAGCTTATCCTAACCGACAAAGCAGCCGAAAGGGAGGTTTTGATGTTTGGTTCTTAAACCATCAGATTTCAAAGTATCGGACGTCTACGCTGACTGGTGCCCCGGCTGCGGCGACTTCGGCATCATGAACGCACTTCAAATGGCTCTCGCCGAACTCAACCTAGAACCTAGCCAAATAGTTTTGGTCTCAGGCATCGGCTGCTCAGGCAAAGAACCACACAACGTCAAAGTCAATGGCGTTCACACACTCCACGGCAGATCGCTTCCATTCGCACTGGGCATAAAAGCTGCAAATCCAAACTTGGAAGTAATCGCAATCGGCGGCGACGGAGACGGACTTGGCATAGGCGCGGGTCATTTCGTCAATGCGGGACGCCGAGACCTCGACATGACATACATTATCCACAACAACGGAGTCTATGGCCTAACTAAAGGACAAGCCTCGCCAACTCTAAGGCGCAACCAAAAAACCAAAGCCTTACCTAGACCAAACATAAACGAGCCCGTAAACCCCATCGGACTAGCAGTTATCTCTGGCTTTACTTTTGCCGCCCGTTCCTATGCTTACGACGTGCGCCATTTCAAAGACATAATAAAGCAAGGTGTCCAGCACAAAGGCATGGCATTCATCGAGTGTCTACAACCGTGCCCAACCTACAACGACATAACCACCAAGGACTGGTATTCAGGGGAAGACCGCAAGGACGCTCAGGGCAAAGCGCAAAGCAGACTCTACAAGTTAGAGGAGACCGCTGGTTGGGATCCGGTCGTCAAAGATTGGAGCGAAGACTGGAAGAAAAAAGCCGCAGCTATGGAGAAAACGCAGGAATGGGGCGACCACATTCCGATCGGCGTCTTCTACAAGAACGAGCTAGAACCTACATTCCAGGAACGTTACAGCAAACGTATCCCCTTCTACATGGATAGACCACCGGCTAAGCAAAAGCTATGCAATGATAACGGTTTCAGCCATGTTGACTTGAAGCAATTCTTGGATGAGCTAAAAACAAGCTAGAACGACGTTCAAGCCCCCGTTTCCAAAAACCTTCTTTTCTTTTCCTTGCGACATTGCTGAAGCGTAAAACATTTCTTTTGGATCCACCAAACTACTAGCATCTACTTTTACGAGGTTTCTCCTTGAAACTATACACCATTAAGTCCGAAGGGTTAGCCCACAATAGCTACATGCTAACAGATAACCAAGAAGCCGTTGTCATTGACCCTCGCCGAGACTGCAGAATCTACAAACGCATAGCCAACAATTCCTGCACTAAAATCCGTTACATATTGGAGACCCATAGAAACGAAGATTACATAGTCGGTTCCACAGAGCTTAAGGCATTAACGGGTGCAGAAATCGGTCACAGCAAACAACTCGCCTTCACCTACGGCGACCACAACTTCGATGATGAAGAAACTCTAAAAGTTGGCAACCTGAAAATTAAAACGTTGCAAACCCCTGGGCACACGGACGAATCCCTTTGCTACACAGTAACTGAGGCAGAGAAAACTACTCGACCTATGCTTGTCTTCACCGGTGACACTCTCTTTGTGGGCTCCATAGGTAGAACAGACTTGCAAGGCAAAGGCGCCCAGAAAAAACAAGCAGAAAAACTCTTCACAAGCTTGCATGAGAAGCTTTTATCATTGGAAGATTCCGTTCTCGTTTATCCTGCACACGGCGCAGGCAGTGTCTGCGGTAGCGAAATAAGTGAACAAAGCTTCAGCACAATTGGCTACGAACGTCAGACCAACCCGTTTTTGAAAATAGGCAAAGAGGAATTCGTGAAAAAAGCCGTTGCCCAAGAAATGATTAAACCCGCTTATTTTGCAAAGATTGAAGAATACAACCTACACGGAGCACCATTCTTGAAAGGCGTCGCAAAGCCCAAACAACTGAGTGTTAATGAGTTTGAGGCTGAAATGCAGAAAACCGACACAACAATCGTGGATACCAGAGCACCTTACGCTTTCGGAGGGTCGCATGTTCCAAGCGCGTTGAGTATTTGGCTGGGAGAAGGAACCTCTGTTTATACGGGTTGGATTCTGGGCTATGACCAGCGGATTCTGCTGGTTGTTGAAAGCAAACGGGATGTTAGGCGGGTTATGAAGCATTTTTGGAGACTTGGCTTTGACAACGTCTGTGGCTTTCTTTGCCCAGGAATAAAAAAATGGCAAGAAGAAGGCAAGCCGATCAAACATGTTCAAACATTGCCGGTTTCTGAGCTGAAGGAAAAACTGGATCACTACGTTGTGTTAGATGTTAGGGAACCCAGCGAGCGGCATGAGGAAGGCGTTATCGAAGGAGCCAAAGAGATCTTTTTCGCTGACCTACCCCAAAAAGCAGAAAACCTCGACAGAAACAAGCATTACGCGGTCACATGCTCAGTTGGCAACAGAGCCAGTACAGCCGCCAGCATCCTGGAGCGAAAAGGCTTCGACTATATCAATAACGTTCTTGGAGGAATGACTGCTTGGCAGAAATTAGGGTATCCGACAGCGAAGTCGAAAGCTTAGCAATCAGCTTTCAAGACGCTCACGCTAAACCAGCAAAAAAACCGCAGAAGCTTTAACTTCCAACAGCTAAATCACAAGTAACCAAGAGGACACTTATGCCCATCAAATACTACGAAGCCCCCGAAATCAAACAACAAGTCGACCAACTCGCTGCAGAATGCGAATTCTTCCACGTTGTCCCACAATTCGTCTACTGCGTCCGAAGCAAGGGCAGCAAAAGCAAACGCACCATCGCCCGCATCCACGGACTAGGAAAACTATGGCAAGGAGTCCTCAACATGCCCCCAGCGTACACCATCGAAGTCATATCAGAAATCTACGACAAAATGCCAGCTGAAGAAAAGGAGAAAACCTTGGTACACGAACTAATGCACATCCCAGGCGCTTTCGGCGGCGGCTTCAGACCCCACAAGGGCTACGTCGAGCGCAAAATGGTCGACGCAGTCTACGAGAAACTCAAAAAGAAGCGTGCAAGCGCAAAAGCGTTCAAATTCTTTTGAAAAATATCGTGGAATAATCGGTTAAACTTTTAAACTGCGTTTCCATAGAATTCATGGAAATGCGGCAAAGATTCCATAACCCACGCAATAACGACTTGTCGAGACCTGATTTACATGCAAGAAGAACCTCAATCCGAATCTCCAAACGCGAAACCCCTGAAAAACAAAAAGCATGTTATGAAAAGCCTCAAGCACAGCGGCATCTACGTTCCCAAATACGAGACAAAAGGCTTTTCAATCAAAATAAGGGGAACCACGTTAAGGCTGATGCCTAAGAGCGAGCAAATGGCAGTCGCTTGGATCAGAAAAAGGCAATCAGCAGCGTCGCCGCCAGATAAGGTTTTTATGAGAAACTTTATGCATGAATTCTTAGAACAACTAAAACAAGAAAACCCAGCTTTAGTTTTCCTCGGAAGCTTCGCGCAAGAGTACCTTGCTAAGATTGAGAAGTACACCCCCTCAGATGTAGGCAACCCGAATGCGCCAATTCATCAAGATATCGACTTCGCAGAAGTGGCTTCGTACGTTGAGGGCGAGAAAGCAAAAAAAGCGACCTTGTCATCCGAGGACAAGAAAAAATTGGCAGCAGACCGCAAAGCAGTAAGGGAGCAGCTTAAAGCCAAATTCGCCGTAGCCGAAGTTGATGGGCAAAAACTCGAAATCGCCAATTGGACAGCAGAACCAAGCTGCCTTTTCGCAGGACGCGGAGACCATCCACAACGCGGCAAGTGGAAGGATGGCCCAGGCGAAGAAGACATCATACTTAACCTTCCAAAAGACATGCCAGTTCCACCTGGGAAATGGAAGGGCGTCGTCTGGGAACCACAAAAAATGTACGTTGCCAAGTGGGAAGACAAACTTACCGGCAAAATCAAGTATGTTTGGTTTAGTGACACTGCTTTTCTGAAACAGAATCGAGAAAAAGCAAAATTCCAAAAAGCCGAGGCCCTAGGCAAGATAATTAAGAAAATCGAGGAACACATTCTCAGCCCACGTAATTTGGAGTCCAAAGATGAGAATAGACGAAAAGTCGCAACAGTCAGTTGGCTAATTTTAAATCAAAACATGAGGGTAGGAGACGAAAAAGACCCTGACGAAGCGGACACTGTGGGTGCAATCACCCTTAGAGCCGAGCACATAAAAATCGAGGGGGATACGCTCCACTTTGACTTTTTGGGCAAGGATTCCGTGCGCTGGGTCAAAAGCGTCAAGGCACCGCCAGCCATAATCAAGAACATAGAGCATTTCTCCAAAACCAGCAAAGAATATCTCTTCGAAGGCATAGACAGCAAAACGGTTTCGCGGTTTCTTAGCGAAAAAATGCCTGGGTTGACAGCCAAGGTGTTCCGTACTTGGCGCTGCACGCAAACAGTCAGAGAAGAGTTAGAAAAAAGCGGCGTCAAGAAAGAAGACCCAGATTACCAAAAAATGTTTGCCGCCAAAATGGCTAACCTAAAAGTTGCTGAAGTCGCTAATCACAAACGCAAGATCCCGCCCACATTCCAAGACCGCCTAATCAAGAAGCAGGAACATCTCAAAGAACTCGAAGCCCAACTGCAAACCAGGAAGAAAGAAGGCAAGAAAACAGAATCTGTTCAGACACGACTCGAGAAGGCAAAGCTCGACATCGAACTAACAAGACGCACCGAGGAATACAACTTGGGGACATCTCTTAAGTCATACATTGACCCGACGGCTTATGTGAAATGGGCCAAGAAAGTCAAGTTTGACATAACCAAATTCTATCCTAAGACGTTGCAAAAGAAGTTCAGCTGGGCACTAGGCGGAAGCAAATCAGAACCCGAGTGCATCACCGCATGAAAATAACCGAAGCAAAAAATGGCATCTACATTGACATTTTTGTCAAACCCAATTCCCCCAAATTTGGAGTACAAGTGGACGGCGACACAATCATTGTTCAGAGCACAGAAGAGCCGGAAAAAGGCAAAGTTAACAAAGAAATCGTCAAAGAGCTCACGAAGTTTTTTCACAAGAAAACAGAGATCGTTTCTGGTTTGACTTCGAGACAAAAGAAATTGTTCGTTGCTAACCTCAGCAAAGGCGAAGCCGAAGAAATACTGAGCGCATAAAGTAAACTATTGTTAGTCGTGAATTTTGAAACGAAGTATCGCTGCTATGCCGCCAAACGCGTTTTTAAGCATTTGACCTTCCTCTGTTTCCGCTGAGATAACTTCCACATCCGAGTTCGAATACTCGGCAATTTGAGCGAGGTCATCTATTATGTCCACTTTCTCTTCAATGGCTAAGGATGGAGCACTGCATTTTGGGCATGCCTTGCCGGTTAGTCCTTGCTCGAAAGCCGCCATGTCGGCGTTCTTAACTGTGTGTTGCTCGGTGTAGCCGCAGGCACTGCACTTGATGGTGACACGTGAGACATCCAGTCCTTCCGATAGCAGCAGTGTGCGAACTTGTGCTGACTGGAGTGCTTTGCGGACTTCGACTTCGCCGTATGTTATCAAGCCTGAATCGTGACCGACTTCATAGAGGAATTTTTGCATAAGCTCTTTTTCTTCGATGTATCGGACCTTGCGCATGATTTCAGGCGCTTTTTCAACAACTTCTTTTACCCCTTGTTCTTCTACGTATGCCGTGTCGACTACATCTAATATTTTGTCTTTTAGTTGATAATTGAGGAAGTCTGCTTTTTGAAAATCGTATTTAGTTGGCCCTGGACCCGCCAAAATTATACCTTTTAGAGTGTCGATAGGAAGGAATGTTTCGTTTGCGTGGTTTGCCACACGGTGAAAGTACTCGTTGAGCTGCATATCACGCAACCGCTCATAACGTCTCGCTGACTGACCACCTGCGCGGGTTTTTCCGGTAACCCCTGAGTACATTTGGCGTACGATGTCAAGCCTCTTGCCTTGCAGGGTGGCGATCGTGGCGTCCGATGCGTCAACAAGAATTATGCCATAAGTTTCTTTTTCTCTAAGCATTTCTTGCAGGTGTTCGGTGTGGAATCGGCTGTCGCATCGGTAGAGGAATATTTTGATGGGTTCTGGCGGAGTGATAACATACGTTTCCATGCGTTCTGAACCGGCTCCTCCGCCATTTTGTGGGAGGACACCGCAGAAGATTACTATACCTTTTTCGCCCGGATCCTTGAAAAGCTTAAGTTTCTGTTGGACCTTAACTAGCGCGTCGAGCACATTTTTTCGAGTGACGTTTGATTTGATGTTGCTTGCTGTTCCGTATTCTTCACGTAGCAGGTTTATGGCGTCGCTAATTTGCTTGCCAGGTGGAACATACATAGTAATGAGTTCAGTGTGACTTCCCGCTTTGTTAGCAAGAGTGCTCAGGGTTTTGCGTAATCTGAACATTTCAAGCGAGGTTTTT
The DNA here is from genome assembly GCA_035506455.1 of Candidatus Nanoarchaeia archaeon. GTDB lineage: Archaea > Thermoproteota > Bathyarchaeia > Bathyarchaeales > Bathycorpusculaceae > JADGNF01. The sequence continues at coordinate 7,460 of DATJPJ010000150.1, forward strand.
TTAGTTGTGCTCACGTGGTTTCACAATGTTTAGGTTTTAACATAAACTACGTTGCTTCTATTCAAATAAAAGTTCCGTAGGGTGGAAGGGGAAAAGTTATGTTGCGCCTATGGCGTCTTTGAGAAAGGCCTTAAAAGGCCCGAGTTTTCCGCCGTAGTTGCCGCTGCTAATTTTCACCACACCCGGTTGAGATGCAGCCGCGGTTACACCTTGCTTCATACCGTTTTTGACTGCGTCAAGTGTTAACCCGTTCATCACAATTTCATAAACGCAATTTACGCCTTCTGGAACTACAGTGTCGGGAACTAGCGTGCGCAAAGTTGGGCAATACGGGTGGTTAGTGGAAGCTTTAAGTTTGTATTTGAGTGAGCCAGCTTTGCTTCCTGCGCGGCAAACTCCGCCTGGAAATTGCATGATGACGTCTGGAGCTTTGTCGCGGATTGCATCTGCAGCTGCTTCTGCGGCTTTCAAGCCGGATATTTGATCGGCTGCGAATATCATGAAGTTTCCTCCCGCAACTGCTTCCATGGCGCCAAAGCCATCTTCCACTATGAAGTTGCCCTCCATTACTGGGATTTTCCAACATTTTCTCCCGCCGACCATTGTTTTCTTCTGGAAGCCATCGCCGAAGTAGCGCAGGCTGCTTCCTACTCTAAGAACACGTTTGCCTAACAAGCCGTTGAAGGCTGAGGTTGTTGGGCAAGTAAGGGTACATTGGCCGATTCTTTGCATTAGTTGATTTTTGAGTTCGAATCGGTCACGGTTGTAAATTTGGATCAGAATACCTGGACGTTTATCTGGTGTTTGGTCCGCTGGAACAGGTCTTTCAATTGCTGCTTCTGCAGTGGCCTCGATTACGCTTGTGGCGAAACCAGTAGTCAGGCTTCCGGCGATTCTTGCCCATTTTTCGTTTTGGGCGGTTATGAGGACTCGTCCTACCCACAGGGGGAACATCTCGGCGAATGTGTCCTGTATCTTAAGGGTGTTTCCGGCGGGGGATTTAACAGTGAACATTTTTTCTTTGTCGTCGTAGCCTAAGATTTCCAGCTTGTTGTCTGTTGACATGATTGAGACCTTGATGTGTGGTGTGTTTTGTATGATTTAAGAGTTTTCGTGAAAAATAACGCGTTAACAAGCGTTGTTTGGAATTCGACTCTAATCTATTTCAGATTTGACAGGTAGGGCAAGGGTTTTTTCCACTCGATCAATGGTTTATGACATTGTTGAACAATGACTAAAAACGAGTCTTCTGGACTGAACGCAGAATGCTTTAGGTTAAGCATTTGACAAGTATCGTGAAGCCATTTGTCGCTATGATTAATAATGTTCAAAAACACCGCAATTAATTGAGCATAGAAAAGTTTACTATGATCCGGCGTCCCGATTATCTTGAAGGAGCCCGATTCTGTGACTAAACCGTCTAGTAGGATGCCTGTCCTCTTTGTGGGTCATGGCTCACCCATGAATATCGTATCGAAAAACACCTACACCGACGACCTTGCCAAAGCCGCAAAGCAACTGCCCAAACCCCGGGCGATACTTGTTATCGCTGCACATTGGTTGACGAGTGGGACATACATTGGCTGTATGGATAAGCCGCGAACGATCCATGACTTTTACGGGTTTCCCCAACAACTTTACAACATAAACTATCCATGTCCAGGAGCTACGGAAGAAGCCAAGCTTGTAACCAAAATGGCCAAGAACGAGCGAGTCAAATGCAACGTTGATTGGGGGTTGGATCATTCTTCTTGGGCGGTGCTTAAGCATATGTACCCAAACGCGGATGTGCCCGTTTTCGAGTTAAGCTTAGACTACTCGCCATACAACGATTGGAACCCTAAATCGATGAGGTATCACTATGAGCTTGCTTCGGAGCTTGGTCCACTACGCGATAGAGGAGTCCTAATTATGGGCAGCGGTAACATCGTGCACAACCTGGGCATCATCGACTTTGACACTGACGCAGAACCTTTCCCTTGGGCTGTCAAATTTGACGAGAAGGTAAAAGCTGCTTTGGAAAACGGGAACCATGAAGCTCTTATGAACTATGTAGATTTTGGGCAAGAGGCGCTTTACTCGGTGCCGACGCTGGATCATTATTTGCCTATGATTTACGCCCTTGGTCTTCAGCAAAAAGGCGAGGAACTAAGGTTTATCCATGAAGGTTTCCAAAACGGTTCGGTATCAATGAGAGCTTTTCAAATCGGATAATAACACTACTTTTTCGTTCTCAAGTAGTCAGTTACAAATTTAAAGATTAAGCTTCCAATGATTACCACAAATATTCCTATGCCGAAAATGTTGGTCGAGATTGCGTTTGTGAAACGCAAGTAAATTAGGACCACACCGGCGACTATGTACACTATTAAAAATGCCAAATTGAATGCGCTGCTTTTGCGAGATTGGCTATTACTAGATAATGCCATTGTTTAATCCATTACGCGAATGGAAACAACTTGCGGTTAAATGTTACTACAACTCTTTTCCAAACCAAATCAGAAATGCAAATTCAGAACTATGGTTTTAAGCTGAGTTTCTTTTCTATGGCTTTCTGTTGCTCTTGGGTGAACTGTTCTTCTTGGCATACAGGACATTTGAGCAGTTTGACGTTTTGGAAGACTGTTCCGTCTAGTTCGAAGTTTTCTTCGACTTCGATGAGTTGTACGCAGCAGACTGGGCAGAGTAATGCTCCCGCTTTTAGGCTGTCTTCGTGTTTTGGTTCGCTCTTTTGGGGCATGGTTTGTCACGATGCAAATTGCCTGCGGGTTTATGTGTTTTGCTGAAATCTAAATTGAAGCTTTGGCTTTCCAATTTGCATGATTTTGTTATGCGAAAATCGTCTTTTTGAAGAACATATATCTGCAATTCAATTTTTTGTGTTACGAAAAACGTATAATAAGTAATGAAAGCGGAAATACTTAAATAATCGCTCGCGGAGAGTAGTTTCCGCAAGAGGTTAGTCAGATGACAGTATTCAGCGGATGCTACACAGCCCTCATTACTCCTTTCCTACGCAACCGAGAGGTAGATTATGAAGGTCTGCAACGATTAGTAGAATTTCAACTCAGCCAAGGTGCCAATGGAATCTTGGCCTGCGGCACCACAGGCGAAAGCCCCACTCTGGACTGGAACGAACATAACAAAGTTACCGAACGAGTCCACGAATTCACTCACAGCAAAGGGTTAACCATCGCAGGAACCGGTAGCAACAGTACTCAAGAAGCCATCGAAGGAACCATAAACGCTCAACACACCGGCATCAACTGCGTTTTGCTAGTGGACCCATATTATAATGGCCCCAGCAGTCTAGAAATCCGTCGCGAATACATCGAACCTATAGCCAAGCAATTCCCAGAAATGCAGATAATTCCATACATTATTCCGGGTAGAACAGGGACTCAACTTTTGCCGCAAGACGTTGCACAAGTCGCCGCCGACTACCCAAACGTACGCTGTGTAAAAGAAGCCACAGGCGATTTAGAAAACATGCGACTAACACGCAAACTCTGCGGAGGCGATTTTGACATACTCTCAGGAGACGATGATAAGACATTCGCTATGATGTCCCTGCCTGAGATAGCAGCCACTGGCGTTATATCAGTAACAAGCAACGTTGCGCCTCGAGCAGTAAGTGACATGGTGCACTACTTGCTCGACGGCAACATCTTGGAAGCAAAGCAACTCGCCGAGATCATGCAGCCTCTCTTCTCAGTAATCACAGTTAAAACCCAAGAGCAAACACCCTTTGGACCCGCCATGGTCAGAGCAAGAAACCCGCTAGCAACCAAGACTCTCATGAACGTCTTGGGCATGCCCTCAGGACCTTGCAGGCAACCACTAGGCAAAATGACCCGCGCTGGACTGGAATTGGTGCTGCAAGCTGCAAGAAAAGTGTACGAAGCTCACCCCGAGATCCTCAGACCAATAGAACAATCCTTCAACGTTGACCTAATGGAAAGACTTAACAACGAAAAGTACCTGGAGGGACTCTTCTACGATTAAAATCTGCATCGCAGGCGCCGCAGGCAAAATGGGCCGTGCCATCATACAAGAAGCAACCGTCAAAGGCCACCAAATAGTTGGTGCCCTAGAAGCCCCAGGGAACCCAGCAATAGGCAAGACCCTAAAGCAGATGGGCATCGTTGATAGTGACACACGCATCCTAGGTCCAGAAGGGCTCGCCAAGGCCATCAGTAGCGCGGAAATCTACATAACGTTTACATCGCCAGCCGCTGAAGTCCAAAACTTACCGGCAGTGGCAAACATGGGAAAAAAGATCATTTTAGGCACAACCGGGTTCACTGAAGAACAGAATCGCAAGATCCGTAGCGCAGTCGAAACCAAAGTGCCTGCCGTGTTTTCCCCAAACTACAGCGTCGGAATCAATGTGCTGTTCAAGCTAGCCGAGGTTCTCAAAGCGTTTCCAGAAGAATACCACTTCAGCATAAGCGAAATACACCATACCGCCAAAAAGGATGCTCCTAGCGGGACGGCTTTGAAGCTTGGCGAAATAGTTTCAGACATTAGAGGCTACACATCAACTGTCCATGGTAGGGAAGGTACCAGCCTGCGCAAACCTGAAGAACTTGAAATTGTAGCTATGCGTGCAGGTGGCATTCCTGGCATTCACGACCTTATAGTTGCTGGTCCTTATGAGATGCTTCGAGTAGAACACACTGCTTTCTCTCGCAACGTGTTTGCTCAAGGAGCAGTTTACGCAGCTGAATGGATTAGCAAGCAAAACAACCCGGGCATTTACAGCATGGCAACTGTGCTGGGACTCTAACGGTGAAAACCATTGAGTAGAGCAGTCATTAAGTTCGGTGGGGCAGATTTAGCCAACGGCGAAAAAACCGCTTGCGCCGCCCGGTTGGTCACAGATGCACCTTACAACGAGAAAGTTGTGGTTGTTTCAGCTATGGGTAAAACCACTGATGGTCTTGTGGATGCTGTTAAGGAGCTAGGAGACGTTACGGATGAGGACTACGCGGAAATTGTCTCGATGGGTGAACGTACAAGTGCTCGCGTCTTCTGTTCAGCTCTCAAAGCTCAAGGCGTCAAAGCAGAATTCATCGATCCCGCAAGCTCCAACTGGCCAATAATAACTGACTCATGCTTTCGGGACGCAACCCCCAATGAGGAACAAACTAGAGCTCGTGTGCAAAAACACTTAGTTCCAATGCTCGCGGATGGCATTGTCGCCGTCGTCTGCGGGTTTATAGGAAGAAATGAAAAAGGCAATGTCACAACTCTTGGACGCGGAGGAAGTGACACAACCGCGCTGCTCCTCGCCAATTGCCTTGAAGCTGACGACATAATCCTCGTAAAGGAAACATTAGGGGTGTTGTCCGCGGATCCTAAGATGGTGCATAACGCAAGGTTCCTTGACACATTAGACATTCACGAAGCCTTCGACCTAATGCGAGGCGGAGCAAAAATAGTCAAGCCCGAAGCGCTCCGATATAAACTGCCTAATCAAAGGTTACGAGTTGTCAGCTTCAACTGCCAAAATTTAGCCGAAGGCGGAACCGAAATCACAGGCAGCTTTAATCTCGACCAAGCGGAAACGGAGACCCGCACAGGCTTGATTTCGATAAATGTCATCTGCGAAGTGAATTCAAACAACCTGCGAGGAGTTTTCACCGCATTGGGCGATAAACTCGTATATGGCGTCAGCAGCGGAAAGCAAAGCATAACAGTATTCACAACGGACGGCGACGTAAACGCGGTCATGAACAGCTTACACAACATCGAAGGCTCCAAAGCGATTAGCCACAGGGAAAAAATCGCCATGCTTCAGGTCAGCCACCCGTCGTTCATTGACTCTCCAGGCGGTGTAGCTCGAATTAGCAGCGCTCTTAGCCAGTCTGGAATCAACATTTTGGAAGTAACAACCAGCAAGGCAACCATCAACGTTTTTATCGAAGAAAACCAACTGAAAAATGCCAAGGAAGCGATTAAAGATGCCGCAGAAACGTAAAGTAGCTATCTTGGGCGCCACGGGCGCCGTAGGACAGCGATACATCCAACTGCTGCAAGGGCACCCATGGTTCAAAATAGAAGTGCTTGCAGCTTCTGAGCGGTCAGCAGGCAAAAAATACAAGGCCGCTTGCAACTGGGTTATGGAATCCGACTTGCCAAATGAAATAGCGGAGATGACCGTAGCGGACACTACCGTTCAATCGGTCGAGAAAGCCGGAGATGTAGACTTGATCTTTACATCTTTGCCAGGTGACCTCGCAGGCCCTGTTGAAGAAGAATTTGCTGCACTTTACCCTGTTTTCAGCAAAGCAAGCGCTCATCGTATGGAAAAAGATGTCCCCCTACTCATCCCAGAAGTTAACCCTGAGCATCTTGAGCTGATTCCAATTCAGCAAAAGAACCGCAACTGGAAAGGCTTCATATCCACTGACCCCAACTGCAGCACAATTCAAATGGCTATGACTCTAAAGCCGCTACTGCAATTCGGACTTAGCCAAGTCATGGTCACAACAATGCAAGCTCTGAGCGGAGCGGGGTACCCTGGAGTTCCGTCGTTGGACATTTTGGACAACGTGGTACCATACATCGGGAAGGAAGAGGAAAAAATGGAAACCGAATCCAACAAAATCCTGGGTAAATTCGACGGTTCCATGGTGCAGAACGCCGAGTATGTTGTCAGTGCAAGCTGCAATCGAGTACAAGTCAAAGACGGACACTTGGAATCAATATACGTTAAACTCGATGACAAACCAACCATTGCAGAAGTTGAAGAAGCATTCACGAAATTCAAGGGTGAACCACAGAAGCTAAAACTACCATCCGCACCTAAAAACCCGATAATTGTCCGCAAAGAGGCAAACCGGCCCCAACCCAGATTTGATCGAGACGCTGGCCAAGGCATGAGCGTCACTGTAGGCAGGATCCGAAGCGACCCCATCCTCACTCTGAAGTACATGTGTCTCGGACACAACACCATTAGAGGAGCAGCTGGCGGTGGCATCTTGAGTGCTGAGTTGGCGGTGGCAAAAGGGTTAGCTTAAACTTTAAGGGCAACCACAACATATACTATCTGACGAGTCACGATACTAGGTGAGCATAAGTGAACACTCTTAACGAACCACTACAGAATCGTAACGGAAAACTCTTCATAGATGGCGTCTCAATTCAAACCATATCAGAGAGATTTGACACTCCCTTATACGTCATAAGCGAAACTCGGATCAGAAACAACTACACTCGCTTACTGCAGGCGTTGACGCACAACTACGAGAAAGTTGAAATATTCTACGCCATGAAAGCAAACTCGAACCTTGCGGTCCTCAAGATCTTGGAGTCCGAAGGCGCGAACGTAGACACTGTCAGCCCGGGAGAAGTTTTCATGGCGTTAACCAGCGGATTCACTCCGGAACGCATCCTCTTCACAGGCAACAACGTGCGAACCGACGAGATAAAGTTCATCTCCGACGGCAACATCACAATAAACATTGATTCACTATCGCAGCTGGACAGATTGCTCAAGTTCGCTGTTCCCAAGACCATCTCAGTCAGAGTCAACCCAGAAGTCGGAGCTGGAGCACATAGTCACTTGGTCACTGCCGGTAAAGAAACGAAATTCGGCCTCTGGGAAACCGACGCACTAAAAGCCTATGCGATAGCCAAAAAAGCCGGCGTCAAACACTTCGGCATTCAAATGCACATAGGCTCCGGCATCCTCGATGTTAAACCGTTCGTGTCTGCACTCGAAAAGCTTCTCAACGTTGCGAAGCGAGTTCACGAGCAGTCAGGCATAGACTTCGAGTTCATTGATGTAGGCGGAGGCATTGGCGTGCCCTACAAGCTAGAGGATAAGGCACTGGACCTTCAAGTTTACAGCGACAAGGTGCTATCACTCTTCAAAAGCAAAATCCACCAATATGGCTTAGGCGAGCCAGTCTTTTGCGTTGAACCTGGCAGATACCTTGTTGCTGATGCAAGCTTACTACTGACATCAGTCAACACGGTTAAGACGACTCCTTACAAGAAATTCGTTGGCGTAGACGCTGGATTTAACACCTTGGTCCGTCCGACCATGTATGGTTCCTACCATCCGATAGTTGTCGCAAACAAGCTCGACGTCCCTGAAGAGGAAAAGGTTGATGTGGCCGGACCAATATGCGAGTCGGGAGACTTACTTGCAAGAGACAGACGCCTACCACCTGTCGAAGAAGGCGATCTGCTGGCAATTTTAAACGCTGGAGCTTACGGCTTTAGTATGAGTAGCCAATATAACATGCGTCCTCGAGCCGCTGAAGTTCTCGTCAAAGAAGGTAAGTACAAACTAGTTCGCGAACGTGAACAACTCGATGACTTGATGTCAAGTCAAAAGCAAGCAGCAGAGTGGGAACTATGAATTTCTGGAAAATGCACGGCTTAGGAAACGACTTCATAGTAATAGATAATCGAATCGAGAGCATAAGCGAAAAAGAGGCGCCGGCAATAGCCAAAAAGTTATGCGACCGAAGATTTGGTGTAGGAGCTGATGGCATCCTGCTTGTGTCAAACTCAAATACATCGGACATTGGCATGCGTACTTTCAACGCCGATGGCAGCGAGCCTGAAATGTGTGGCAATGGCACTAGGTGCTTCGCAAAGTACTGCTACGAAAACGGAATCGTAAAAAAAGAAGCCTTTGCAATAGAAACCAAGGCAGGCCCAAAACCAGTTTGGCTAACCGTGAAAAATAACGAAGTTGACGTGGTCAAGGTAGACATGGGTACACCCAACTGGAACCGCGAATCGCTTCCCATGATAGGTCAAGGGCCTTGCATAAACGAACCACTGCAAGTTGACGAAGATGAAACCTACAACGTGACTTGCTTATCTGTAGGAAACCCTCATTGTGTCATATTCGTGGAGAACGTTGATGAAACCCCAGTTGAGTATGTTGGACCACTAATTGAGAACCATAAAGCGTTTCCTAAGCGGACCAATGTGGAGTTCGTACAAGTTTTGAGCAAGTACGAGCTGAAAATTCGTGTTTGGGAACGAGGCTGCGGGGAAACTTTCGCGTGTGGAACCGGAACATGCGCTTCCGTTGCCGCGGCGAACAAACTGGCTAAAGTTAAAGACAAAGTTACAGTTCATCTGTTGGGTGGCGACTTGCAAGTTGATGTCGCAAAAACGCTTCTCATGACTGGGCCCGCAAGCAAGGTTTTTGAGGGAAAACTCTTCTAGGAATGCGCGTGTGACCAGAAATGAATGTCGAGTTTGCTGACCGAGTCAAGAGGTTACCTCCTTACTTGTTTGCGGAGATCGAGAAGCAGATTAAGGAGAAAAAAGCTGCTGGAGTAGACCTTATTTCGCTCAGCATTGGAGATCCTGACCTGCCTCCGCCTCAGTTCATTATCGAAGCTCTCAAGGAAGAATCTGCTGACCTGAAAAATCACAATTACAGTTTTAGCCAAGGCGAACCTGACTTTCGCGCCGCGGTTACAAACTGGTACAAGAAACGCTTCAACGTGGATCTTGCACAAGATCAAGTCGTGGCGTTGCTGGGCAGCAAGGAAGGTCTGGCCAATGTAGCCAGAGCGTTTGTCAACCCTGGTGAGAAAGTGTTGATTCCTGATCCCGCATACCCGGTTTACGCAAATGGCAGCACAATTCTTAGCGATGGCGTTCCCGTTCAGTTACCGCTGATGGCAGAAGATGGTTTCAAGCCCAACCTTAGCGGGGTTAAAGTCCACAAGACGAAAATGATGTTCCTCAACTACCCAAATAATCCAACAGCAGCCACCGTTGACAAAACTTTTCTCAAGGAAGCAGTGGATTTCGCAAAGGAAAACGGCATCATTCTTTGCTACGACAACGCGTACAGCGAAATCAGCTACGACGGTTACAAAGCGCCAAGCATACTTGAAATCGACGGCGCGATGGACTGCGCGGTTGAGTTCCATTCGCTTTCGAAAACGTTCAACATGACAGGTGATCGAATAGGTTTCGCCGTCGGCTGCAAAGAAGTGATCAGCGGGTTGACGAAGGTTAAGTCTCAAATTGATTCTGGACCGCCAGTTTACACTCAGAAGGTAGCAATCAAAGCTTTAAGTGCCTATAAAAGCTCGGAACCACCGGAGTTCCTTCGAAAAAACAACCTAATTCTGTTGGAGCGACGCAATTTGCTAGTCAATACTTTATGTGACATCGGGTTTGAATGCGAAAAGCCCAAGGCCACATTTTATGTTTGGGTTAACTGCAAGGGGCCAAGCATGCAATTTGCCTCAAAACTACTAGATGTAGGCGTTGCCGTCACCCCTGGCGTTGGCTTTGGCGAACACGGCGAAGGTTACGTTAGAATAACGTTCACTCAACCTGCCGATCGCATAAGTGAAGCCTGCGACAGGATCAGAAAACTCTTCAAGTAGCGAAACAAAAGGAAAAAAGGCTGGAGCTTACTAAGGCATCCAGTGACTGGGCATTTCTTTAGGTGCCGCAGCAGCTTTTGCCTTGGCGAGCTTCTTAATAATGTCAGCTTTCGCCGCGTCGTATGCCATGGCGTAGTCGAACATGCCACTTGGTGCCTCGGTTGCTTTTTTGATCATGTTTGTTTCGACTTTGATTTTCAGTTTGCCGATCGCGAGTGCCCCAATGCCAAATACTCCTTTGACGAGTTCTTTGCCATCGTCGTTTGAGTCTAAGCCTTCAACGCCGACGGGTTTTATAGCGTTAATGTCGGCCACTATTTTACATTTCTTAGCCACTTTCAGGTCTGAAGCACTTAGCAACTGGATTCCACCTGCGCCCGCAGATAGAACGATTTCTGCGTCCTTGACAGCTGCAGCTGTCTGTTCGGATTTGCTGACTTCGACCACTTTGACGCGTTGGGCACCGACTTCTTTGTTGATTTTGTCTGCTACGGCTTGGCCTTTGGCTAGTGTGCGGCTGGTTATAACGACGTTTGCTTTTTCGGTAGCGTATATTCTGGCGGCTGTTTGTCCCACTGGGCCAGTGCCTGCTAACACAGTAACGTTTTTGCCTTCGAGGACGCCAAATCCTTTCTCGAGCGAAAGACCTAAAGTTTTGGCTACTGCGCCGGCAGCTGTGCTATAAGCGCCTCTTGGGTCAACGATTATGCTTGTACCCCAGGGAGCAGAAGCCATGGATTTCTGTGTGGCGGCGACAACTTGTTCAACCATTTCGAAGTTGCTGCCGTTGATGAATATTTTCGTGTGAGCTGCGCCTAGAGGTCCGCGTGGGAACAATGTGTCGTAGACGATTTTTCCCGCGTCTTCGCCTGTTACGTTCTCAAACTTGAAGATGTTAGAGTCGGGGAATGCATCAGTTACTACGAGCATGTCAAATGGACTGCAGAATTTGTCTGTGTCAAGGAAAACGAAAACATTCTTGAAACTTGGTTGTGACATTTTAGGTTACACCTTGGATATGCTGTTGATGCGTTTGAGCCTTTTAAGAATTACCACTACTGTGGTGCCCTATATTCTTAAGATAGGAATATTGCTCATGATTTTTTATGCGTGGTCTCCGCCTAATAATTTTAAAATATGAAAAGAAGCAAAATCAAATGAACACGGGAATTAAGAGTAAATTTTCCTGAAAAAGCCAAAAAGCGCTTAAGTTTCGTGGAAAAAGTAAGGTAAAAAGGACAATGAGGGAAATTTGATATTTTCAGAAACAGAGTATGCAAGGGAATCTGTGCTAATCATACCTTTCAGCCATAATGATAGGGAAAGTTCTCAAAAGACAAGACACTAGTTTCAGTCACCGCAACTGTTTAATAATTTAACAAACCACAATCCAAGCAAAGTAGAAGGCGCATTTATGTCGATAGCTCAAAACTTAGAGAAACTTTCAAACGCTCAAGGCGTAGCGGGTAGGGAAGATGA
>DATJPJ010000151.1:0-4429 GCA_035506455.1 Candidatus Nanoarchaeia archaeon
CAAAGCATAATTTCGAATCCGCCCGCAGACAATTTTGTGAAGACGGAAGCTTTTGGCCCAGCGCTTTATTTGGCGAACCGGGGTTTTGATGTTTACAGTATGGACGAAAGAAGAACGTTCGTTCCGATTACACTAAACTCGAGCCAGGTTTCGTTCGTGAAAGATTGGGGTTGGGATGTTTTAATGAGCGATTATCGAGAAGCGGTGCTTAAGACAAAAGAAGTTTCAGGAGTTAGCAAGATTTTCATGATGGGTTTAGGAACAGGAGCGATAATAACTAAAAATTATGCTTCCGAGTATTGGGCGCAAGACTTGATGGGCACAATTCTGCTTAGTCCTCAAAATTTGCCCGCCACAACTGTAACCAACAGTTACAATTTAACCAAAGCCTTAGCCGACATGAATTCCGCAGGAACTTGGGGCAAAGTTAACGTCGCGTATTCGGACATACTAAATTACAGATTTGCTTGTGATAATCCAGGAGCCCCCGTGCCTACGCCGCAACCAATATCCACTATGCCTCCGTTTAACCCGATGACCAACAAGTCATGGACAAACATAACCGAGTACTACTCATTCGCACTCACATACGCATCTGGTTTTGGAGGAATTGGCGGCTTAGGCAACTATCTTGGCGGATATGGAAACATAACCGAGATATTGTACAATTTTGCGAATGCCACAGTATACATCCCTACAAGATTAGACTTAGAAACAGCCGCGATGGCCGATTGGAACAACTGCCCATATGTAACCTATGATTTTGACAACCACTACAAAGATGTCAATGTTCCAACTCTCACAATAGCCGCCGGACTATACAAGAACAGCTCAGGCCAATTCCAATTCGTTAATGACTTTGCCACCTCCGATTTCACAGCAATTTACTTGGCCAAATATGGAGAATACGACATATTCTTTGGAACCAACAGTGTCAAAGATGTCAATCAACCCATCTATCAATGGCTGGTCAGTCACTACACACCGCCGTCTGTTTCAGCTTTCACTAGTGTAACTGTATTGTCGGGACAAACGTGGTATTTCTTTGCTAATTCCGCGGGTAGCATGGGACCAATGACTTACCAATGGTACGAGGGAACGACAAAGCTAGCAGGTCAAACCGACATGGTTCTGCCGATAACCAAAACTGCCGCTGGAACTTACACTTTCTCCTGCCAGGTCACGGACGCCGAAGGTATGACAGCAAACAGTAATACCGTAGCCCTTACAGTCTTGAACAAGTAGCCCTAAAACGGGCTATCTTTCTTTTTTTAGAAAAGCGACAAAAGGAAAACTCGCTTGGGAAATCCGAAAGAACTGATCAATCCTGGTGCTTTGGTTTAGTTAACATTTTTGATTGTCTGTCTCGCCAAGAACCATATCAATGGAATGTTATTTAAGGCGAAACTAACTATCTACAGAAACATCACATCCATTGGTCCCAGAGGTAGCTTTTTTGATAGAAACTAATGGCTTAACCAAAAAATTCGGAGACCTCACAGCCGTCGATAATCTTAGCTTACAAGTTAATGATGGCGAAGTTTTCGGTTTTCTAGGCCCAAATGGCGCCGGAAAAACCACGACAGTCAGAATGCTTTGCTGTCTAATATCAAAGACCAGCGGCACCGCTAAGATAGGAGATTACGAAGTTGGGAACAGGGCAGATCAGCAGAAAATAAGAAAAATGGTCGGGCTGCTAACTGAGAACGTGGGCCTTTATGAGGAATTGAGCGCTTACGACAATCTTGATTTTTATGGTCGATTTTACAAGCTGGATGAACAAAAAAGAAAAGAGCAAATTGAATACCTACTTAAAATGTTGGGGTTGTGGGAGAAGAGGAACGAAGCCGCGGGAATCTTTTCTAAGGGTATGAAGCAGAAACTCGCGATTGCCCGCGCCCTCATTCACGATCCGCAGGTATTGTTCTTGGATGAGCCAACCGCGAGCCTCGATCCGGAAGCTTCTAGAACGGTTCGAGACTTCATTCTTGAGTTGAAAAAGCAGAAAAGAACGATTTTTCTAAATACGCATCTTCTGGACGAGGCTGAAAAGATCTGTGACCGGGTTGCGATACTTAAAACTCATCTGATTGCAATAGGCACTCCGCAGGAGCTGAGGCGTTCGCTGTCTGGCAGAAAGATAAAGGTTCAAGTTCAGCGGGTTGATAACGCAATCTTGGACGCGATCAAAAAAATTGGTTTTCAAGTTTCAGAGGCAACAGACATTAGTTTAGTCGTTGACGTGAGCGACCCTGAGAAAGAGAACCCGACAATTTTGAAAGCGATTGAAGCAGCGGGTGGACATGTGCAATTCGTAACAGAAATTGGCTCGTCTCTGGAAGATGTGTATCTCAAGCTTGTGAGGGGATGAAAAAATGGATATTAAGAGTGCTTGGGCAGTTGCTGCAAAAGACTTCAAAATTTTCAAACGGAAAACCACAGTTATCTACATAACTATTGCATTTCCGCTCCTTGTCGGAATTGCATTCCCATTTATTCTGCAGTACGCAATGCATAATGCCAAAAACCACCTGGTAGGCAACTTGGGCATTACAGGGCTCATGGATGCCTTCTCTGTGTGGTTTCTTATAGGATCAGCCGTAATTCCCACGGCCATAGCGTCCTACAGTTTAGTGGGAGAGAAGGTTCAGAAGAGTCTGGAACCGCTTCTGGCAACACCGATGACAGATGGTGAAATCCTGTTGGGCAAAACTATTTCGGGGCTCACTGTACCTCTGGCGTCGATTTATGCTGGCTCGGCGATTTTCATGATCCTCATGGATTTAGTGACGCACAGCACACTGGGTTATCTTTACTATCCTAATTGGCATATTGGAGCGATCTTGCTTGTAGCGCCATTCATATGCCTCGCCAGCGTTGAATTAAACATCATTATCTCATCAAGACTAAACGATGTGCGAACGGCTCAACAAACGGGTATGATGGCTGCACTTCCCTTCTTTGGATTATACATTGCATCGGAAACTGGGTTCTTTACGTTCAGTAACACGAATCTGCTGATTTTGGCGGGCGTTATCTTGCTTATTGATGTTGGGCTTTTCTTTGTCAGCAGAGCCACATTCCAGAGAGAGGAAATACTTACAAAGTGGAAGTAACCGAGGCACAAAGGAAGTGGAGGTGTTAAAGTGAGCTCGTTGTGGAACATAAAGCGGCGACTTCTCTTGGGTGGACCAATCTTAATTGTTTTAGGTCTGGTCATCTATCTTGTTAGAGGGGTCGAATTTGCGCTCGTATTGCCTATCATCGGGGTGGTGTTGGTTGTTGGAGGAATTCTTTACAAGCCAAAAAAGAAGAAAGAAAACCCCGCAACCAACATGCCATAAGCTGGACTCTCAGGTTGACTGATGATTTTCCATCCGTCATTATTTTTTCGTTTGCATTAGTTGCTAATAAAAAATGAGGTTAAGTTGTTTGGGCTCGAATCTCTGAAAAGAGGTTAAATTAAATTTTCAAAGATTAGTTTGATAATGGATGATTGAGTTATGTTTTTAACTTGAATACTTTTTCAAGGCGGATTGAATTTTTTGAGAGGTGATATCAGGTTTAGGTTTTGATTTAGTCTTAATACATAAAACTTTTATATTGAGTCTGCATATATAACGCACAGTTAAAAAATAGTAATGGGTTTGGAAATAATGAACAAGAATTATCATATCGCAAAAGTCATTCCTGTTTTAGCAATAGCGTTGCTTTCTCTGTCGCTGTTTGTTGTCGTTGCAAACGCGCAGTATCAGAGTCAGCAAACTGTACCAATAACTGTAGGTTCCAACGGTGTTGCTCACATCGATCAAAGCACCACCGGCGGCGAGGTTTCGATGGATGTAGCAGGAGTATCCGGTGCAACTGGGTCAGTTTCCGTTGCCACATACATTGATAATCCTCAGCCTGGTGCATCTACACCATCAGGCACAACTCTAGCTAACTTCATAGTAATCAGCTTCGACATGAACGCAAACGATTTTCAAGGAGCAAACATGGTTTTCCACTACACCGACTCTGACGTCGCGGGCATAAACGCGCCATACACACTCTACAAATACATTGCCTCAAGCAACAGCTATGTTCTACAAAATGGAGTCGTTGACTCTTCTGCAAAAACAATCACCTTGGCCATCACCAGCCTCGATGACCCGTTGTTTGCAATAGGAGGAACAAACGCAACAGCCACGACGTCTTCTTCAGGTGTTCCAAGTTGGGTACTGGCAGCAATTATTCTCGTCATAGTCGTGTTCGTCGTTGCTCTTGCGGTCTTGTTAATGAGGCGCAGAAAGGCCACTTTCAAGATCATAGATACTTGATAAATGGGCGCTTGGGCCCTTTTTTTCCAAGCCCATTACTTTTTTGCTTCTTTAAGTGCAATAGGTTTTCTTGACGCTGTTTTGGGGATCTTCAATCTTTTTGAAGTACT
>DATJPJ010000152.1:0-5895 GCA_035506455.1 Candidatus Nanoarchaeia archaeon
TGAACGGCGTATCTGACCCCGTTGGCTCAGCCTACTGTCTATTCACACCACAACAAACAGGAACGTACACTGGTACATTCAGCTTCCCAGCACAAGTTGCCGCAGGAGCTGGATACACCGGAGTAAATGGCACAGTCACCAACGAATACGTTAACGACACCTTCCTGGGCGCTTCAACAACATTTAACTTCACTGTAACACAGACACCGTATCCTTACTTCCAAGAAGCCTCACTGCCAGTTAGCTATTGGACTCGCCCAATTAACGAAAACGACCAAACATGGTCCGCAATCGCTTCAAATTGGCTTGGCCAACGACAATACGGCGCTACATATGACAAATTCAACCCACAAGGTTGGGCACCCAACACTGCCCACGTATCAATGACCTTCCCATTAGCATGGGGCGGTATCGTAGGCGACGACCAGAACGCAATCGTCAATGGCATGAGCTTCTACTCAGGCACTCAGTACAACCTCAAATACACAAACCCAATAATCATGTACGGCAACGTATACTTCAGTTTCCCAGCCAACCCAGCCATCAGCGGCGAAGGAATCGACTGCGTAAGTCTCAGAACAGGACAACTTATTTGGAGTAGACCAGATATCAACTCAGTTTCCTTCGGACAAATGTACGACGGCGAAACACCAAACGAACACGGCGTTTCAGGCGAATACCTTTGGTACACAACAACCGTAACTGGCACAAACATCCCAATCACCAACCCATCAGCAGCCGAATTGAACCTACTTCACGGCACTTACGGTCCAAGTGATGTATTCAACGCCCAACAAATTGGCGCTTCCAGTGCAGCTGGAACCTTCAACTCGAGTTCCGCTTGGGCAGCAATCGATCCCATGACCGGATTGAACCAATTCAACGAGACCAACGTTCCATCAGGCACTCAGGCACAAGGACCACAAGGCGAATGGCTAATCTACACGCTAGTAAGAAACGCCGCAACAGGACAATACGTCGGCCTAACACAATGGAATAACACCAAGACGCCAGGAATAGATATTGCAAGCGGAATTACTGCATGGGGACCAGGAAAAACCAACCAGAACATGAGCGCAGCGTATGACTGGAACGTAACTCTAGATCAAGCACTCTACCCGACTCAATCAACCGTAGGTACAAACCCCGTAATCAACAACTACAACCCCTCAATCCTCTACGTAGTACCAGGTGACTTCATACTTGGACAAAGCTCAGGTCTACAGACAATTCCAGGAACTTCAGCAGGAGTCTTCGGAACACCAGACCCCTACGTGTTGTGGGCAATCAACCTCAACGCGACACGAGCAACCATCGGACATGTCTTGTTCCAAACAGCCTACCCTGCACCATCAGGCAACAAAACCATACAAGTCGGTCCAGTTGACGGCCAAGACAACGTTTTCACCATCTACTACCGAGAAACAGAACAATGGAGCGGATTCAGCGCCCTCACAGGCCAGCCTCTTTGGGGACCACTAGCACCTCAAAACCCATGGAACTACTACAGCGGCACCACTGGCTTAACCAACCCAATGGGCATGGGCTACGGCGTACTATACACAGCAGGCTACGGCGGAGAACTATACGCAATCAACTGCACAAACGGAAACATCATGTTCACCTACGGCGAAAGCCAAACCGACCCCAACAACAGTACCCTAACAGCAGAAACCGTATACGGTCACTACCCAACACAAGTAGCTGCAATCGCGAATAACAAAGTCTACATGGTAGAAGAGGAACACTCATTAAACGCACCAGCCTACCACGGCGCCCAAACGCGATGCGTTGACGCATTCACAGGCAAACTCCTCTGGCAAATGTACGGCATATGCTCATGGCAGAGTATCGCAGTCGCAGACGGATACTTCACATGGCTAAACTACAACGACGGCATGATATACGCGAACGGTCCAGGACCAAGTGCAACAACAATTAACCCGGTAACTACAGGCGTAGCTTTAGGACAATCAGTAGAAATCACTGGAACAGTCATAGACCAAACACCACAAGCCCAACTGAAAGGCACACCAGCCGTTTCTGATCAAGACCAAGCCGCTCAAATGGAATACCTAATACAACACTCAATCAATCAACCAAGCAACATCACTGGCGTTCCAGTACAGCTTTACGCAACTGACTCCTCAGGCGTAACTCAACAGATCGCATCAGTCACAAGCACAGGAACAGGCGGCATATTCCACTACCTATGGACACCACCAGCGACAGGCGAATACGTCATCACCGCAAACTTTGCAGGAACACAATCATACGGTCCATCATCAGCCCAAACAGCAGTCGGCGTCGTTGCAGCAGCAGCACCAGTAGTAACTGCCTCACCTACCCCAACTGTTCCACCAACCACAGCGCCAACCCCTACACCAACAATTGCACCAACACCCTCACCAGTCACATCACCAACAATCGCACCATCACCCCCAGCAGGTTTCCCAGCAACTGAAGCATACGTCATCGCAGCAGCAGTCATAGTCATCATCATAGTCGCAGTCGCAGCAATCACTCTACGCAAACGCAAGTAAAACAAAAAAACATCCCTTTCCTTTTTTATTTTTTTTAAACCAACCTTTTTTAGCCTCAACACAAGGCAGAAATCATTTTAATCCCACCACCACATAGCCTAACCGAAAGGACTGAAGACAATGCGCATAGTCATAAGAATCGGCGGATCCGTTATTGCATCTCCAATCAACCCAGAAATCATAATCAGATACACTGACATCATCAAAACCATAAAACAAAACGGACACGAAATCGTCATAGTAACAGGCGGTGGCCAACTAGCCCGAGAATTCATAGTTATTGCAAAAAACCTCGGCCTAGAAATGAACGCCCAAGACGAAGTCGCCATCTCAGTCTCAAGATTATTCGCCCAGCTTTTCCTCAAAAAACTCGACTCCCAAACCTGTGACAAAGTGGCAACTACACTCGAAGAAGCAGCAGAATGCCTAAAGACAGGGAAAATTGCAGTCATGGGTGGATTAAGACCAGGAATAACAACAGACACAGTCGCCGCATTAGTCGCAGAGCGCGTAGACGCAGACCTACTTCTCAAAGGCACAGATCAGGAAGGCATCTATAACAAAGACCCAAAAAAACACATTGATGCCAAAAAGCTCGATCAGTTAAGCTTCGATGAATTGCAAAATGTCTTTGCTGAAACTGCTCACAAAGCGGGGATTCATCAAATAATTGACCCAGAAGCCGTGAAAGTACTCAAACGAAAAAGAGTCAAACTAGTTGTAGTTAATGGCTTTAAGCCTGAGAATATTTTGTCAGCTCTTAACGGCGAAAAAATCGGAACTGTAGTGAATTAACGTTAAACATCTTTTCTTTAGTTCGATCGTTCACAGTATGTTTAAATATCACTAATGATATCGCCTTAAAGTCAACAGTGATATCAATAGTGATATTATATGAGTGAAAAAGAAAACGGACAACCAGAAAGCCAAACCAGACCTTGGAGCGGCAACGGTGCTCACAGAAGAAACTGGATGCGCCATACCGCGATGGTCCCCAAAGGATTCATCCGTTACCATGTGCTAGGAGCACTAAACGAAAAACCAATGTCTGGATCCGAACTTATCGATCACATAGAAAAGCACGCGGGGGGTTTTTGGAAGCCTAGTCCAGGCTCAATATATCCATTGCTGGCACTACTCCAAGACCGTGGATACATCAAAGAATTGCCTGCAGAAAACGGAATGAAACGCTACGAACTTACTCAAAGCGGAAAATCAATTCTCGAAGAACAAAAAGGCGTTATGAAAAAGTTTAGAGAAGTTATGGGTTTCCCACGACCTCCATTTAGTACCTTCTTCACGAAGATACCGCCTGAAAAAGCTTCAGAAATTAAAGAGACTATGAAACGTGCTGGAAAAGCAATGTTTGAACTCAGTAGCGCCCTGCAAGAAAACTTTTCTGGGCAAGCACTCAACGAAGCTATTGCCGCCATCAACGAGGCTTCAGAGAAACTTGAAGGGATAACAAAAAAAATAAAAGGTGAACAGAAATGACTGAAAGCGCAGATATAATAAAAGTAGAAGGATTAACCAAGGTCTTTAACAACAGCTTAACTGCAGTGGACCACATTGACTTTAGCGTAAAACAGGGGGAAATTTTTGGTTTCTTGGGTCCTAACGGAGCAGGCAAAACCACAACGATAAGCATGCTCATCACCGTGCTAAGGCCCACTTCGGGAAAAGCTACCGTCTTAGGCGGAGACATAGCCAAACAAAGCCTCGAAGTTCGAAGTTCCATCGGAGTCGTTCCTCAAGAATACACTGCAGACGAAGACTTAACAGGCCAAGAAAATATTCTTCTCTGCGCCGATTTGTACGGCATACCACGTTCAGTTTCAAAAAAACGAGCACTCGAACTGCTGCAACTCGTCGAACTAACCAGCTTTAAAGATAAACGAGTTCAAACTTACTCAGGCGGTATGAGACGCAGACTAGAACTTGCTTGCGGCCTAATCAACAGACCCAAACTACTCTTCTTGGATGAACCAACGCTGGGCCTGGACGTGCAAACCCGTGCAGCCACGTGGAACTACGTTAAAATGCTCAAAAAAGAATTTGGCATGACCCTCTTCCTAACAACCCACTATCTAGAAGAGGCAGACGCACTTTGCGACCGCATCGCAATAATTGACCACGGAAAAATAGTTGTCATTGGAACTCCAGCTGATCTTAAAGATGGATTGGGCGGAGACATCATAACTCTAGGAATCCAAAAAGAAACAGACATAACCGATTTAATCAGCAAAATTGAACACGTCAAAGAGGTCAAAAAAGAAAACGGTTCCTACATCATAAAATCAGCAAACGGCGAACTGACGGCTCCACTAATAATTGAAGCATTAAGGAAGAATGGGCACGCAGTTACAAAGCTATCTCTAACTAAGCCGACCTTAAACGAGGTTTACCTGCAGTTTACAGGAAAATCGATGCGCGATGCAGAAGAATCCAAAGACAACGTGTTTAGACAAAGAATGACCATGCGGAGGGCGAGACAATGACCGAAGATAAACTGTCAAAAAATAGATTCCATGGTCTATGGGCTTTAACTAATCGTGATTTAAAGAAGTGGTATCAAAACCCAATAGTCTTTGTCATAGGCATAATCCAACCTATACTTTGGCTAGCATTGCTAGGAAAAGCTATGAACATCAGTTCAATCTTTTCCACCAGTTCAATTCCGGCTCTGCCAGCAAGCCTCGCAGCAACACTCTCGCCACAGCAAATACAAGGACTAGGCACCTACTTTGGTCAAATGTCCAACACAATAATGAGTTCAACTTTTGGCACCACGAGCTACTTCAGCTTCATGGCAATGGGAATGGTAGCCTTCGTAACAGTCTTCACCACAGCTTTCGTCGGCATATCCGTAGTCTTCGACAGACGCTTAGGCTTCATGAACAAAGTCCTAAGCACACCAGTCTCCAGATCCGTCATCATAACCTCCAAAGTAATCTCAGCAAGCATTAGATCAGTATTTCAAGCCGCCATAGTAACAGTGATCGCCTTCTTACTAGGCTTGCAGCTAGGCGCAAACTTCACAGTCTTCAGCATTTTTGGAGTATTCGCCATAGTATTTCTGATAGGATTCGGACTCGCTTCAATGTTTACTGCAATTACCCTAAGAACCACTAGAATGGAAACACCACAAGCCATCTTTAATCTAGTGACTTTGCCCTTAATGTTCGCCAGCAGCGCATACTTTCCAATAAACAAAATGCCAAATTGGCTACAAGCCATCGCAAACGTTAACCCAATCTCTTACACAATTGACGCAGTCAGGCGATTGATGATATTTGGCAACGGATACTCACAACTTCCACTAGATTTCGCATTCGTAGGCGTATTCGCCGCA
>DATJPJ010000153.1:0-16173 GCA_035506455.1 Candidatus Nanoarchaeia archaeon
GTAGTGAACTTGCCTCTTAATGAAACAGTGCCTACCCGAGTCTATGAAGTTAAGCTGGTCGTAATTGACGCGTTTGGAATACCAATATCTAGTGCAAAGGTTACTTGTACACTGGCAAACGGGACACAAGTCAAAGCAACGACCGATTCACAAGGAACCGTTAACCTTCAGCTAATCCCGATTGGAGAAAACTACGCGGCAGCATCCAACTTCGGAATGAGTGCATCCACAGGCTTTGACGCTTCGCAGGAGCAATCCGCCGCATTAACAGTTTTTGCTAGCGACGCAACCATAGCACTTGTTGCTGCAGTTCTGCTTGCAATTGCTATCATTGTGGTCGGAGTTGTCTACAGGGAAAGGCGACTAAACAAAATAACCTACTAACCGTTCAATTACAACGACCCATAATTTGTGGAAAGTCCAGGCTTCACTATAGAAAAGCATTGCGTGGAGTACCAAGCACTGTCTAAATAAACTTTAAGATCATTTGTACGCTCAACAGAATCAATGCCACTGCAAAAATTGCCTGTAGTTTTTCGTCTGAAACTCTTTTGCAAACCCAAGATCCAACTAGCGCGCCTGCAACCGCCCCAACCGCGAGCAAAATCCCGAACTCCAAATTGACGTTTCCTAAAGACCAATGCTGCACAACGCCCGCACTCGACGTGAAAACCATAGTAAACATCGAAGTTGCAACTACTACGTGAATAGGCAAGAACAGGACCAGAGCCAAAACTGGCACGAACACTAGTCCACCGCCAATCCCCAAAAGTGCGGAAACTAGACCCCCAAAAAAACACAATCCAAAGGCCGCAACAAACCGCCGTTTTTCAGCCAAAACTTCTGACTCCGACCAAACTGCTTTCACGTTGTCGGTTTCAAATTTTTTCTTATAAAATAGATTGTTAGAGAGAAGCATCCTAATTGCCACAGCTATTAGGAAAACACCGAAAATCAGACCTAGAACTGCGCCAGGTAAGATGGATGTCAGGTATGCTCCGAGTAAGGAACCAGGAATTGTCGCGACTGCTAGCAACAATCCTACTTTAAAGAAGACTAGTTTATGCCTCGAGTAGCTCATCGTTGCAGAGAGCCCTACAAAAAAGATGACCAACAAACTAGTTCCAATGGCATGGGCTGGAGTAAACGCATAAGCCAGAGTTAGCAGCGGCACGATAAAGACCCCTCCGCCAACGCCAATCATTGCTGCGACAAACGCGACAAGAAAACCTATAAACGGGAGAATTAGCTCCCACACTATTTCGTTTCCTCGCTTCTTTTAGCCTGCCATTTTCTGACGCTGTAAATTACTGTTCCAGCCGCTAAAAAGGCTATCCCAACTATCCAGGCTGTCAGTGCAACTGCAAAAATTGCAACGAGCAAAGCAAGGCAGGTTACCAATCCTAAGATTGGTATGAATTTTGGAAATAGCCTCTTTTTTACCTTGAGTCTGAATGCTGCTATGTTAGCGAAAACATACCAAAATAAGAGGGCAAACGTGCTCACTGCGACTACATTTGTTAGATTAAAGAACAAGACTAGCAGAGTCATTGTTGCGCCTACTATCAACACCGAGATGTATGGTGTGCAGAAGCGGGGATGAATTTTGGCGAGTCGTTGTGGGAGATCGTTTCTTCTGCTCATTGAGAAAATCATTCGTGAAACCCCTAGAATTCCAGTTAGCAAGACACTTGCTGTGGCGACCAAGCCTCCGAAGGAAATTATCTGGACCGCCAGGGAATTTCCTGTCACGTTTATTGCGCTGGCCAGGGGGCTACTCGAGCTTCCCAACGCTTTCGCTCCAATTAGTCCAACTGCTGCTGTTCCTACTAGAATGTAAACGACAGTTGATATTCCAACACTTAGCAGGACTGCTCTTGGTACGTTGTGTCGGGCGTCCTTGACTTCTTCGGCGACAACGGTGGCCCGCGCGAATCCTCCATATGCGAAGAAGATAAAGTATGCTCCGAACAGTACATTTACGCTCAACGGTGTGAATGGGGTAAAATTTTGGGCTTTGAAGAAGAAAAGGCCAAAGATGACGAAGAATGATAATATTACCAGCTTTATGGTGACTAGTATGTTGTTTAGCATCGCGGACTGGCGGACTCCGTAAAAGTTCAGTGCAGTAAACGCTAAGCAAACGACTGCTGCGACGATGTTTACTGGCGCGGTTGGAACGGATGTATGCAAGTAATATGCGAACCCAAGCGACACTGCGGCTCCGCCAAACGTGTTTGCGACTACCCACATCCAACCAGAAAGAAAACCTGCAAACGGCGAGACCAGCTGCCTCGTGTACTCGTAGGCGCTGCCCTCAACTGGTTGCCAAGTTGAGAGTTCGGTGAAGCTCAACGCTGTGAGTGTGGCGATCAATGCTGCGACTGCCATGGAAATTATGAGCGCTGAGCCAGCGTAATCTGCTACTATACCTGTAACTACAAAGATTCCGCCGCCTATGATGGCCCCTACGTTTAATGCGGTAGCAGACCATAAGCCCAGACTGCGTTTAAGCTGCTTCTTTTCTTTTCCTTCTTCCATGATGAGTTCTTTCTGCATTTCAATGTTATAAATGATTAACAAAAAAACGGCTAAGAAAATTGTTATCGTGACTTTTCTTTGTCTTCCCAGAACTCCCGGGTACGCAGGTATTGAATCTTTGCTTTAAGCAAGTCCATATAGAAGTCATCTTCTTTGGGGTGCATCTTGCCCAATATCCTCGAAGCCGTTTCGGGTCCAACACCCTTAACCATCAAAGCTCGAATGGCTTGTCTTCCGTAGCTTAGGACCAAGTCTGCTTTGCGTCGAGCTTGCGTCAGTTCTTTGAGCTCTTCTTCAAATATGTCTCTGCCGTCACGGCGCTTTCGTAGCAGCTGTTTGAGTTTGTCTGCGTCTTGGGTTGGATACAGTAGTGTTAGCAAATGCGAATGACATTTTGCGCATTCTGGCTCTTTAGGCAAATCTCTTACTCTTTCCTGAATTGACCATTCTCCGCAGTTGAGGCAGAGCAGTGTTGCAGTGCGTGCTTCGATGGCGTTTTTCATTCTATCAATGTTGCTGAGGATGACTCTTTCGGGCGCCATGAGTTCTGAGATGTCGGCGTACTGAGCTAGAATGTGATAAGCTAGAGGAGTAGGTTTTTCGGCGCGGGTTATCCAGTTCACTTGGATCGTTCCAATTTGAACATCGCAAATTATTTGGAGAACTTTTTTTAGGTCTGCTTTTTCCAACATGCCTTCTCTGATTGTTTCATCGTAAATTGGCGTATCTTCGAACGATGCTCGTAGTTTTGCCTGGCGTTGGGCGCTCATGGTTTTCCCGCGGGGCATTGCACCGAAACGTTCCGCAACGAACTTCATCTTGTTGGCAAAAGGAAATTTAGTTCTGATGTATTTCTGAAAAGCTTGCTCAATCTGCTCGTTTGTTAGGTTGAAGAGCGTTTTGGGCATTTCTTCTATTTCGAAGAGGGAGAGTTTCCGGGGCATTTCGAGCAGAATGCGGTAGCCGTCTGCCCACCAACCAATGATGATTTCGCGGTCCGAAAGCAGCGAGTCGAAGATGCCGCCTAGCGTGCGGTTGACTTTTTCGCCAAAGCAAGCATGCACGACCAAGTAGCGGTCGTAAGCTTCCAACAAGATTCGTTTTTCTGTTGGCAGCGGTGCACCTTCTTTTAGGTGTTCGTCGATTTCCCGTACGGTTTCCAAGAGTGTGGCTTTGTCTGTTTTCATCTCGACAGCAAGGGTTTCTGCTGTTTGCTCTGGAGTTTTGCCTTGTTTGAGGATTTTGGCAATTGTTTCTCGCTCGACTCCGGTTTGTTGTGCAAGGTCGAATGGGACTGGCAAGATCTCTCCATCCCAACCCGGGATGGCGGCGAAGGGGTCTTCGGCGGGGACTACGTGGACGGTTCCGGTTTCTTCTTCGATTTGAACAATGCGCCAGACCTTGCCTCGCATGATGAAGTGTAGTCCTACGCGAGCGTCTAATGCCATAAACTCGTCACCCAAGGTTCCGATTTTGCGGTCAGTGAGAACGTTGATTACAGGATAACGTCTTTCGTCGGGTATCATGCTGAGGTTGCCATAGTAATATTCGCGTGTGCTTCCAGATTTTCTCAGAATCTTGCCTTCTTCGTCTAGGCGTAATTTGTTGAGGTTCTCTAAAAAGTATACTACATCCGAAAGCTGTTTTCTACTTAACTTACGGTATGGGTATGCTCGTTTCACATTAGCCGTCAGATCTTCAATGGAAACAGTTTCTCTGTCCATAAGAACACCTGCAATCTGGTGTGCCAGCACATCGAGTGCATTTTGGTGGAGGACGACTGGCTCTACTTTATTGGCCATGGCGTTTTGGACTGCTGCAATCGATTCTAGAGTGTCGTCAGAGTAAACCGTGATAATTACTCCTTCCGAAAGTCTTCCAAGACTATGCCCGCTTCTCCCCACACGCTGAATTAGACTGCTGACTTGGCGAGGCGACATGTATTGAATGGTCAGGTCCACGCTGCCAACATCTATGCCGAGCTCCAAGGTGCTCGTGCATATTATGGCCTTGAGTTTGCCTGACTTGAAGTTGTCCTCGATGTTCACGCGTTCTTCTCTGCTGAGTGAACCGTGATGAACTGCGATGTCTTGGCGTTCTAACTGGCTAAACCGGTGCCCCAACATTTCGGCTACAGTCCGGCTGTTGACAAAGATGAGTGTTGACTTGTGCGAGTCTACAAGCTCGGAGAGTCTGCGAATTCGCGAAGCTGCTTCAGGCGACGTTTCGATCTTGTTTGCCAACTCGAAGTCTGGTTCTGATGGGGTTGGATACTCAACACGGTAGCTGTAGTCTTTTGCTGTGACTGCCTGTACCATGGTTACGGGTCTGCTGGTTCCTGCTATGAACTTTCCCACTTCTTCAGGGTTACCTACCGTTGCGGACAAACCGATTCTTTGAAACTCATGTCCAGTTGCTTCGAATAGCCGCTCTAACGCTATAGTGAGTTGGGCTCCGCGTTTGCTTTCAGCCAAAGCGTGAACTTCGTCGACAATGACGTATTGGACGCTTTTGAGGTGCCTACGCATTTGTGAGCCCGGCAGAATCGCCTGTAGAGTTTCAGGCGTTGTCACGAGCATCTGAGGCGGTTGACGAGCTTGCTTGCGCCGGATTTTCATCTCGGTGTCTCCGTGACGAATCTCGACGGAAATTCCTAGGCGTTGACTCCAGAATGTTAGGCGTTTGAGCATGTCGCGGTTCAGCGCTCTAAGCGGGGTGATGTAAATTACTTGAATACCATTAAGTTCGTATTTTAGGCTTTTTTGTTGCACCAGCTTTGAAAAGACTGGAAGCAAGACAGCCTCAGTTTTGCCTGTGCCAGTTGGCGCAATTAATAAAACGTTTTTTCCAGCTATAATTGGCGTAAAAGCCATGGTTTGTGGCAATGTAGGTTCGGAGAATCCAGCATCAGCTAGTGCTTCGCGGACAGGTTTGGTGAGTAAGTCGAAAACGGTGTTTGCTTTTTTTGCTTGCATCGTTGTGGGTCAAAAAGACTAGACAATTAGCCCGCTTTATCTCTTATCCAATAGCTTGATCTTTGTGAAATTTGTTTGCTATTTGAGCGGCTATAATCAATTACTTTTGGCTAAGAAACCCCATATTGTCTTGCTACGCTTTTGGATGAGTTGCCACGCATTTTATGTTATCGAATCCATATTTTTCCAGCAATGGATCCATGAAGTTGTCGACCAAATCGTCGTTCACCTCGCCTAACACTACGGTGTTGCCAGTCTTGTAAACGAGGGCAATATCAGATAGGTCTTTTATTTCTTCAAACTTGCCTCTTATCTCCCAATAATCTTCGGGTCCTGTCCCCTTTTCCAAGACCCACGTGTATTCACCTTTTGGGTGGCTGTCTTCGAATATGTTGTAGGCGCAGACAACGTTGCCAACTATTTTTGGGTCATCACTTGTCTTTACGTAAAACCACAAGGTCATAACAGTTCCTCACATCTTCTGGCGCTTTGGTGCTTATTTGCTTTTACCCCACTTGCGTAGTTGGCTGGGCAATTATGGAGTAAGCTTTTATTCTGTGAGCGACTATTCAACCAAGACCTCTCATGATGCGACTTGCACGTTGTTTGGCTTTAGGCCTATCTCTAATTACAGTTATGATTTTGCTTCTTTCATGTGTTGCAACTGCTTCAACCACAATTGGATGGAGCAAAACCTATGGAGGAGCCAACAGCGATAAGGCATATGCCATGATTAGGACAGTCGAGGGAGGTTACACGTTGGTGGGCAGCACTAACTCTTTCGGTTCAGGGCTCATTAATGCTTGGATGGTTAAAACGGATGTTGACGGCAACGAATTGTGGAACCAAACTTTCAGCGGTTTAGGTCAGAGTATAGCTGATGCTGTGGTCCAGTGTAGCGATCATGGCTATGGAATAACAGGTTACACTTACTCTTTTAGCCAAAGCAGCTCAAGCCAAAGTAGCAGCGCCAACGTCGGCAGCGGCGAACTTTCCATGTGGATAGTGAGAACTGACTATCAAGGCAATCTTGTTTGGAACCAAACTTATCCTCAGGTGGGAACTTCTATAGGCTACAGTATTGTCCAAACTCCCAGTGACGGAGGCTTTGCTGTTGTTGGAACTTCCAATTCTATTTCAAGCAATGGGAAAGCGGCATGGCTCCTGAAGGTTGACAGTTATGGTGTTTTTCAGTGGTACACGCCTTTCATCGGGGGTCACGATGTGGAATTATTCTCGGTTTTGCAGACAAGTGATGGAGGTTATTTGCTGGGTGGAGACACCAACTCTTTGAACACATCGAGTTTGTCGAGTCTTATGATGATTAAGACTGATGGCAATGGCGTTCAGCAGTGGAATCAAACTTATCCGCTTTCGGAAAATTGCATTATGGGTAACATGTTGTCGACCAGTGACGGTGGTTACATGCTTACAGGTACTCTTGAAGGTGCAAGTGGCGATCGATATTTAATGATTAAGACTGACTCTACTGGAAACATGCAATGGAATCAAACCTATGGAGGTTCAGGTATTAACGATGCGATCTCAGGTATTCAGACTAACGACGGTGGATATGCTGTTGTAGGCGTCTCCAACTCGTCTGGTGCTACCTTGGTTAAGGCATGGCTTCTTAAAACCGACTCAAGCGGTAATGTTGTCTGGAACCAGACTTATGGTGGCAACGGTCTGGACGTCGCAGGTGCTGTAGCCCAGGCCACTGATGGAGGCTACGCACTTGGGGGATACACGAACGCTACTGGCGCGGCGGGTGCGGAAGACTTTTGGTTGCTGAAAACGGATGCTTATGGCGTATTCACTGCTTCTGCAACATCAACTCCTGCTGCAACTGCAACGCCAACCGCTAATCCAAACGCGTCTCCCACATCGTCTCCGACATCGCCGACTGGGTTCACTTGGACTTCCACTTTGACTTTAACTATTATAGCCGTCGTGGTTGTTGCAATTTTGGCGGGCTCTTTTTTCATCTGGAGAAACACATCTAAAACTCGAAATAAGTTGCGAGACGTTGAGGAAGCTCAGAAAAGAACTAGACAACCCTCTAAAGCTTCAGCGATTTCAAGGACAACAGCATGTAGATCGTGTGGAACAGAAAATCCTTTCGATTCCGAGCTTTGCAAGAAATGTGGATCACGACTAAAAGAAGAAACTAAAAAATAAATCACCTCAGGGTTAGAAGTTATTTTTGCAGTAGATCTTTATTTGACTAGTCTTTTTTTAGCCAATTTCTTGACTCCGCCACTGTTTTGCCTGCGAATTTGAACTTTAGTGCATCTTTTTCAGGGCACATTTCCACACATCTGAGGCACATTAGGCATCGAGAATTGGCTACGTCTCCACCTTTTTGTTCATAAACGTTGGTTACTTGCGTTGGACAGACTCGTTTACAGACTCCACATTTTGTGCATTTTTCCTCCGACTTCTCAAGCCGAACTCCTGAGACCCATTTAAAAGGCGGAAACCGGTTGAATAGAGCGATTAAGCCGCCCAGTGGGCAGATTCTGCACCACGATCGTCTAAAAAAGAAAGCAGCTGCAGTAACTACAGTTAGAACGGCGACGTTTAGTGAAGTCACGTAATAGCCGAGTTGATAGAATTGACCTGTAGTTGTCCCAAGAACCCACGATGACTTCATCGTTCCTGCAGCCGATGCTAGAAGCAGACATAACGGCTTCATCGGGCAAACTTGACAGAACGGTGCGGAGAAGTATGTATAGACGAAGCCTCCGGGCTGCGTTCCCGAAACAATCTGCGTTCCTGTGATTGCTTGAGAAGCGAAAATTACGCACAGCAGTATTGTGACCGCCAAGATTATGTAGCTTAGTTGATGCAATTTCTCGTTTAGAGGTGGAGCCAAGTTTCTGTGCTTAATTCTCAGTGCACTCCTTATTCGGCTTACCACGTCTATGTATAATCCAAAAGGGCAAACCCATCCACACCAAACTCTGCCCAAAATTACTGAAGCCAAGACTACCAGCCCGATGACCAAAGCAATTCGCTCCAATCCGGAGATATCATAGTTTACTGCCCATCCATGACCAACGTTCCAGAACGGGTAAATGTAGGTCTGGACTTGCCAAAGAGGGCATATGACTGTTCGTCCACAGGAGTAGTAACATGCGAAAGCGGGAAGTGGTAAACCATCGGGCAAAGGACCGCCATAAATATTGGTTCCAACCAAAAGTTCGTGTGCAGAGATTTCTGAATTTGGAACGGCTGGGAGTTGAGGTTGGTTTAAAAACAAGCCCGTGAAAATCAGCAGAACGAAGGCTATTTGAACCAGTAGCCGTAGATTGCTGATTTTTTTGGTCTTGTCTTTACGATAAAATGTTATCCCAAGAAGGATTGCTCCTGCAGCAATGCCCGCTATTCCCAGAGGAAGAACGTAGTTCGTGTAAGGGGGTGGTCCATACCGATGCGCGACTGTTGGTGGCAGCAATGCACCTGAAGGGTCAGTGACGTTTACCCAGAGCCTGTCAGTTATATGGTTTTCCAACGGGAAAATGTTCCAGAACCCTACCATGTCCACAGTTTGGTTGACACTGAATTCTCCAGTTTGGTTGTCGGCTAATGCTTTTAGGTTGATATAGGTGTAGTCTGGTCTGATGAAAGTAATCTCAACGGTTGCGTTTTGTTCGGGCGGGCAGATTTTTCCCGAGACGGTTATCGTATCGTTAATGTTCGCTTCAGTTTCGCTTACGTTTGCAAGCAAATGTGGACCGTAGCAAGGAAGAGGTGTTTGCAAGGGCAATTGAAATATCGAGCTTTGAGTTACAAGAGTTGTAAAAAGCATTTGCCCCTGTTCTTTTTGGGCCATGTTATCTTTTGCCGTTTGTAGAATGCTATTTTGCTGAAGTAGGATGAGGCAAAAGAAGACCGCTATAATTATGAGAGTTGTAATAGCAGGTATGCGAATAAACTTGTTCAGTCTATTCATTCTCTATCTTCCTGAAGCCAAGTAGTTCCTGCTACAGCTTGCAGTCGACTTATCACTGAACAGAGTAGAAGTTCCAATTGAATAAAAGGTTGTTTGTATAGACTTCTTGACTCAAGAAACCTGCAGTCATTCGTTCCTTTTCTTACTAGTAAAACGTGGGTTTGCCTTGTATGCTTTGCGCAAAGGATGCTTTCGCTAGTGATTTGGTTATTTGAAGTGTTGAAACAGTTCTGTTGAATATACTTTGTAGTTTTCTATTCTTGGAGTGGTTTCAAGCAAGCCTTGCACTTTCTTAATAGCGTCAGCGAAAACTCCTTTTTCAGATGCTTCCAACGCCTCTTCATCTTGCCATATAGTCAAGACTACTGCTGCGGTTAGATCTTCCTTCGAAAGCAGCGACATGTAGCCTCGGAATCCCGTTACGTTTTGAGACAAGCTACTCAGAATTCGGTCCAATTCTGCGAAGGCCTCTTCACGTTTCCCTTTTTTGAAGCACCAAATAGACATTCTAGCTAAGACCAATTCATATCGCCTAGATATTGTGGATTATGGGTTCTTTTATACTTAACACCTACCAATCATGCTGGCGTTTTTGATAATGAATAAAGCAAACCTATGCGTTAAGAATTCTTGTGACGAGTTGAGACTTACGCGGCGATCTTTTTTCACTCTAGCTATAATTTTCTTGGCTATCTGTACTGTCTTACCCGTTCTTTCTGCAAATGCATCTTCGCAGGCACCTAAATTGGAATGGGAGCATTTCTTCAGCGGGTTTGTCGGCTACACGGTCTTGCAAACGAGTGATGGTGGATTCATGATTTCGGGGGTTAATTTTTCAAGCACCATATTGATCAAGACAGATTCCGGCGGTAATTTGCTTTGGACAAGAAGCTATGAGCTTGGAGGAACCAACACAAGCCTTCCATACCTCATCCAAACTAAAAATGGTGGATACGCCTTGGGTGGAACAATCAACAATGAGTATGTCGTCGTTAAGGTCGATTCCGTTGGAATCATTGAGTGGCACAAGAGTTTCTTTTTGGATGAGCCGTATAACTCGTTTCGCGGTTTTGTACAAACCAGCGATGGCGGATATGCTTTTGTTGGGACTTTTTCTCCACCTCAAAACGCCACTCACGCTGTCGGGCAGATATGGTTTGTAAAGATCGATTCTTCAGGTAACATGCAATGGAACAAAACTATAGTTGGTCCTCAAGGAGATTTCGCTAATTCAATAGTGCAAAATAGTGATGGAGGCTACGCAATCTTCTGCACAAGTTGGGAATCTGAAACTTTGCCTTCTGCCTTTAAAATTATTAAAACCGATTCGAATGGCAATGAATTGTGGAACAAAACCTATGGTGGCTCTGGCAGTTTTTTCACTGCAGAAAGCGATGCCGGAATAGAAACTAGGGACGGAGGTTACCTTCTCGCGGGCGTCAGTGTTGACAAAGGCACCGATTATTTAGCTTGGCTGGTTAAAACCGACTATGAGGGCAATATGCTCTGGAACCAAAATTATGGCGGATTCGGTAGCTGGGCTTTAGCTGTCACTCAGAGCAGTGACGGAGGTTATTGTTTCGCCGGCTTGTACAACGGCAAAGGAGTTTGGCTCGTTAAAACTGACTCGGTTGGAGCAGTTGAATGGAATGAGACATTTTCGGGGGCATCCATTTGGGGAGTTTCTGTCGAGGATTTTGGCAAGCCCTTAATTCAAGCAAGAAACGGTGGGTACGTTTTGGTTGGTAGTTTGGACTCGCAAATTTGGGTAGCGCAACTGGCAAGTTCGAACGCGTCCATTACCGGGTTTTCTTTTTACCTTGTTGTTGCCGCTGCGGTTGTTTTGATTATCGTTATTGTTGTCGTTGTTGCTACGATTCTTAGAAGAAGAACTTGTGTTCGTGCTACTCTTGCTTAAAGAGAGGCAAAATTTTATTGCTTCTCTATTCTGTTTTTATGTGAAAGTTATGCCTCTTTTTGAAAGCAATGCTGTGGCAAGAAAATAGAACTGACTATGGAAAAAATAACTGCAAACACTTTCACGTTCGTAACAATCAAAAAATTTTTCATCTTGTGGTCGGTCTATGTTGGAAATAATTGATGACTGAGAATGCGTTTACCAAATGAAAGGAACAAGTCGATAACGGGTTCTTTGGCAGTATTCGATATATCCTTCTAGTTTTTTCGTTAAGAACTTTTCTTCTTCAACCA
Organism: Candidatus Nanoarchaeia archaeon; assembly: GCA_035506455.1. Taxonomy (GTDB): domain Archaea; phylum Thermoproteota; class Bathyarchaeia; order Bathyarchaeales; family Bathycorpusculaceae; genus JADGNF01. Next base: position 11,683 of record DATJPJ010000153.1, read on the forward strand.
ATCTATATCCAATAACGATAAGCATGGGTAAGAATGCGATTAGTCCCCAAAATGAGCCCAGGGCAATAGGCGTGAAAAACAGCATAAGCAACGCCCCTGAGTACATGGGATGGCGGACAACTGCGTAGGGGCCTGTTGATATTACTCTTTGATCTTTGTTAACTTCAATAATGCCTGAAGTGAAGCTGTTTTCCCTAAAGACGAGGAAAACAATCGCGAGTCCAAGTACGACTAAAGCATCCGATGGGATAACTGCATACAATGGGACATTGGACCATCGAAAATGATGGTCAAAAGGAGGGATTAGAATCAGCAAAATAAAGAAGACAGTTGCAAATACTTGAGTAATTTGTTGGCTTCTTTCTTTTTCTGCCGTCGGACCTGCTTTTAGCCTGTTAGCGATTAGAGTTAGATCCCTTTTAATGAAGTAGACGCTGATTGAAGTGACGCTTACAAAAAATGCTGCCCAGTATATCCAACCTTGCCAATAATTTATCGACCAACCCGGCAAAAATATAGCGAGCCACATTATGATAGCAAGCGCGGCCAATCCCAGTACCGCTTGTTGGGTTATACTCAGGTTGGTTTTGTCCATAGATTTCATCTTGGATAATTCTTTCTTAGCCTATAAACTGTTGGCTTATTGAATTTTCCTTCGTTGCGCGCACAATAGAATGAATTTTGGCATAAAGGAAGGAACAAAGGAATAGGAAACTTGCATTGGTGCAATCATGCTCTGCCTAAAAGGTGGGTTAACGTTATAACGTACTTTATGTAAGTTGTACGTTTGTGAACGGTACACTTGAGACGAGTTCCAAAACAATTCCTTGTTCCAGTATGTAGAAACCCCGAGCTCTTGAAGAGTTTCGTTAGAGGTGCCTACAGAGAATATGTTCGATCGAAAATAGATTACCGAAACTACGATGGAAGCAGTAATGCTCTTTGGCTACTAAGTCTGAGGATAACTCATCGGTGTAACCATCGATGTGTTATTTGCGCGCAATGGGGTAACAATGGTTACAATGCGAGGGGTGACACTCCAAAAGTCGTGGGAGAAGTTCCTGTTGAAGTTTATAAAAAAGTAATCGATGAAGTTGCCCCCAAAAAAGTTCATGTGTATTTGACGGGAGGCGAACCTTTTCTATACGAGTCCCTCGTTCCTCTTGTTAATTACATTAAGGAAAAAGGGCTAACTACCCAAATAGTGACGAATGGTGTGGGATTGGAAGCAAACGCTCAGACAATAGTGGAAAACGGTTGGGATATGATCTGCGTCTCTTTTGACGGTCCACGAGAAATTCATGACAAGTGCAGAGGCGTCCAAGGGGCGCTAGATACTGCGGTCAAGGGCATAATGAAAATTCAGAAAATCAAAAAAGAACTGGGGAAGAAAAAACCAGCGTTTTACATTCTAACGACCATCTCTAAGAATAATGAGTCTGCGCTAGTCGAAACAGTCAGGGAAGCTGAGAAGCTAAACCCTGATGGCATGATCATCTATTATTCATGGTTCACTGAAGAATGGATTGGACAAGAGCATACGAAAATTGCTAATAAATTATTGGGCGTGACACCTTTCGCTTGGAAAGGTTACGTTCGTGACACTAGTGAACTCAACATAAGTGGAATTATTGAACAAACACGAAAGATAAAATCCAAGAAACACAAAATGCCCGTTATGTTTGTCCCGAATCTCAAAGCAAACGAAATTCGGAAATACTATGCTGAACCAGAGAATTTCTTCGGTTATAGAAAATGTGTTGCTCCCTGGTTCCAGTTGGATGTGATGCCGAATGGAGACGTCGTAACATGCAGAGATTTTCCAGATTTTGTTACGGGAAATATTAAGGACTCAAGTGTTCTCGATATATACAACGGCGAAAGATATCGCGCTTTTAGACGAGCCCTCAGAAGTTGTGACGACGGGGTTTTCCCCATATGTTCTCGATGTTGTGGTTTGATGGGCTACTAAAAAAATTGCCTCCAAGGATAGACAGGTATCTTGTCTTTGTGCCAGCGGAAATTCTGCTAGCTCGTTCGGAAGCATAAATAAGTAAGTGGATTTATCTTGATAGTTTGGACTATGAAGATATCGAGGTACGATGAGGTTGAAGGCGGGGAAATGTATGCTGGATGCCTGTGAAGTCTTTTTCCGCTACTGAGTCCGCAACAAAAAATTTTCTTCACTTTTTCTGAATGTCCGTTCAGGTTTAAGAGCATGTTTTTTTGCTTTTGTCGATCATCTGAGAAAAACGGGGCCTTGAGTTTTTCAGTTTCATTTCAACCAAGTCAACCTGCCATAACTGAAATCCCTACCTTTTCTTAATTAGCCTTTTTTGCTTTAAGTTTGTTTTAAAAGTTATATTTTGTTCCTCTATCAATTAGTTCACGAAGTGTCAATTGGATGGCGGAAGAAAAAACGAGGTCGCAACCGAAATCACGTATAGAAACCCTCTCTGACCTGATTTTCGGTTTAGCCCTTTCCATCGGCGCAATTGCTCTAATTGGGCAGCCACCGAGCGATTTTACGAAGCTGCTTTTTGACGTGTTTTATTATGCTTTTAGTTTTCTGATTCTGATTCTGGTATGGTACTCTTACACAAGAATCATGTCTTACCAGCATGTTGAGACACTGAGCGACATCTATCTCAATGTTTTGTTGCTTTTTCTGGTGTCAATTGAACCGTTCCTATTCAACGAGCTTATATTTTCGCCCATAAATGGGCAATATACTTCCATGGTTTACGCTGCAAACCTCGGAGGATTATTCGTGATGTTGGCGTTGCTTACCAACTCTATCTTGTCTGACAAAAATAGTCCACTCCCAATAAAGAGGCACTATCAGCTTCTAAGAGACAACCTTCTGATTGGCGCCGCAATATTTTTTGTCTCTGCGTTGCCGGTTTTTTGGACTTGGGCAATACCGATAAACGGCACAATTCATGTTCAGCTTAGGTACTTGCTGTGGGTTGCTCCATTGTTACTTCGCGCTAGGCGACGATTGGTTGACAAGAAATAGCTTCGAACAATTGGATTCCCGTTGTGAGCGGATCAAATTCCATAGTCCTTGCTTTTGTTTGGTGCCTCCTAATTTTCTTTTGGGGGGATGATTCTTGATTTCTCTTTTTTCGTTGGTTTTCGCCGGTTTTTTGTTGGTTTGATGTTTGTGTTCTTTGAAAACACAAATAAGGTTGGAGATGTCCTAATAGTTCGGACAATGCCTTCGAGGACCTATTATTGCCGTTAGAAGATTATCTCCTTCCAAACGAGAACATAATGTATCAAAGCGAGTTTAAAGTCAAGTACGGTGGAAACTCTTACAAATTATTGCTAACTGACATACGTTTGGTTCTTTATGCTCGAAGAGGCATTATGTTCAAAAGAGACAACGTAGTCACTGAGGCAATTAGAAACGTTGAAGGAATAAAATACAAATCTACAGGATTGGTTCGCAAGAAAGCGTATTTAGAGGTCACCAGTAAATCAAAAATTTTTCTCACTGGAAAGCCTGATGCGATGAAAACTCTTTATCAGCGGCTTTTGCCTTTCCTTGAACCAGAAATGAGGCAATGCCCGGCAACAAATCCACAGTTGCAAACTTCAACCTCATCATCTTCTCCAGCTGGACAAGTCGTTGCCAAAACTCCAACATTTTGCCCAAACTGCGGTATTGAGTTATCTCCTAACATGAAGTTCTGCTACAATTGTGGAAAGCAGACCAGTTAGGTGATGAAATGGAGCGCCAACAATTCCAAGATTGCAATTGTGACTTGTTCAAAATACAGAAAAGCATAGAAGTTTATTTTGTGGGAAGAGGCTACTTAGTCACCAATTTTCATAAAGACTTGGTTTATCTAACCCAGGCGACTAAGAAAGAACTTTCTGAAAAATGCCTAATCGCAAAAATTCTAGGAAACTATGCAAAGTTTGAGATCATGCTAGGCATGAGTGACCGAATTAGTAACATTGACAGCTTACCGGCCGAACTTGAAAGCATACCTTTGTCGGCGAAGTTGTTGCTTAAGGAGCCGTTCTTGGAGAAAGACTTTTGGAATTTTGTCCATACGAACGTAGAACTAGGTAGGTACACTTACCGATTTTCAGAGCCCATTCTACCGCAGCAGGTTCCTGTTGTTGAGGAGCGGGAAATTGTTACAGAGATCGAGATAGTGTATTGTAGATATTGTGGTGCAAAAAATAATGCTGTGTTGACTAATTGCACTCAATGCGGCGCAAAACTAAATTGAATTCGGCGAAATTATCGGGGTTTTAAGAAACAAGGGGATAAAAAACTTGGACATGTTTTAAAGAAAAAGGGGGAGAAACTTTTTTTTCTTTAAAACCTGCCAGAGCCTTGGTCTCGGTTCCCTGAGACATAGGCCCAAGCGCTGACGAGCGCGACTGTTAGGCACGCGCCGGCAAATCCGGAGATTAAGAAGGTCGATAGTCCGCCCAGTGTTGGTAAGACTGCTATCATCCATGGTACGAAGT